>JBDKRR010000383.1:0-21019 GCA_039683315.1 Sulfuricella sp.
CGCCTGGCGGTGCTGACCACCGTGTTCGGCAGCCTCACCATGCTGCTCTCCGGTTTTTCCGGCCTGTCGCAACTGGGCATGTTCTCCCTCGCCGGCGTTCTCACGGCGGGACTGATGACGCGCTTCGTCATTCCCGAAATCGCCCCGGCCCGCCTCGAAGTCGCGGAACGAACCGCAACGCAGGCGGTTCTGGCGCGCGGCGCGACGGCGCTGACCCGGTTGCGCTGGCTTCCCCTGACGGTGCTGCTGTGCGCTGCAGTGTATCTGGCGGCGCAGGGGAAAAACCTGTGGGAGAACGACATCGCCAAGCTCAGCCCGGTGTCGCAAAAGGGCAAGGACATGGAGAGCCTGGACCAAAGCCTGCGCAGCGAACTGGGCGCGCCGGACGTGCGTTACCTCATCGCCGTGCAAGGCGGCACCCAGCAGGCCGCCCTGGAGCGCAGCGAGCAGCTCGCGCCCACGCTGCAAACGCTGGTGCAGCAAGGCATCATCGCCGGATTCGATCTCGCCGCGCGCGTGATCCCGAGCCAGAAAGTCCAGGCCGCGCGCCAGGCCGCCTTGCCGGAAGCAGACACGCTGCGGCGCAACCTGCAAACCGCGCTCGCGGCAACACCGTTCAAGCAGGACATCTTCGAACCCTTCCTGCAGGATGTGGAGCGCTCGCGCCACCTCCCCTTGCTGCAGCCCGAAGTCTGGCACGGCACGCCCCTCGGCTCGCTGGCGCAAGGCATGCTGGTCAAACACGGCACGGGCTGGGTAGCGCTGATTTCACTACGCGAAGTCAGGAGCGACGCCGCGCTCGCCGCCTTCATGGCTGGGCTGCACGACGAGAACGCGTTCCTGCTGGACATCAAGGGCGAATCCAACAAAATGATCATGCAGTACCGCGACCAGTCGCTGCTGTATTCGATATTCGGCGTGGCGGCCATCGTCGCGGTGCTGGGCTTCGGCCTGCGCAATTTCCGCGCGGTGTTCTCGGTGATGCTCCCGGTCACTGCGGCTATCCTCGGCACCACGGCCGTGCTGGCCCTGCTGGGCATCAAACTGTCGCTGTTCCACGTCGTTTCGCTGCTGCTGGTGCTGGGCATCGGCCTCAACTACGGCCTGTTCATCAACCTGCCCGCATCCGACGAAAAGGAACGGCGGCGAGCGCTGTTTTCCACCCTGGTGTGCGTGGCCAGCACAGTCAGCGCTTTCGGCGCCCTGGCATTCTCCGCCTCCCCGGTATTGCAGGCGATCGGCGGCACGGTGGCGCTGGGCGCGGTATTGTCCCTGGGATTTGCGGCGATGTGGGCGGAGCCCGGGCGCTAAAGCGGGAAATTCCAAATCATGGCAGGCCGCTAAAGCAGCTTGTCGAAAATCGTCAGACTCCCCTGCTTCAACTTCCAGAACTGCGCCGGACGCTGGCGGCCAGCCTGGACCTCGTCCTTGACCATCTCGAGGAAATCCAGACTGGCGATCTTGCGGCGGAACGAGCTTTTATCGAGCCGGGAGCCCAGAATCTTTTCGTAAGTGTGTTGCAGCTCCGTCAGGGTGAAGCGCTCCGGCAGGAGATAGCACGCCAGCGAGGAATACGCCGCCTTGTTGCGCACGCGCTTCAGCGCCGCCGCGACCAGCTTGTTGTGGTCGAAAGCCAGCACGGGCAGGCCGTCCACCGGCAGCAGGTCGAGCTGGCCGGCGCATAGGGATTTCGGCGCCACCAGCGCGTAATAGGCGACCGACACCGACCAGCCACGCGGGTCGCGCGCCGAATTGGCGAATGTCTCGAGCTGTTCGAGATAAGGCGCCCGGATGCCGGTTTTGTCCTTCAGCATGCGCCGCGCCGCCCCATCCGCGTCAAAATCCTCGTTGTCGTGGATATACCCGCCGGGCAAGGCCAGTTGCCCGTTGTAGGGCTCCTTGTCGCGACGCTGGACGGCGACATGCAGCCTGTCGTCCCGTAACGTCAGCAGCACGACATCGACGGTCACGATGATGTTTTGCTCCATGCTCCCACACCCCCTGCATAACATGCCGAATATAGTATCACACAGCAACTATGCATCTAACTACAAGTATTCTTGTCAGGTTTTCATGATACAAGTTACTAATACATTTAAGTTGCATAGTGCAACTATGTTTGTTAGAGTGACTCTGCCGTAGCGAAATCGTGAGGAGCATCATCATGAAAAATGCCAGAATCAGTCTGTTGATAATCGATCCGCAAAACGACTTTTGCGATATCCCGGAAAACGAACGCCCCCTGCTGGAGAGCGGCATGCGCCTGAGTCCGGCGCTGCCGGTGGGCGGGGCGGACGGCGACATGAAGCGGCTGGCCGCGTTCATCGAACGCGCCGGAGACCGGCTGAGCGACATCCACGTCACCCTGGACTCGCACAACCCGGTCGATATCGCGCACCCGTCGTGGTGGCGCGATGCCGCTGGCGCCGCGCCGGCTCCTTTCACCGTGATCACTGCCGCCGCAGTGCGCAGCGGGGCATGGCGCGCCAGCGATCCCGCCCGCCAGGCGCGCAGCCTGGCCTATGTCGAGGCACTGGAACGAAACGGGCGCTACGCCCTGGTCGTCTGGCCGGAGCACTGCCTGATCGGACACTGGGGGCACAACCTGCACGCTGCAGTCGCGGATGCCCTCGACACCTGGGCGCGCAAGCGGCTGGAGACTGTCGATTTCGTATTCAAGGGTTCCAACCCCAATACCGAGCACTACAGCGCAGTGCGCGCCGAAGTCCCGGACCCAAGCGATCCCGCCACGCTGACCAACGAGACGCTGATCAGGACACTGGCCGAAGCCGACACCATCCTGATCGCCGGCGAAGCGCTGTCGCATTGCGTGGCCAACACCGTCAGGGACATCGCCGACAGCATCGGAGCGGAGAACATCGGGAAAATGGTGCTGCTGACCGACTGCACCAGCCCGGTTGGCGGTTTCGAGCATCTGGGCGAGGATTTCGTGCGCGAAATGACCGCACGTGGCATGCGCGTCGCGGCTTCCACGGACCAGATGTAATGTAGGGTGGGTTAGCAGCGCGTAACCCACCAGATGTGCCGCGAGGCACACATTAAAAACATTAAGTTGAGTTGCTATGCAACGCTTGGTGGGTTACGGCACGAACTGCGTGCCTAACCCACCCTACATAGATAGATTGTGGAACCGCTTAAAGGAGTCAACCATGGACCCCATCATCCAATCGCTGCTGGACACCGACCTGTACAAGTTCACCATGCTGCAGGCCGTGCTGCACAAGCACCCGGAGGCGGAAGGGACCTACGCGTTCAAGTGCAGGAATGCGACCGCGATTCCTTTGGCGACCATCGCCGACGAAGTGAACCGGCAGGTCGATGCGCTCTGCACGCTGACGTTTCAGCCCGCCGAGCTGGACTATTTGCGCAGCCTGCGCTTCATCAAGCCCAGCTTCGTGGATTTCCTTGAGGACTTCCGGCTCAAGCGGCGCCATGTCTCGATCGCGGCGAACGACGCGGGCGGCCTGGATATCCGCGTCAAGGGTCCGCTGGTGCACGTCATGCTGTTCGAGATTTACCTGCTGGCCATCGTCAACGAGGTCTATTTCAGGCACTTCGACAGCGCACCCCTGCTTGCCGAAGGCCGCCGCCGCCTCGACGCGAAGATCGCCCTGCTGCGTGATACTGCAGCCACCGTGGGCGAGCGCCGCTTCCCCTTCGAATTTTTCGACTTCGGCACGCGCCGCCGTTACACCCGTGACTGGCAGCGCGAGGGGGTGAGCCGTTTGGCCGGGGAAGTGCCGCAGTTTTTCAAGGGCACCAGCAACGTCAGGCTGGCGATGGATCTGGGCTTGCCGCCGATCGGCACCATGGCGCACGAATACCTGCAACTCCACCAGGCGCTGGGTTACCGGCTGCGTGATTTCCAGAAGATGGCGCTGGAAAACTGGGTGCAGGAATATCGCGGCGACCTGGGGATCGCATTGACCGACGTGGTAGGCATGGACGCATTCCTGGCCGATTTCGACCTGTACTTCGCCAAGCTGTTCGACGGCCTGCGCCACGACTCCGGCGACCCGGCGCCATGGGCCGAGAAAGCGCTCGCCCATTACCGCAAACTGGGCATCGACCCCGCCACCAAGCGCCTGGTGTTTTCCGACGGGCTGACGCTGCCGGCCGCACTGGACCTGTACGCCCGCTTCGGCGACGATGCGCGTCTCGGTTTCGGCATCGGCACCAACCTCAGCAACGACATGGGGGTGCCGGCGCTCAACATCGTGATCAAGCTGGTCGAGGCCAATGGTCAGCCGGTGGCCAAGCTGTCCGACAGCCCGGGCAAGACGATGTGCAGGGACAAGGCTTTTCTGACCTACCTGGCGCAGGTTTTCGGCGTGAAGTATTTCGAGGAGACAACGTGATGAACATCGCCTTGGCACAATGCAATTTCACCGTCGGCGACATCTCGGCCAACGCCGCGAAGCTGCTGTCGTTCGCCCGGCAGGCAAAGGCGGCGGGCGCGGAAATCGTGGTTTTTTCCGAGCTGGCGCTGACCGGCTACTACCCCATGGACCTGCTCGACGAGCCCTGGTTTATTGCGCGCCAGGACGCGGCGCTGAACGAGGTCGCGGCGGCCAGCGCAGAGATCGGCGTCACCCTGGTGTTCGGCGCGGCAACCGCCAGCACCAAGGGTTACGGCAAGCCGCACTACAACTCGCTGGTGGTCGCCGAGAACGGTAGCATCGCGGCCATGTACCACAAGCAACTGCTGCCGACCTACAACATATTCGACGAAGCGCGCCACTTCGAGCCGGGCAGCGAGGCGCTGGTGTGGAAGCGCAGCGGGGTCAGGATCGGCTTCCTGATCTGCGAAGACGGCTGGAACGAGGACGGCGCGCAATACCAGGCCAACCCGTGGGAAGGCGTGCGCGGCGCGGACCTGGTGATCGCCATCAACGCCTCGCCCTCCGACATCGGCAAGCCGCAGCGCCGAGAGCAACTGTTCACCCGGCTGGCGGCGAAATACGCCCTGCCGCTGGTGTACGTGAACCAGGTCGGCGCCAACGACTCCATCGTCTACGACGGGCACAGCTTCGCCTGCAACGGCGACGGCGCGGTGCGGGCGCGCATGGCCGGTTTCACGGAAGACCTGCGCGTCGTGCAGTTCGACCTGCCGTCCCGAAGCTTCGCGCCGGCGCTCGCCGCGCCTTTCGACGACACGCGCGAGGCGTTCATGTTTGCGCAGCTCACCCTGGGCATCCGCGATTACGTGGCGAAGACCGGGATGAAAACGGTGGTGGTCGGCAGTTCCGGCGGCATCGACTCGGCCCTGGTGCTGGCGCTCGCCGCCCTGGCCCTCGGCCCGGAAAACGTGACGGCGATCACCATGCCAGGACCGTATTCGTCGCCCGGCAGCGTGCTGGACTCCAGCGACTTGTGCGAAAACTTCGCCATCGAATTGCTGCAATGGCCGATCGGCGGCGGCTTCGACTGGGCCGTGGGCGCGTTCGAGGACGCCGTCGGCGAGACACCTTCCAACCTGACGCGGGAAAACCTCCAGGCGCGCCTGCGCGGGCTGGCCTTGATGGCGTATTCCAACCACCGCGGCGCGCTGGTGCTTTCCACCGGCAACAAGAGCGAAATGAGCGTGGGCTACGCCACCCTGTACGGCGACATGAACGGCGGCCTCAACCCGCTGGGAGACTTGTACAAGACGGAAGTCTACGCGCTGGCACAGTGGATCAACCGCACCTTCCCCGCCTCGCCCATTCCCGCCGCCATCCTGGAGAAAGCCCCCTCCGCCGAACTGGCACCCGGCCAAAAGGACGAGGACAGCCTGCCGCCCTACCCGGTGCTGGACGAGATCCTGAAATACCAGATCGAGGGCGAACGCTTGCCGCGCGAGGAATATGAACAGGCCAGGCGCTTCGTCGCAGACCTGGTGGCGAACGGCCAGGAAGCCCTGGTTAAACGGGTGTGGCAGATGGTGGCCAAATCCGAGTTCAAGCGCCGCCAGGCGCCACCGATCATCCGGGTGCGTGCGCGTGCCTTCGGCAGCGGTCGGCAGATGCCGGTGGCGGCAAAATATTGAACCAAAAAATGTAGGGTGGGTTAGCGTTTTTGCGTAACCCACCAAGCGTTGCGCAAGCAACACAGCAACTTTTAACGAGTGCCTTGCGGCACGCTGGTGGGTTACGGCACAAACTGCGTGCCTAACCCACCCTACATCGCTGTGATTTCGGTGGTTTGAACCGCGATCGTTAGCTTGAAAGGAAATGACATGAACGAAACTCTCGATGCCGTCGTCTACGTGGGCCGTTTCGAACCGCTCCACAACGGACACTTCGCGACCGCGAAAGAAGCCCTGGCGCGCGGCAGGATGGTGGTGATCGTAATCGGCTCCGCCGACCGCCCGCGCACGCCGAAGAACCCGTTCACGGCGGCGGAGCGCATCGCCATGTGGCAAGCCGCGATCAAGGCGAATCTCGGCGACAACGCCCTGTCCCGGTTTCTTTTTCTACCGGTGCGCGATTTCTTCGACGACGAGCGCTGGGCCGCAGCCGTGGAACAGCAGGTCACCACGCTGGCCGGCAGGAACGGCATCGGATTAATCGGCCATTTCAAGGACGCCACGTCCTACTATCTCAGACTGTTCAAAAACTGGCAGCTGATCGAAATGGGCAATCAGGCCGGCCTGAGTTCGACCGCGATCCGCGAGAGCTGGTACGCGCTTGCCGACGATCCTGAAGGCAGCCGCCTGAAAGACCTGATGCCGCAACCGCTGGCGGAAATG
The DNA here is from genome assembly GCA_039683315.1 of Sulfuricella sp. Lineage (GTDB taxonomy): Bacteria > Pseudomonadota > Gammaproteobacteria > Burkholderiales > Sulfuricellaceae > Sulfurimicrobium. The sequence goes on from JBDKRR010000383.1 coordinate 6,752, forward strand.
ATGGCGAGCTTGCGCAAGCAGCCCTGGTTCGAAGATATCAGGCACGAATACTGGAAACTCGAACAGGAAAAAGCCAGGTGGGGCAAGACGCCCTACCCCTTGCAGCACGTCACGGCCGACGCGGTGGTGCGGTGCAACGGGAAGGTGCTGCTGATCCGGCGCAAGGGAATACCCGGCAAGGGGTTGCTGGCGCTCCCCGGCGGTTTCATCGACCCGCGTGAACGGGCCGAGGCCGCGTCCCTGAGAGAACTGGCGGAAGAGACGAATATTTCCCTCCCGCCCGAACATCTCAAAAGCTGCCTCAAGGACAAGGAACTGTTCGACCACCCGGACCGCTCATCGCGCGGGCGCACGTTCTCCATGGCCTATTTCTACGATCTGGAGATGAACGACTGTCCGGAAATCCGGGCCGGCGACGACGCCGGCGAGGCGATGTGGGTTCCCGTGTCCAGCCTGGATGCCAGGCGGGCGGAGATGTTCGAGGATCACTTCGAGATTCTGGAGCGATTCATCGGAACTAGCGCGTGATCAGGGGGCGGTATCGGCAACGATGCGGTAGCACGGGTTATATTTCTTGCTCGAGAGTTTCATGCGCTGCTGGGCGACGAAGGATGACAACAGGGCATCCATCGGTCCCATGATTGCCGCATCACCCTGAATTTCAAAGCTGCCGTGTTTTTCTATCTCGCGGATGCCCTCGTTCTTGACGTTGCCGGCGACAACACCCGAGAAGGCGCGCCGCAGGTTGGCCGCGAGGGTGTGCTTCGGCTGATTCTTGTGCAGCTTCAGCTTCCGCATGTTCTCGTGGCTGGGGTGGAACGGGCGCTGAAAATCGTGCTCGATCTTGAGCATGGAATTGAAGTAGTAGGAATCCCGCTGCTGTTTGCGGAAGTTGCGCACCAGCTTGATGCCAGCCTGGATTTCCCGCGCCACCTGCACCGGATCGTCGATGATGATCTTGTACAGTCGCTGCGCCTCGACGCCGAGGGTTGCGCCGACGAACTGGTCGATCTGCCGGAAGTAACTCTCTGCGCTCTTGGGTCCAGTAAATACGAGTGGAAAGGGCACGTCGGCGTTGCTCGGATGGAGAAGGACCCCGAGGATATAGAGGATTTCCTCTGCCGTTCCGACGCCGCCGGGAAAGACAATGAAGCCATGTCCGGCGCGCACGAACGCTTCCAGACGCTTCTCGACATCGGGGAAAATCACCAGTTCGTTGACGATCGGATTCGGTGCTTCGGCGGCGATGATGCCCGGCTCGGTAAAGCCTATATAGCGCCCGGTCCCGATGCGCTGTTTGGCGTGGGCGATGGCGGCGCCCTTCATCGGCCCCTTCATGGCGCCCGGGCCGCAACCGGTGCAAATATCGAGGCTGCGCAGACCCAGCTGGTAGCCGATCAGCTTGGTGTAATCGTATTCCTCGCGGCCGACCGAATGCCCGCCCCAGCAGACCACCAGGTTGGGATCGGTCCTCGGCTGCAGCACCGAGGCATTGCGCAGAATGTGAAACACCGCATCGGTAACGCCGCTCGAGGTGTCGAGAGCAAAGCGCGGGTTGCCCCGGATGTCTTCGCTGACGTAGATGACGTCGCGCAGCACGGCGAACAGGTGCTCCCGTATGCCCGTGATCATTTTGCCGTCCACGAAGGCGCTCGCGGGCGCACCTTTGATGTCGAGCTTGATGCCGCGCTGGCGTTGCATGATGCGGATGTCGAAGTCGCGGTAACGCTCCAGCAGTTCCTTGCCGTCGTCGAGTTCGTTGCCGCAATTGAGCACCGCCAGCGAGCAGTCGCGATAAAGCTGGTGCAAGCCGCCATGCCCGATATCGAGCAGCTTGGCGGCTTCGGTCCTGGACAGAATCTCCAGGCGGCCGGTGGGTGAAACTTGTGTGTCGATGACTTCGTATTCCATGGCCGGGATTGTACCCGATCCGCCCGACATGGCGTCGGGGATAGTGTAGTGTTGCACGCTAAACGGCACTTTCAGAGTCTTCCCAAGAGTGCCACAACAAGGCGCGGCGCGCAGGTAATGGCCATTTCCCTTGCCAAGCGCCGCAACGCGGTTGGGGCGCTCTTGGGAAGGCTCCCTCCGGGCGAGCGCCTGGGCGGCCATCTGCGGCGTTGCGGGCGTTTGGAATAGAATGACTATTCCGGCGCGCCCGCGCCTTGCATATGACCGCCCAGGCGCTCGCTGAAAGTGCCGTTTAGCGTGCAACACTACACCAGTATGCTGGTCAGATTCGCCGGAAAGGCTTGTTGAAAATTCCGAAGAGGGGGCATTTATGTGTAGCAGTTCCAGTTTCATCGGACAAGCAGTGGCAAATCAGGACATGCCCTAATGCCGATCACCACCTCGACATCGATCCGGCCTGACGCCGCCCGGCGTCTATCCTCTCTCTGGGATCTGTGGCCCTTCCTGCGCCCCTACCGCGGGAGGATCGCGCAGGCTTTTGTGCTGCTGTGCCTCGGCTCGGGCACCATCCTGCTGGTGCCGCTGGCGTTTCGCGATCTGATCGATTTCGGTTTCGGGCAAAGGCAAAGCGCCGGCGGCGGCCTGTTGGGTGCGTTGAGTTTGAACGGACACTTCGCCGCGCTGTTCGGACTGGCATGCCTGTGGGCCTTGTCGGTGGCGGCGCGCTATTACACCGTGACCTGGGTGGGCGAGCGGGTGACGGCGGATTTGCGCAGCGCGGTGTATGCGCGGATGCTGGGGCAGTCGCCGCAGTTTTTCGAGACCTTGCAAACCGGCGAAGTGCTGTCGCGTCTTACCGGCGACACCACGCTGATCCAGACCGTGATCGGCAGCTCTATTTCGATGGGCCTGCGCAGCCTGTTCCAGTTTGTCGGCGGCATGATCATGCTGGCGGTGACCAGCTTTTATCTCTTCTCCCTGAATGTCGGCCTGATGGCATTGCTGGCGCTGCCCATCTTTGCCATCGGCCGCAAGGTCAAAAAGCTCTCGCGCGAATCCCAGGACAAAATTGCCGACGCCTCGGCGCTGGCCGGCGAGATACTCAACGCCGTTCCGACGGTCCAGGCCTACACGCAGGAACAACGCGAAACCGGACGCTTCGCCGACCGTGCGGAAGTGAGCTTCAAGACCGCGATCCGGCGTACCCGCGTGCGTGCGGCGCTAACGGCCCTGATCATCACCGCCGTGATGGGCTCCATTATTTTCGTGCTGTGGATCGGGGCGAAGCAGGTGCACGAAGGCAGCATGACGGGCGGACAACTGGCCTCTTTCGTCCTGTATGCGGTCCTGGTCGCCGGCGGCGTGGGCACCATGGCGGAAGTATGGGGCGATGTCATGCGTGCGGCCGGCGCAACCGAACGCTTGCTGGAATTGCTCAACTCAAGGCCCACCGTCGTCGAAGCCGCGGCGCCGCAACCGCTGCCGCAGCCCGAAAAAGCCGAGATCCGCTTCGAGAACGTCACCTTCCGCTACCCGTCGCAAATGCAAACGGCAGCGCTCGACGGAATCAGCCTGGACATCGCCCCCGGCGAAAGCGTCGCGCTGGTCGGCCCTTCCGGCGCGGGCAAGACAACCCTGTTCCAGCTCCTGCTGCGCTTCTACGACGTGACGAATGGCACCATTCGATTCAACGGGCAGGATATCCGCCAACTGTCGCTGCATGAACTGCGCGACAAGATCGCCATCGTGCCGCAAGACTCGGTGATCTTCTCGGCCAATGCGCTGGAAAATATCCGCTACGGCCGCCCCACCGCCAGCGACGAGGAAGTCATGGCCGCCGCCAGATTGGCGCAAGTGGAAGAGTTCATCAACCGCCTGCCGGAAGGCTATCGCACATTCCTGGGAGAACGCGGCACCCGCTTGTCCGGCGGGCAGCGCCAGCGCATCGCCATCGCCCGTGCGATCCTGAAAAATGCCCCGCTCCTGCTGCTCGACGAAGCCACCAGCGCGCTGGACGCCGAATCCGAAATCCTGGTGCAGCAAGGACTGAACGCCGCCATGCAGGGCCGCACCACCATCGTCATCGCCCACCGCCTTGCCACCGTGAAGAAGGTAGGCAGGATCATCGTGCTGGAACAGGGGCGCATCGTCGAAACCGGCGCACCGGAAGACTTACGCAAACAGAGCGGTTTGTACGCGCGGCTCGCGCGCTTGCAGTTCGATGTTGAATAATACGAAGCGCATTAATGAAAAACGTAGGAAGAAGTGAATGTCAAACTTTGCGTCGTGTCTGCCGCGACTGGCAGTCGCGTGCCAGCAAGCGACATTCGAGGATGAAAACAGACGGCCCGAAAGCAGCCGTTGGTGATGTGCAGTAAACGTTATCGCCTAATCCAATCGGCTTAACTTTGAAGCAATATTGAAACACCTAACAGTCGGAAAACTTTACATCGCCTTTCAAAGAGTGGCGGCGGTGAAATTTAACTTGTTGAAATTACGTTGCAATTAACGTAGTGCGATTAGAAGGCATACATATTGCTTAGGGGGCGGGCACGCTAATTGGCCACCATTGGAGAAGGTAATGAACTTTGTTCGAAGCATTGCAATCGCAGCCGCACTGATCACCGCTCAAGGCGCATCAGCAACTCAATTGATTACCAACGGCGGGTTTGAAAGTGGGTTATCTGCTTGGACCGTAACCGACCTGGCTGGCGGTAACGGCACATGGTATGCGGCATCTGGCACCGTAGCTCCGTTTAGCTCACTTACCACTGTTGGACCCTTTGCTGGGTCAAGCTACGCTGTAACCGACCAAGGCGGCCCAGGCACTCATGCTCTGACGCAGAGTTTTTCCGTTGCGCCTGGTGCAAGCTCAGTACTCCTGTCGTTTCAAATGTTCGTGAATTCCTATGGTGGAACCGCTGGTAATGGTGGCGTTCTCAATCACACCGGGGGTGGGGTCGAACTTGGGCGAGTAGATTTGCTTACCGGTGCCGCAGGAGCTTTCGACACGGGCGCAGGCGTAATCAGCAACCTATTTTCCGGCAACGACACCGGAAACAATCCGAACCCATACACTGCCTATAGCTTTGACATAACTTCGCTTGTTTCTTCGGGCGGAGCGTTCCAGCTACGGTTTGCGGAATCCGATAATCAAGGATTTTTCAATATGGGGGTAGATAACGTCAGCATAAATGCAACAGCAAATGCAGTCCCCGAACCAGGCAGCCTTGCACTCATCGGCCTCGGTCTGTTTGGCATGGTATTCCTACGGAAACGTATGCAAGCGTAAGACTCTTACCCATAGCAAAGTAGTCCTGCTCTTGCCAATGCCGTTCAGTGTAAATTGAATGGCATTGGCATTTTTGCGGCTATCACGTACTACACTCGAAAGCCTCATCGGAAGCGAAAACCAGACGGTTCGTCGTTCCGCAAGTGGCCCTTCATGTCCGGGCCCATGACTGCCACCTGAACAAATTCCACCTGCTGGAACGGCGGGTGAACTCGGTAAGCCGCCGCTCAGAACCCATCCGTTTAAGCCCGCTAGTGACTGCTCCCGCTGTATTGCTGTCATAGGCCCTGAAAACCTGAACCGCTCTTGTGGGCACGTTCCGCTCCGCGAGCCACATGGATTGGGCTTCCCGATTGTTGCCATTCGCGAACGTCAACTCAGTCGATTTCAGCCATTCCCCCCTGGTACCTGGACATGCTCTACAATTCAATTACAAAAGTTGAACACATTTAGCAAACAATGACCCCAATTTCCATCACCCAATACACCCTCACCAGCGCGCTCGGCCACGGCAAGGCGGCGACCCGTTCCGCCCTGCTGCAAGGCCGCAGCGGCCTGCGCACCAACGATTTCGCCGATGCCCCGCTGGACACTTTCATCGGCCGCGTGGACGGCGTGGAAGACGTCGCCCTGCCGCGATCACTTGACCACTTTACTTGCCGCAACAACCTCCTGGCACAACTGGCGCTTGAGCAGGATGGCTTCGCATCTACAATCGCAACAGCGCGCGATAAATACGGCGCGGGGCGCATCGCCGTGATTCTCGGCACCAGCACCTCGGGTATCCAGGCCACGGAGCACGCCTACCGCCATCGCGACCCGTCCGGCGGCGCGCTGCCGGCGGACTTTCACTTCTCCGGCACGCAAAGCATGGGTTCCGTGGCCGATTTCGTGCGCCATTATCTGGGACTGAGCGGCCCGGCTTTCGTCATTTCCACCGCCTGCTCTTCCAGCGCCAAGGTCTTCGCCAGCGCCGCCCGGCTGATGCAGACCGGCCTGTGCGACGCGGCGGTGGTGGGCGGGGTGGACTCGCTATGCGCCATGACGCTGTACGGTTTCAACTCGCTGCAACTGGTTTCGCCCGAGCCTTGTCGCCCGTGCGACCGGGACCGCAAAGGGATTTCCATCGGCGAGGGGGCGGGGTTCTTTTTGCTGGAAAGATACCCTCTCCCCAACCCTCTCCCGCTTGCGGGCGAGGGGGCTAGCCCGCTGGCGCTGCTGGGCTATGGCGAAAGCAGCGACGCCTACCACATGTCCACGCCCCACCCCGAGGGTCTGGGGGCCGCGCTGGCGATGGAGCAAGCGCTGGCCGCCGCAGGCCTGCAGCCGGGCGAGATCGACTACATCAACATGCACGGCACCTCCAGCCGCAGCAACGACGCCGCGGAAGACCAGGGCATGCAGCGCGTGTTCGGCACGAATACGCCGTGCAGCTCGACCAAAGGCGCGACCGGCCACACGCTCGGTGCTGCCGGCGCGGTGGAAGCGGCTATTTCCTGCATCTGCCTGGAAAACGGGTTTATGCCCGGCTCCTGCACTACCCGCACGCTCGACCCGGAACTCGGCAGTGCGATCCAGTTGCAAGCAGTCTCACGCCCCTTGCGTCATGTCATGAGCAATTCGTTCGGTTTCGGCGGCAACAATTGCAGCCTGATTTTCGGAGTGCGGGCATGATTACTGTTCACGTGGCGAGCATCGGCCTGTGCGGCCCCGGCATGGCGGACTGGGCGGCCGGGCGCGCCGTGCTGCGCGGCGAAGCGCCGTTCGATGGCACGCTCCCGAAACCGGTTGCGGCGATTCTGCCCCCGGCGGAACGGCGCCGCTGCGGGCCGGCCACGCGCATCGCCCTGCAAGTGGCGCAGGAAGCCATGACGCAGGCCGATTTCCCGCCCACGCAAGCGGCCGTGGTGTTCGCCTCCGCTGACGCCGACGGCGAGAACCTGCACCATATCCTGGAATCCCTCGCCCAGGCCGAACACGAAGTCTCGCCGACGCGCTTCCACAACTCGGTGCACAACGCTGCGGCGGGCTACTGGAACATCGCTACCGGCGCGCGCACCGGGGCCAACAGCCTCGCCGCGTTCGACGCCTCGTTTGCTGCCGGCCTGCTGGAGGCCGCGGTGCAGGTGGCGGCTGAGAACATCCCGGTGCTGCTGGTGGCGTTCGACCTGCCTTTTCCTTCGCCGCTCAACGAGGTGCGCACCATTACTGCGCCTTTCGCCGCCGCGCTGCTGCTTACGCCGCAAGCCACGGAGACGTCCCTGGCGCGCCTGCAAATCAGCCTGTGCGATGAACAGGCGGACACTGTCATGAGCAGCGCGGAACTCGAAGCCTTGCGTAGAGGCAACCCTGCGGCCCGCGTCCTGCCTTTGTTGCAGGCCATTGCCAGCGGGCATGACTTCCCCCACCCCAACCCTCCCCCGCTTGCGGGAGAGGGGGATGAAGGCTCGCTACGCGAGTCTCATGTTAAGGAACAGGGGCAGCGCGTCAGCCTGAATTACGGCGCCAACAGCCTGATCATCGAAGTAGAAAAAGCTTGAAAATGAAGATCACCAAAGCGCAATTGTGCCAGTTGCTTCCCCACACCGACGCCATGTGCCTGCTGCACGAAGTGACGGCATGGGACGCGGAGCGCATCGCCTGCATCGCCGTCAGCCACAACGATCCGGCCAACCCGCTGCGCCACGACGGCCAGTTGCCCGCGCATTGCGCCATCGAATACGCGGCCCAGGCGATGGCGGTGCATGGCGGTCTGGCGACGCAGGACAAAACCAAACCCCGGATCGGTTTCATCGGCAGCGTGCGCGACGTCAAGCTGTATGCGCAGCGCCTCGACGACATCGCCGCCCCGCTGGAGATCGAGGCCGTGAAGCAACTGGCCGACGCCAACCACTCGCTCTATGAATTGCGGGTATGCGGCGCCGGGCGCGAGCTGATGACGGGGCGCGCGGCGGTGTTTTTACAGAAAGGGGATTCAGCATGAAGCGCGCACTGGTCACCGGCGGCAGCGGCGCCATCGGCGCGGCGGTTTGCCGGGCGCTGGCGGCGGACGGCTTGCACGTCGTCGTTCACGCCAACTCGCGCCTCGACACCGCGCAGGCGCTGGCGGAAGAAATCCGCACCGCAGGCGGCAGCGCCGAGGCGGTGTGCTTCGACGTGGCCGACGCCGCCGCCAGCGCCGTGGCCGTGGAAAAACTGCTGCAGGACGGCCCGGTCCAGGTGCTGGTCAACAACGCCGGCATCCATCGCGACGGCATCCTCGCCGGTATGAGCCAGGAGCAATGGCACAGCGTGATCGACGTCTCGCTCAACGGCTTCTTCAACGTCACCCAGCCGCTGCTGCTGCCCATGCTGCGCACGCGCTGGGGCCGCATCGTCAACATGGCCTCGATCGCCGGCGTGATGGGCAACCGCGGCCAGGCCAACTATGCCGCCGCGAAGGCCGGCCTGATCGGCGCCACCAAGTCGCTTGCGCAGGAAGTCGCCTCGCGCAACGTCACGGTCAACGCCATCGCCCCCGGCATCATTTTGAGCCCGATGATCGAGGACGCCTTCCCGCCGGAAACCATCAGCAGCCTGGTGCCGATGAAGCGCGCCGGTCATCCCGAAGAAGTCGCCGACCTGGTGAGCTTCCTGGCCTCGGACAAGGCGGCCTACATTTCCGGCCAGGTGATTTCGATCAATGGCGCGATGGCCTGAGCGTCAGTCATGTAGGTTGGGCTGAGCGGCCTTATCGCGAAGCCCAACAAACCCAAACAACAAAACCGGCATTTAAAAGGAAGATTGGGTTTGTTGGGCTTCGTGCCTCAGCCCAACCTACATGAGTGCAGCATCGGGGATCAGGACGCGCCGGCGACCGCCTCGATTTCCAGCAGCAATTCGCTGCGGCAGATGTCCGCCAGCAGGTAAAGGCAAGGGACATCCCGCCCGACCGTGGCTTCGATCACCGATTGGATAATGGGAAAGTCGCGCTCGTTGCGGATGTACACCTTGAGCGCGCGCAACAGTGAAAAGCCCTCCCCGTGCGGGAAGGTACGTCCGAGCAGCAGTCCGATGTTCTTCAGGGTTTCGGCGGTTTGCTGCGCCGCGTCGTCCAGGCAGATCGAGGCGTGCCCGACGATGCTGGCGGTGCCGGAAATGAACAGCTGCGGCTCCCTGAGCCAGGCAACCTCGGTGGCGCGGGCGAACAGCGGGCTGCGCGGGCTGTATTGCGGCGGGTAATCGTAAGCGCTGACCTGCCGCTCGTTTTCCACCGCCCTGCCGCCCTGTGTCGCCGCCAGGAAATAGAGAACGAACTCGCCGCCGCGGCTGCCCACCGCGCTGGCGGCCGGGATGTCCTGCACATCGAGGCGACCGTATTGCGCGAAGGCGTCGTGGCGGCCGATGCAGAAATGCTTGTAGCGCTCCAGGCCGTCGTCCTCGTCGGCGTTGATGGCGGCGAAATAGTTCCAGATGCGCAGCAGCTTGGGAATGCCCTGCGCTTCGAGCAGCGCGAACACTTCCTGATAGGCGAGCAAGGTCTCCGCCTCCAGGCCGCTTTCATGCGCCGGCTGCCGGTAGCTGCCGAACAGGCAATCCGCGGTGCGCGCCCAGCTTATGTTGCCGCTACGCCCGGTGCTGACCGCTTCGTGCGCGGTCCAGATTTCGAGCAGGGGTTGTTCGCCCAACTGGGGCATCGCGACTTCGGCGAGGGGAATATCCGGCGCGACGAAGGGCGCGCTCAGGCCGTGGCACACCACGCCCAGCACCTGGTCGGCGTGGCGCGTCAAAAAATCGCGTGCCGCGGGAAGCGGCAGATATAGCGCGCTGACGGCAGGGCTGCCGAGCGCTTCATCGCGCGTTTCGTTCGTCCGCAGGTCGGTTTGTTGGCGCTGTGCGACGGTGATCACCCTGTTTGTTGCTCCGTTTTCCCTTGAGTTGCGAATTATCGCACCTGCCATGGCCCTTGCTCAATCCGTCCGGCCGGCAAAACCGTCTTAGCCCGGATTTGTTCCGAATTCAGGATAACGGGGATGGTACTTCCATATGTCGATGCAGGACGTTTTCGCTTGCGCCCGCGCGATGCCGCAACGACAGACAGGCGCCCAGCAAGCCCAGCGCGAGGCCGGCCAGCACATCCACCGCCACATGCTGGCGGGTGGCCATGGTGGAGTAGATGATGCCGGTGCACCATGTCCAGTTGACGAGAAGCACCCACTTCGGCGCGGCAAAATTGCGCAGCAGGCGATGCAGCCAGACAGCCGAGAAAACGGCCGTGGCGACATGGAGCGAGGGGCAGGCATTACCCGCGGCGTCCATGCTTTTCAGAAACTCCAGGTCGGAATACCGGGACCAGTCGATGTTGGCGGCGGGAACGGAAGTGGGCCAGAAGTAGAAGACGGTCAGCGCCGCCAGGCATGTCCCGGCCATGGCCATGCCGTAGCCGTACAGTTCGCGCCGCGTCGCCAGCAATGCCGGCGGCAGGGAGACGTAAACCCACAAGGATATGTAGATGGACAAGGCCTGAGGCTGAAAGCCGATCAGTCGATCGAGCAATGTGACGGGCATCACCGTCGCCGGGTAAGCCGGGTCCTTGAGCAAATAGAAGTAAGCGCCGAAAAACAGGCCGATGAAGAGCGTAGTGCCGATGCTTTTGAGATACAAATGCCTGCGTATCGCCGTCGACGCTTGATGGTACCAGGGCTCTTGCCCACTCCTATCATTCAAGGACTGCTCTCCACAGGATAATTATCAACTCTCGACATGGCAGCACTTTACAGCAATCCGAGCTGCTCATTTACATCGATCCGTCACGCTAACAAAACCATAACACTTGAGATGTATAATTCCGCTGGGTATGAATTCAGAATAACGCCGGACGGACACTGCCTCCTCATTATCGATATGCCGCACCCCAGAATAATTACGCTCAGTTCATCCGGTTCCGTCCGGACCAGCCGCAACCGGGTCGAGACATTGCTTAAACATCTCTATGAATACACCGTGCTTTACGGCGGACTGCTGCTGTTTGCCTTGATCTGCCTCGTCTGGAGCCTGAGCGCCACGCTGATCGCCCCGTTCATGCCGCGCAAGAACGCCACGCCGCTGGGCCAGTTCGCCATCATGACCGGGTTCCGCTTCTATCTCGCCATCCTGAAAATAACTGGCCTCGTCCGTCTCGACCTGAGCGATCTTGACGCGTTGCGCGACGACGGCTCTCTCATCATCGCGCCCAACCATCCTTCCCTGATCGACGTGGTGCTGATCGCTTCGCGCCTGCCCCACATCATTTGCATCATGAAGGCCAGCATCTGGGACAACATCCTGCTCGGCGGCGGCGCGCGCCTGGCCGGCTATATCCGCAACGACGCGCCCAAGGACATGATCCGCCTTGCCGCCGCGGCCACCCGCGAAGGCAACCAGCTGCTGGTCTTTCCCGAAGGCACGCGCACCGTCGCGCCGCCGGTCAACGAATTCAAGGGCGGCTTCGGACTGATCGCGAAAAAAGCCGGCGTGCCGATACAGACCGTGTTCATCGAAACCAACAGCCCGTTCCTCGGCAAGGGCTGGCCGCTGCTGAAGCTGCCTGAGTTTCCCCTTGTCTACCGGGTGCGGCTGGGACAACGCTTCGAGGTGAAAGGCGAGGTCAAATCCTTTATCGCCGAGCTTGAAGCGTATTTCCGCCAGCATGCGGGGATACAGGAATTCACCGGCGAAGACGGCGATAAAACCCATAAATGACGCCGCCCTCCAGCACGCATCTCGTCCTCATTCCCAGCTACAACACCGGCGCCAAGGTTTTCCACACCGTGCGCGAAGCGCGGCAATTCTGGCAGCCGGTCTGGGTGGTGGTGGACGGCAGCGACGACGGCACGGGCGCGGACCTGCAAGCCATGGCCGCTGCCGATCCCGGCCTGAAAGTCATGATCCTGCCGCATAACCAGGGCAAGGGCGCGGCGATCCTGCACGGCCTGGAAGCCGCGCTGGAGGCCGGCTTCACCCACGTACTGGCGATGGACGCCGACGGGCAACACCCTGCCGACAAGATCCCGGAATTCATGCGCGCGTCGCTGGAAAACCCGGATGCGCTCGTTCTCGGTTTGCCGGTGTTCGACGCGAGCGCACCGCTGCTGCGAGTGCGCGGGCGCAAGATCTCCAACTGGTGGACCAACCTGGAAACCCTGTGGCAGGGCATCGGCGACTCGCTGTTCGGCTTCCGCGTCTACCCCGCGCGCCCCTTGCGCGACGTGATGGCGCGCAGCCGCTGGATGCGGCGTTTCGACTTCGACACCGAAGCGGCGGTGCGGCTGTGCTGGCGCGGCATACGCCCGATCAACGTGGCGGCGCCGGTCAAATACCTGCGCCCGGAAGACGGCGGCGTGTCGCATTTCAACTACCTGCGCGACAACGTGCTGCTCACCGGCATGCACACCCGCCTGTTCTTCGGCTTCCTGCTGCGCCTGCCACTGCTGCTGTGGCGCAAGCTGTTCTCGTGACGCGCCGCGCATGCGCATAACCCTGGTTCACCCGGCGGGATTCAATTTCGTCCCCGGCCAGCCCGACTTCTCGGTGCTGGCCAACCGCATGGTGCCGATCGGCATTCTCACCCTGGCCGCCTGGCTCGAAAAGCACGGCCACCCCACTGCGGTGCATGACTGCCTCGGGCCGCACTCCCCGCCCGACATCGAAGCCAACGCCGAAGCCATCCTGGCGACCGACCCGGAGATGGTGGGCTTTTCCGCCACTACTTCGGCGTTCATGGACGCGGTCGAGATCACCGCCTATCTCAGGAAAAAACGCCCGGACATCAGGATCGTCTACGGCAACGTTCACGTCTCCTCCATCGGCGCGCCGCTGCTCGACCATTTCCCGGAAATCGACTATCTGGTCATCGGCGAGGGCGAAGGCTCCATGCTGGACCTGGCCGACGGCAAGGCGCCCGGCGACATCCCCAACCTGGTCTACCGCGAAGGCGGGCGCAACATCTCCAACCCGCGCCGCGCCCGCATCCTCGACTTGGACGAGCTGCCTTTTCCGGCCTACGAAAAGCTCCAGGGCTTCCCTTCGGGCTACCACCTGCCGCTGTTCTCCTACGAGAAGCGCTGGGGCGGCACCATGGTCACCTCGCGCGGCTGCCCCTACACCTGCTCGTTCTGCGACCGCACCGTGTTCGAGCGCCTCTACAAGTACAACTCCGCGCAGTACATCTACGACCACATGAAGCACCTGCGCGACAACTTCGGCGTCTACCACATCAATTTCTACGACGACCTCTTCACCGCCCAGAAGAAGCGCGTCACCGAACTGTGCCGGCTGCTGATCGACCAGCCGCTCGGCATGCACTTCAACTGCGCCATCCGCACCGGCCACACTTCGGACGAAATGCTGGCCCTGCTGAAAAAAGCCGGAGCGTTGATGGTCTCCATGGGCATCGAGTCCGCCGACGAGGAAATGATGGAACGCCACAAGGCCGGCGTCACGCTCGATGCGGTGAAGCAGACGGTCGAACAGATTCACGCCGCCGGCCTGCGCGCCAAGGGCCTGTTCATTTTCGGCATGCCGGGCGAAACCGCGGAAACGGTGAAGGTCACCAGCGATTTCATCCTCTCGCTCGATCTCGACGAGATGAACATGACCAAGTTCAGCCCGCTCTACGGCGCGCCCATCTGGGACGAGTGCACGAGCGGCGCAAGCGGGGATTTCCAGGAAGACTGGCGCCTCATGAACTGCCTCAATTTCGTCTACCTGCCGGAAGGATTTTCCTCGCGCGAGGAAATGGACGCGCTCTACAACTGGCACGTGCGGCGCTTCTACGACAGCAAAGGCTACCGCCGCCGCTTCGCTGCAAGGCTGTGGGAGCACCGCTGGAGCCTGTGGCACCTGGCGAAGAACCTGCCGCGCGTGATCCAGGCCATGCGCTATTTCAGCGCCAACCAGAAACAGCTCGAAGCCATCCGCAAGAATTTCCCGCTCCATCCGCGCCAGCCGCGGAAACTCGACCCCCTGCTGGGGCCTGAGCTGCGTATTCAGCCGAAAGCGGCGAAAATCGCGCCGCTGCATCGCGAAACAAGCGCCGACTGCATAGA
>JBDKRR010000384.1:0-5151 GCA_039683315.1 Sulfuricella sp.
TGGACGGCTCGCGGCGTACCAGCCATGGCAACGCCTATTTCAGCGGGCTGGGCGCTTCCAAGCGCATCGTGTTCTTCGACACCCTGCTGTCCCGCCTCAACCACGACGAAATCGAAGCGGTGCTGGCCCACGAACTCGGCCATTTCAAGCGCCGCCACGTGATCAAGCGCATCGCGGCGATGTTCGCCCTCAGTCTGGCGGGCCTGTGGCTGCTGGGCTGGCTGATGCCGCAGCCGTGGTTCTATCAGGGGCTCGGCGTCGCCACGCGGAGCACCGACACCGCCCTGCTGCTGTTCCTGCTGGTCAGCCCGGTGTTCACCTTCCTGTTCCACCCGCTGTCGAGCCTGCTTTCGCGCAAGCACGAATTCGAGGCCGACCGCTACGCGGCGGAAAATGCCAGCGCAGAGCAACTGATTCACGCGCTTGTAAAACTCTACAACGATAATGCCGCAACGCTCACGCCCGACCCGCTGCACTCATTGTTTTACGATTCGCACCCGGCTGCGGGCCAAAGGGTGGCGCACTTGCGGGCGTTAATGACGCATATTTAACAAATCTGCTGCCACGTATTCCGAGTTATTTGATAAAGTAAGTACCATTGTTTTTTCTCGCATGGAGAACCTCATGAAAATTTTTCTCATCATCCTGGGCTTGGCCCTGTACAGCGCTGCGCCGGCTTTCGCCGACATGGACAAGGGCGATGTTAAAATCGGCAAGTCGCTGCACGACAAATCATGCATCGCCTGCCATGCGTCGAAATACGGCGAAGACGGCAGCAAGATGTACACCCGTGCCGACCACAAGGTCACCAACAAGCAACAACTGGTCGCGCGTGTCAAAGCCTGCAACCATAACGTCGGCACCGGCTGGTTCCCGGAAGAAGAAGCCCATGTAGAGGCTTACCTCAATGCCACTTACTACCACTTGAAATAATGGTGGCGGACATTTCCGGGAAAACCGGCATTTGCCACTTGAAAAACGCCCGCACACCGGGCGTTTTTTGTTTTTACCGGCACTCAGGAATTCGGCAATAGCATGGACACCAGCCTCGAAGGCCAAATCATTGCCGCTTACGGCCGGCAGTTCACGGTGGAACTGCCGGAAGGGAAGCACGTCACCTGCGTCACGCGGGGAAAGAAAAGCGGGGCGGCCTGCGGCGACCGGGTGCGCATCGCCCTCACGTCGCCCGACCAGGGCGTTATCGAAGCCACCCTGCCGCGCCAGTCCCTGCTCTACCGCTCAGACGCGTTCCGCGAAAAAATCATTGCCGCCAACGTCACCCAGATCATCATCGTGCTGGCAGCCGTGCCGAGCTTCTACGAAGACCTGGTGAATCGCTGCCTGGTGGCCGCGGAAGCGGCCAAGATCAAGGCGCTGATCGTGCTCAACAAAGCCGATCTGGTCGCCGAAACGGCGCGCGCCATGGAGACGCTGCAACCTTACCGGAATCTGGGCTACCCCCTGCTGACGCTCTGCGCCCACAGCGACATCTCGCCATTGCGGCCTTTCCTGGAAGGCGAAACCAGCGTGCTGGTGGGTCAATCCGGCATGGGGAAATCGAGCATCATCAACGCGCTGTTCCCCGGCATCAACCTGGAAACCCGGGAAATATCGAAAACGCTGGATTCCGGCAAACACACCACCACCTTCGCCCGGCTCTACCACCTCGATGCGGACAGCCACATCATCGATTCCCCCGGATTGCAGGAGTTCGGCCTGCATCACCTCAAGGCCGAGGAAATCGACCACGCCTTCATCGAGTTCCGCCCTTACCTCGGGCAATGCAAGTTCAACAACTGCCACCACCGCTCCGAACCGGGCTGCGCCGTGCTCGCGGCCGTGGAAGCAGGCAGCATCCACCGACGGCGCCTGGCTGCATTCCAGAAGCTGGTCAACGCCTGACCCACCATTTCCTCAACTCTTCCAGCGCCAGCATCGCCAGGGCCAGAGGGATCAGCAATAGCCATACTTCCCGCGCAATCGGCAGGGTGCCGAACAGCGCGTTGCCCCACGGGGTATAGTCGATCAGCAGAATCAGGCAAATTTCCACTGCCACGCCGAGCAGCAACAAGCGGTTGTCGAGCAGATTGCGTGAAAACACTGAATCACGGTCGCTGCGGCAGATAAACACGTTCACCACCTGCATCACGATAATGGCGCTCAGGGTAGCGGCGGTTGCCTGCAGATAGAGCCCATCATGCCGCGGCAGGTCCATGCCATACTGCCATCCTCCGCCATGCAGCACCCAGAAAAAGGCCGCCAGGGCTGCCGCCGCTTCCAGCATGCCGAGGAACAGGTAGGCGCGCAGCAGCATGGCGCCGCTGAGCAGGCGTTCGTGTCGGGGACGGGGCGGCTTATGCATGACGCCTGGGTGCGGTTTCTCGGCTCCCAGGCCCAGAGCCGGCAGCATGTCGGTGCCGAGATCGACGGCAAGGATCTGGATCACGGTCAGCGGCAGCGGTATCTTGAACAGGACGAAGGCGAGGTAAGGCACAACTTCCGGAATATTGGAGGTTAGGATATAGGTCAGGAATTTGCGGATATTGTCGAATACCGCACGCCCCTCCTCCACAGCCGCCACGATGCTGGCAAAGTTGTCATCAAGCAGGACCATGTCCGCCGCCTCTTTCGCCACATCGGTTCCGGCGATCCCCATGGCGATGCCGATATCCGATTTTTTCAGCGCCGGTGCGTCGTTCACGCCATCGCCGGTCACCGCGACGATATGGCCTTTCTTCTGTAGGGCGACGACGATACGCATTTTCTGGTCGGCCTTGAGGCGGGCGAAAATGATCTCCGGCGCATCGAGCTTGAGCTGCAACTGCGCCGCAGAAAGGTGCTGCATGTCGTCACCCGTCACCACCAGCGGCGCGACGCACAGGCCGATTTCGCGCGCGATGGCCACGGCGGTGTGGGGATGGTCGCCGGTGACGATGATCACCTTGATGCCCGCCGCGTGGCATTTGCGCACGGCTTCGGCCACCTCGGCGCGCGGCGGATCTTCCAGCCCCACCAGGCCGTTCAGCGTCAGGCCGCGCTCCAGCTGGTCGCGGCGCTCGCCCGGGGCCACCCGCCGGGAGGCGAAAGCCAACACCCGCAGCCCTTGCCCGGCGAGCTGTTGTTCGGCGCACAACATGCTTTCGCGTTTCTCGGCGTCCAGCACCACGACGCCGTTCTCTGTTTCGATATGGGTACACAGCGGCATGACGGTCTGCAAGGCGCCCTTGGTATAAAGCACCTGCTCGCCGGCGCTCAGGTGCAGGGTGGACATGCGCTTGCGATCAGCATCGAAAGGCACTTCGTCCACCGCAGGCAACTCCGCCCACGCGCCGCCCACATGCTCGGCCATGCGCACCAACGCCACTTCCATCGGATCACCCAGCCAGACGCCGTCCTCCCTGCGTTTCAACATATGGCAATAACGCGCTGCGGCGAGGAGGTCAGCATACCGGGGCGAATGTTCGCGCAAGTCCTGCGGCGCCTTGTAAACGCCAAGGGTAAAGAGCTGCTTCACTTCCATGCGGTTGAGCGTCAGCGTGCCGGTCTTGTCTGTACAGATCACCGTCGCCGAGCCCAAAGTCTCTACCGAAGGCAGATGGCGAATCAGTGCATTACGCCTGGCCATGCGCTGGGTCGCCATGGCCAGCGCGAGAGTCACGGTAGGCAACAGGCCTTCCGGCACGTTGGCGACGATGATCCCGATGGCGAAAAGAAAATTCTCCCAGAAAGACAAGCCCATCGCCTGGCCGGCCAGGAAAAACAGCACTCCCAGCCCGATCGACAGGCCCGCCACGATATGCGAGAGATGAACGATTTCGCGCTGCAGAGGCGAAAGGCGCGCCTTGGGCGCCTGGGTGAGGTGGGCGATTTTGCCGAATTCGGTATTCACGCCGGTAGTGAACACCACCGCCTTGCCTTCCCCGGCCACCACCGAAGTGCCCGCCAGCAACATATTGTTGCTATGCAGCAATTCCTCCGCATTGCTGGGGTCGGAGACGCAAGCCTTGGGGCGCGATTCACCGGTAACCGTGGCGGTATTGACGCGCAGGCCATGGGCCTCGATCACGCGGCAATCCGCGGGCACGTTGTCGCCCTCCTGCAACAGGACCACGTCCCCCGGAACCAGTCGCACCGCTTCGACCTGCTCCACGCCCTCACCCCTGATCACCTTGACTTGGCACGGCAGCAACTTGAGCAGGGCGGACAAAGCCCGTTCGGCTCGGTATTCCTGCCAGAAGGAAAACAGGCCGTTGATCAGGATCACGCCAAGGATGGCGTAACCCAGCATTGCCATGCCCTGCCCCGGCGCACTCCATTCAGCGGCGAAGGCAAGGGCGGCGGCAAGCCACAGGATGAGCGCGAAAAAGTGAGTAAAACCTTTGAGAAACTTGAGCCAGAGTGGCTCAAGGGGAAGGGACTCGACACGGTTTGGGCCGAACTCCAGCAAACGGCGCGCGGCCTCCGCCACGGCGAGTCCGTCCGGCCCGCTATGCAGGCTGGCGAGCGCTTCTTCCGCGGTCAAGTGATGGATTTTCATCGCCGCCGGTTCGCCGGGAATCTGCCGTTAAGCCGGCATCCCGGAAATTTAGGGTTTTTTGCCGTTGATGCGGATGGTCACGAACATCGAACGGTCGCCGCGCAAAATACGCAAGGCAACGACACGCCCTGGAGCAAACTGGTTCAACAGGTCTACAAATTGCTGCAAACTCTTCACGTCCTGGTTGTTCACCGACAGAATGATATCGCCACTGATCACGCCCGCCATTGCAGCGGCGCCTTCAGCGCTCTCCACCAGCAAGCCGTTGCCGATTTGCAGCTCTTTCTTCTGTGCATCGTTGAGTTCGCTCAGGCTTAGCCCGAGCTTGCCGGGCGTTTTCCCGAGTTTTCCGGAACGACTCACACTTTTCTCACCCGGCAACTCGCCCACGATCAGCGCGACATCCTTGCTTGCCCCTTTGCGCCAGACCTGCAGCAGCACACGTTTTCCCGGTTTGACTGCTGCGACGAGCCGGGGAAGTTCGCCGGAATTCTCAACCGCCTTGCCGTCCAGCTTGAGCACCACGTCGCTCGCCGCGAGCCCAGCCTTGTCCGCCGGACCTCCCTTTTCCACGCTGACGATCAGCGCCCCCCTGGGTCGGCTCAGTCCGAATG
>JBDKRR010000385.1:0-28698 GCA_039683315.1 Sulfuricella sp.
TTTGCACGCAGTCGCGGTCGAATTTGCTGTCCGATAGTTCGAGCAGCAGGTCGAAGGCGGCGTCGTTGCTCCAGGCGTCCTTGTAGGAGCGGCGGGAGGTGAGGGCGTCGAACACGTCGGCCACCGCCACGATGCGGGCTTCGGGCGGGATTTCCTCGCCCTTGAGCCCTTGCGGGTAGCCACTGCCGTTGATGGCTTCGTGGTGGTAGTGGGCGACGTTGCGCAGGATGTCGATATGCTTGACTTCCTGCAGGCCGAAATTCGCCACCATGGCGTCGATGATTTCCACTCCTTTGCCGACATGCTTCTGCATGATTTCGTATTCTTCGGCGCTGAGCTTGCCGGGCTTGAGCAGGATGTGGTCGGGGATGCCGATCTTGCCGATGTCGTGGAGCGGCGCGAAGAGGAAGATATGTTCCACGATGTCGTCGGTCAGGCCGTATTTCTCGGCCAGGTCGCGGGCGATCAGGCGGGCGTAATTGGACATTCTTTCGAGGTGGTAGCCGGTCTCGAAATCGCGCTGCAGGGCCATGTTGGTGGCGGTCTTGATGCTCGCGACCAGGGCGCGCACTTCGGCCATTTCGTTGATGACGATCAGTTCCAGCAGGTGGCCGTAAAGGTCGATGTAGTGCAGGGCGCTTTCGTTGAAGACGTCGCTGCGGTAGGAGTTGAAAAAGAGAAAGCCGAAAAAGATCCCGTTGCTGTACATCGGCAGGGTGTAGCTGGAGCCGTAGCCCTGCGCGCCGATGCGCTGGCTGTGGACCTTGCCGCTGCCGGCGAGAAAAGCCATGTCGTTGACGACGCGCGGCCGCCCCAGCAGGATGATTTCCTGCAGGGACGGCGCCTCGGCGAGCGTGGACTGGTAGTGTTGCAGCGGGATATCCAGGCCGCTGCTGTGGACATAGGTCTTGAGCAGGTCGGTTTTTTCGTCGTAGAGCGCGATGGCGATGCGGTCGATGAAATCGAACTGGTCGTGCAGAAACGCGTGAATAAATTTCAGCTTTTCCCCGAGGGGAATGTTTTTATTCAGGGTTTCGAGAGCATCCTGATGTTTGAACATGTGCACTTTTGCAAGGCTATGAACTGACCCAAGTATAATACCGGGCATGCAACAACGTTCCGAAATTTTGATGCTCGATTCAGCCGGGCGCGGCCTCCATGTCTTCACCGACCGGATCGTGCGCTGGGTGGAGCAGTCCGGCTTCTCGGACGGCCTGCTGACCCTGTTCATCCAGCACACTTCCGCCAGCCTGGTGGTGCAGGAAAATTACGATCCCGATGTGCAGGCGGATCTGGAACGTTTTTTTGCCCGCCTGGTCAAGGACGGTGATCCCATGTTCGCCCACAACCTGGAGGGGCCGGACGACATGCCGGCGCATGTGCGCGCGGCGCTGACGCAGACGCATTTGAGCATACCGTTGCGAAATGGCGCTTTGGCACTGGGAACCTGGCAGGGGATTTATCTTTACGAACACCGTTTTGCGCCGCAGCGGCGCAAAGTCGTCATGCACCTGATCGGAGAATAATAGTGAAACTCCCCCCATCCAGAATTTTTCGCATGGTGCCTATCATGACGGTGCTGATGGCATGTCTTGCCATCCCGGGCACAGCCGCTGGGCAAAACGATGGCGCTGCGCCGCCGCATCTCGATGCTGCGGGACGTGAAGGTTACCGGGTGTTTCTGCAGCAGCCCCTGCATCGCGCTTTTGCCATTGCGCCGGGTGGAACGTGGTCGTGGAAGGCGGAAGAATCTTCTCCTGATCTCGCGGAAGAAGCGGCGTTACAAGGCTGTGCCGAGCATACCGAGCAGGAATGTGTCTTGTATGCAAAGGACAAACAGGTGGTGTTTGACAGCAAGGCCTGGCAGAAATTGTGGGGGCCGTACAAGACCAGCGCGGAAGCGGCCAGGGCTGCGACGGGGAAGCATCGCGGCGAGCGTTTTTACGATCTTGCCATCGCCAGTCCGGCCGGCAAGCCGCTCAAGCTGTCCGACCTGCGTGGCAAAGTGGTGCTGCTGCATTTCTGGGGTACCTGGTGCTCGCCATGCCGCAAGGAAATGCCGGAATTGCAGAAGCTGAACCGCGAATTGGCTTCTTCCAAAGAAATACAACTGGTGTTGCTGCAGATGCGCGAAGACATTGGCGCGGCGCGTCTCTGGGCCGAGAACCAGCATATCAGCCTGCCGCTGTACGACTCGGGTATCAAGGATGCCAGCTCTGATGCCCTGCCGCTGGCGAATGGCAAGCGGGTCCGGGATCGTGAGCTGGCGATTGTCTTCCCCACTACCTACGTGCTGGACAAGCACGGCGTGGTGCTGTTTTCGCACAACGGACCGGTATTAGGCTGGAACCAGTATCTGCCATTTTTACGCGATTCCGCGGCACGATCCGGAAAGTGATGCTTTACTATCGCGGTCAAGCATGTGGACGTAAGCATTAAATGAAGGTATCCGATCTCGTGATCGATGCTGGATCGCGGATGCCGCAGCGTTGCTCTTCATGATGTCGCACAAACAAAAAGCCTGGCTGAAGCCAGGC
Organism: Sulfuricella sp.; assembly: GCA_039683315.1. Taxonomy (GTDB): domain Bacteria; phylum Pseudomonadota; class Gammaproteobacteria; order Burkholderiales; family Sulfuricellaceae; genus Sulfurimicrobium. The sequence goes on from JBDKRR010000385.1 coordinate 2,538, forward strand.
TTTTTGTGACCAATATAGTATTAAGCCGATTATGCTTTACGGCGCGCCAAACGCATACCCAGAAAACCAAGGGCCAGCAAGCCCAGCGTAGCTGGCTCGGGGATGGTTTCATTGACTGCCAAGTTGTCGACCAGATAGTAGTTGCCAAGTTCCAGGTGCAATTCGTCAATAGAACCTGCGTGGCCATTAAATGCAGTCCAGCTTGTTGTTAACGTTGCAGCTGAATTCCAAACCTCAGCTCCATTATTAAATCCCCGAATATAACCTATCCTGCTAGCACCGGTAGACCAGATACGCGCCCATAGGCCATCGAAGGCAAAATCAGCTCCATTTGCCGCGGTCACAATAGCCGTGCCGCCATAATTGTTCAACATGGTGAAATCACCGCTTACTGCGCCAAAATTCCAACTTGAGCCCGCGGTGTCGATCCAATCCATACGGTTTAAATCGTTGGTAGCACCAAAATTAAAGCCAGCATACGTTCCAATTGCACCATAGCTATTCTGTGAGGCGCCTGGAATATCATCAAATGTCAACACGGTTGCATTGGAAACAGCCGAGAAGCCCAGAAGACAAACGGCAAGCAGATGTTTTTTCATTTTTATTAGTCCCTTTAGATTTATTACATAGGCAAAACTTTTTCCTTTAAGCATATGCCATGCCAGAATAATTATGTTATTAATTAACAATAAGTAATGAAAACTATCGGGATTTAATATGTCGGATATGTAAGATATTTCGACAGAGTGTTCTTGTCGCAGTTGGTGATTTGGTTTAATTGCAATTACATAACTCCAAATCAATATCTGAAATCAGAGAGCATCAATAAAAAGACCGGGCAGCTTTTACGCTGCCCGGCCACCTGCTGGGTTGGACGTCGGGAGACGCTAATCCACTTCTTCCCAGCCGGTAATCATGGCCTTGATGTGCGAGGTCGGTGTGTGTCCCGCCGTGGTGAGGTAAACGTGAGCGATCAGGAAGATCAGCATCATGAACGCACCGGCGGTATGGAAGAACGCAACCCATTCGAGGGATACGTACTTGTCCACGCCCCACGCATTCCAGTCGCCGAAGAACAGGTAGAACCACCCCGAGAACCACAGCAGCGGCCCGATGAACAGCAGCACGCCGAGGTAGGCGAGACGCTGCAGCGGGTTGTGCTTCTTGAGCTGGGTGGCGCGGAACGGATGCGGCGCGTCGACGAAGATGCCGACCGAGTAGAACTTGACCATGGCGATCACCTTGTCCAGCGTAGGGATGTACTGCTTCCATTCGCCGGTGGTGAAGTGCCAGAAGATCGCGAACACCCACAGGCCGATCAGCGTCCAGGCGGCGATGGTGTGCAGGTTCACCGCCTGGCCGAAGCCGAACAGGTGGTAGGAGCCGTGCACCTCGAAGCCGGTTATCAGCATGAAGATGATGAGCGTGGCCTGCGACCAGTGCCAGAAACGCTCGAACACCTTAAAGACATAGATTTTTTCTGACATGATCTTATCCTTTCCTGTAGTGCATGTAGATGCGGCCGGCGCCATGGATCAGCACGCCGATCAGGGTCAGCAGGGCGATGGCCCAGCCCGCCGTGTCTAGCAGCTTGTTGTTGTCGCCGCGGCTTGGCATGTAGATGCCCTTGATTTCTTTAAGGCGTCCGCCGGTCTTGGGGTCGTGACACTGGACGCAAGTCAGCGCGTCGCCCTTCGGTGCCACCATGTGGGTGATCGGCCAGGTCTGCTCGGTCTCGACGAATCCGTACTGTCCGCTATAGGGCAGGCCGCCAGCCTTCATCCCGGCCGTGATCGCCTTCTGCCAATCGTAGTTGTGCCATAACGCGGTGTCGTCCTCGCCGCCCGTGTGCTGCAGGGTGAGCGTCAGGTTGACCTTGTCGTAGGGTTGCTTGCCGCGGTGCACATTGGTCGGCCAAATGCGCGAGTCGGGGTCGTTGGGGCTGCCGCCGACTTCATTGATCTGCACCGTCTTGGTCGGGTCGATCTTGTCGCCGATTACCTTGAACTTGGAAACACCATTGAACCAGCGGTAATCCGGGATCACGAAGGATTCCCACACCCATGCACCTTTCTTCGAGTCGAAGGCGCGGCGTCCTGCGCTATCCTTGCGCACGAAGGGTTTGCCGTCCGGCCCCATGACGGTGGCCTGGGACCAGTCCCAGCTCCGTTCGGTGCCGATGTCGTCGCGAGCGTACTCGGGGATGTGGCAGGTCTGGCAGGCGATCTTGTTGGTGTGGTCGTTGAGCCTGGACAGTTTCGCCGGGTGCGGCTTGTTGCCATGGCAGGACTGGCAGGAAGCGGGATTGCTGTCATCCACCTTGCCGCGAATGTGCGCCGGGCCCGTGACTGCCGCCGCTACGTTGTACCGGCTGCCGGAGACCTGGTGGCTAGATGTGGAATGGCAGGTGGCGCAAGAGAAGTTGAGTCCCTTCTCGTCCATATGCACGTCCAGATACTTGCCCGGATGTTGCAGGGAACTGCTGAGGTCGCCGTGCTTGGCGCCGTTGGCGCCCGCCCCGAAGAAGTGGCAGGAGCCACAGTTGGTGCGGCTGGGCTTGCCGATGCTCTGGGCCACTTTCTTCAGGTCCACTGCCTCGACGAACTTGCCCGATCCGGGCGGAAACTCCCTGCGCACATAAACCGGATGCCCGGCATCGCCCGGCAGCTTGCGGTAGGTGCCAGTGGTGTCGTGGCACACCAGACAGTCCACGTTCTTCTCAACCGTGAAGTCGAAGCTGCTATCTTTCCACCCATAACCCGCGTGGCAGGCCATGCAGTCTTTCTCGTTCGAGATGGGAGAAGTGCAGTAGTTGTTGATGATGTTCTTCTTGCCCCGTTTCTGACCGGTCTTGGGGTCGACTGACTCCCAGGTCCAGTGCTTGGTGTGCTGCACCTGCTTCGCGGCTTCGTTGTGGCAAATCAGGCAGGCCTCGGTCACTTCCGGCCCGGTCTTGAAGCTCTTGTCGAGCTCCTTGAATTTGCTGTGATCCGCAGTGGATACTGTTTTCGGTTTTGCAGCGGCTGGCGCTTGTGGGGCGGCAGCTGGAGCAGCAGCCGGCGCCTGTGGGGCGGCGGTCGCGGCGTCGGGCTTGGCCGGTGCCGGCGTGGCGAGCGCGGTCAGCGCTGCCAGCATGGCGCCGGCAACCAACGCCGACAGGGCGATTCTAGTCCTCGTTAACATGATGTCTCCTTTGTCGATCAGGTGTGGGTGCGGGTTGGTCTGGTTGCTTTAGCAACCACCAGCCGCTCCGGTGCCAGCGCTCGCGCCGCCGCCAGGTGTACCCTTGATCATCGCAGGTGCGGGTTTGCTGGGATCGAACTTGAGGAATGTTGCCTGGTCTGCCGCAACGTGCCCCATGACTTCGCCCACCATTGGTCCGAACATTTTGCCCATCAGACCGGCGTTCATGTTCCCGATGTAGGTCTTGCCGTCATTCTTCTTGTAAACGGAAATCTTGCAGGGCATGAGGATGGAGAGGAAACGAACCGAATCGTCCTTGAGGATCGGGCCGGAGTACTTGGTGCTGCAGGCTTCGATCATGAGTACCGGCAGCGTGTTGCCGCCGTCCTGCTGGACTGCCTTGGCCGGGTTGCGCAGGCCGGAAAGCGACCAGCCGTTGCCGGTGTTCTGGATGTTTTGCTGGATGCGTGCCACCGTTTCTTCTACGCCGAATGGACTGACGCGTTCCTGAAACATCAGGCTGGGAGCCAGGTTATATGCCATGAAGCCCGTAAACACCAGGCCTAATAAGAAACCGCTGAGAATTTTTAACATTTTCGAGTCCCCCGACTGTAGAAGTTAAGTTTTAGATGCCTTGGAATCATTTCCAGGCCTGAAGGTTATAGGATCGACCTTTTTAATGAAAGGGCTTTGTATCCCGTAATCCTTAAGGATAAGAATATCCTGATATACTTATTCTTCAAGCAAAATATTTTTATGGGATTTCATCTGTTTTCTCGCCGAGAGGTGCGTCAGTGACGGTCGAGAATTGCCCGGAGTAGCTGAAGATCTGTCCCAGCAGCGGGTGCCGCAGGCGAAAATCCATGACGAATCGACGGTCATCCAGCGCGGTTTCGACAATGCTGGCTTTGCCCAGCATGAACCACTCGGGAATGGATAGCCGCACAGACCAAAGCTGGAGTACGTAGTCAATGCTTTCGTAATGCAGTTTGCCGGATTCGACCCAAACCGCCATGCGCAGTCCCAGGAAGGGGTTGACGAATTCGATGAGGCGATTGCCCGTTTCATGTTCCCAGCGACTGTTGAAGATGACCACCTTGCCGTCGGGGAAGCGGATGGTCCTTGCCCAGAATTGACTGTCGCCCCACATCTTTTTCTCTACCTGGGTCGGAACGTTTGATCCGCGCCGATCGACCAGCGCGCCGAAGCTGTTCAGCAGGACGAAGAGTGGGTGCAGATAGCCCGGGTAGTCGATGTCCAGGTGTCCTTCATCATAATGCTCGGCATGCTGGTAATGATTTTTAAGCGCGAGTGGAAGGGCGGCCCATGCTTGGCCTAGTGCGCGTTGCATGACTGAAGTATTGTTCATTTCAAGCTCCATGTAGTGTTTTGAAAACCATCAGGAAAACAACCATGACCATCGCAGCGAAAGCCGGTATGCCGAGCCAGAACCAGAGACGCGCATCTTGCCAGTAGCGCGCCGGCAGTTCCGTTTGGGTTAGCGCGGCCTGTTGCGCCAGGTTTCGCATGCGAATCTGCAGGGCGACCACAGGCAGCCAGCAGAGTCCGGCCAGCAGGTAGAGCGACAGACTGGCGACCACCCAGGGGGTGTCAAACGGTATGCCGGCAAGCTGCAACAGCCAGATCCCGCTGACAGGCTGAAAAATCACCGTCGGCGTAGTGAACAGCCAGTCCGCCAGAACCACGTGACGGCTGGTGTCGGCGATATGCGCGACATTGCGGCTGCGATCGGCCATCCATTTGTAGAACGCGCTCCCCAGTCCCGTCCCGAATAACAGCACCATGCTCAGGATGTGCAGGTATTTAAGCAGCAGATAGCTCATGATCGTTCTCCTCGGTCAGATTGTTTTCTATGGACATGGGCATTCTTCCGAGAAACTGCGCCAGGGGCGCGACATCCGCCGTATTGCCGCGTTGCAGCATGTGCAGATTGTCGGGACTGAGCAAGGGCTGGAATGGCGCTGCCAGATAAGAGATGGCCATCAGCCACGGAAGAGGTATCTGCCAGATCAGGGGTGCGTTCGGGCGATGGTCCTGACGCAGCAACAGCAGGAAACGCCGGAATGTCATCGCTTGCGGGCCAACCAGATCGAGCGTCAGGCGGGTTGGAGCCCCGGGTTCCAGGCATTTCAGCACGGCGGCCGCCACGTCCCTGACATGGATGGGCTGTACGGCCTGCTCGCCTGAGCCGGGCAAAACCAGCGCCGGCAGATCGGCCATGCGCTGGAACCAGGCCGTGCTCCTTCCCCCGGCACCTACTACCAGCGAGGGACGCAGAATGAACCAATCCAGTGCCAGGCCACGCAACACCTCGTCCGCCGCGCGTTTGCTCAGGTGGTATGGGCTGCTGGCCATCTCGTCCGCCCCCAGCGCGGAAATCTGGATCACGCGCAGGACGGGGCTGAGGGCGCAGGCGCGAAACAGGGCGACCGGCGCCTCGACGTGCAAGGTCGCGAAGCGTTGGGACGCCGACTCGGCAATGATGCCGACGCAGTTGACCACCGCGTCCATGCCGGCCAGCTCGGGCAGCCAGTCTTCAGGCGTGCGCAGCGCATTGAAATCGGCGCCCGTGCCCCGGCTCAAAGCCCTGACTTCATGCCCCGATTGCTGCAGGGCACTCAGGATGTGCCGGCCCAAAAAGCCGCTGGCCCCGGTCAGTAGTATTCTCATGCTCGTGCTCCTTCTGGAAAGTGGCTCCAGCTTCGGCACAATGACCTGGGAAAACCTCCGGAAAGATAGAAAAGGAGAGGTTTTTTATGCCTGAATGATCATTCAGGATGGTTTGGCATGGAAAACTTGCGGAACTGGCCCGGCGTCATGCCGGTCACTTCGCGAAAAGCGGTGTAAAAATTGGATTGCGACGAAAATCCGCTGCTCATCCCGATGGATAGCACCGAAGCGTTCGGCTCATTCAGCAACATGGCCTTGGCTGCATTGATGCGGTATTCCCGCACATAGCGCGAGAACCCTTTGCCCAGCTTTACGTTGACCAGTTCGGAAAGCTGGTGGCCCGACAAACCAAGCTGCGCCGCCATCATGGGCAAGTCGAGATCCGGATTTTCAAACGCCTGTTCCTGCTGCATCAGTTGTTCAAGCCGGTTCAGCGTGCTTTCGCAGTCCACGTTCCCGAGCGTCGACGAGACGTAAGTTTCTCGCGCGGCTTCTTCGATCCGGTCGGGCATTTGCGGGGCATGAAAGAGTGCCAGGCTGAGCAACAGGAACGCGCTGCCGATTGCGCTGGCGTACAGCATGAAAAAAGCATGCTCCGATATCAGCGGCATCAGAAAAACCAGCCCCACAACCCCCGCCGCAATCAGGAAAATACCGGCGAGAAACCCCAGTTCAAGGTGAAAGCGATGGCGATGGGCGCGCAAGGCGTATACCTGCCGTCCCAGCCCGATCAGGTAAAGCGCGCCGATTGCAAAGGCCAGCGGCCAGGCCTGGCTGGAAGGCAGCAAGGGTGCCACGGTGAGCGGTAGCAGATGCAGCGCCTGCCGGGGCGAATAACGGATCTGTGCCCTGATCAGGGGCTGGCTGAACAGGTAGAACGCCGGCGCGATGCCAAACAGCAAGGTCTGATAAAAAGCGCCATGCACTCCATCGTGCCCCATGAGGTACGAAAAATGGCACAACTGAAGTCCGCCCAGGGCCAGTATCAGGGATATGCCCAGCGCGCGTTCCAGCGCTCGCCCCGCATACGACTCGCTGCGAAAATGTGTCGACGCCAACACCAGCGCGGTGAATACCGAATATCCGCAAAGCAGAATGGCAAGCAATAACATTCCGTTCACCTAGTGTATTGCTGCACGAGTCCGCTTCTTCATAAGCGGATCGAGCTTTACGGCAACGCGATGGGGGTTTTCAGTTCCGGGGTCAGATGGGGCGCGATCGCCTGTAACAGCTGGCCGAAAACCTTGGGGTTTCCGGCGACGATGTTGCCGCTCTTGAGGTAAGTTTCATTGCCTTCGAAGTCGCCAACCAGTCCGCCTGCTTCCTGCACAAGCAGACAGCCGGCTGCGATGTCCCAGGAGTTGAGGCCGATTTCGAAAAAGCCGTCGAAGCGGCCTGCAGCGGTGTAAGCCAGGTCCAGCGCAGCGGAACCGGGGCGGCGCAGGCCGGCGGTTTTCTGGATCAGGTCGCGGAACATGCCCATGTATGCGTCCATGTGCGTGAAATCCCGGAACGGGAAGCCGGTGCCGATGAGGGCATCGCTGAGCTGTTTCTGTTTGCTGACGCGCAGGCGGCGGTCGTTGAGGAAGGCGCCGCGACCCTTGGTGGCGGTGAACAGGTCGTTGCGGCTGGGGTCGTAGATGACCGCCTGCGAGATCACACCCTTGTATACCAGGGCGATGGACACTGCATATTGCTGGAAGCCGTGGAGAAAATTGGTCGTGCCATCGAGCGGGTCGATGATCCACTGGAATTCCGATGTGCCACGGGCGCCGCTCTCTTCTGCTAAAATTTCGTGGTCCGGGTAGGCTTCCAGCAGAATTTCAATAATCGCGTCTTCGGCGGCGCGATCCACTTCGCTGACGTAATCATTCTGGCTTTTTTTCTTGATCGTGAGCAGATCGATGTCGAGAGATGCGCGGTTGATGATATTGCCGGCGCGGCGCGCGGCCTTGACCGCGGTGGTGAGCATAGGATGCATAGTGGTTTTCGATGGCTTTAATGAACAGGAATTGGGCGCTATTTTACATGGGAAAGGCCGGTTTTGAGTAACTCTGTGTTGGACAACATTCGTGTCGTGTTGAGTCACACCAGCCACCCCGGCAATATCGGCGCGGCTGCGCGTGCCATGAAGACGATGGGGCTGAGTAATCTTTTTCTGGTAAATCCCAAGCTGTTTCCGGATGCGACAGCCAATGCCATGGCTGCTGGGGCGGACGATTTGCTGGCCAATGCTGTTGTCTGCGATAGTCTTGAGCAGGCCTTACAGGGCGCGGTGCTGGTGGTTGGCCTGACTGCGCGCCAGCGCGGCCTTTCGCACGCCATGCTGAACTTGCGCGAGGCGGCGCCGCAAATTCTGGCACGCGCCGGTGACGCTCCGGTAGTGGTGCTATTCGGTACCGAGATGTCAGGGCTGTCCAACGCCGAACTTGAAAAATGCCAGTTGCTGATTACCATTCCCGTCAATCCGGAATTCAGCTCGCTCAATCTTGCTGCCGCGGTACAGGTGGTAAGTTATGAGCTGCGCACCTGCGGTATCGTAACGGCACCTATATCAAAAGACTTTCCGCTGGCTAGTTTCGAGGATGTGGAGCGTTTCTACGAGCATCTGGAGCGCACCTTAATCGAGATTAATTTTCTTGATCCCTTGCATCCGAAGCGACTGATGACGCGGTTTCGACGCTTGTTCGCACGGGCGCAGTTGGAACAAGAAGAGGTGAATATATTGCGCGGGTTTCTGAAGTGGTCCGGTCGGGGCCGGATTCCCAAGGATAATAGTTGACTAAATCACTGGGGAATATATAATGGGTCAATTATATCCGTTTAGCCGTCATGTTTAAACATTTGCGTGAAGATATTGCAGTGGTGTTCGAGCGCGACCCCGCTGCCCGCTCCCGCTGGGAGGTGTTGACCACCTATCCCGGCGTGCACGCCATCCTGTTCCATCGCTTGACCAACCGCCTGTGGCGCTGGCGGCTTTTCTGGCTGGCGCGCTTCACCTCTCATTTTGCGCGCTGGATGACCGGCATCGAAATCCACCCCGCCGCACAAATCGGACGACGCGTGTTCATCGATCACGGCATGGGCGTGGTGATCGGCGAGACGGCGGAAGTCGGTGACGATGTGACGCTTTATCACGGCGTCACGCTGGGCGGCACTTCGTGGAAAAAAGGCAAGCGTCACCCCACACTGGGCAAAGGGGTGGTGGTGGGCGCGGGCGCAAAGATTCTCGGGCCGATTACCATCGGAGAAGGAGCCAAGGTCGGTTCCAACGCGGTGGTGGTGAAGGATGTCCCGGCCGGCGCGACTGCAGTAGGCATCCCGGCGCGCATTCTGGACGGATCCCAGGCCGAAAAACGCGAAACGCAGGCCAAGAAGATGGGCTTCTCGGCCTACGCCATCAGCGAAGATGTGAACGACCCCATGGTGAAAGCGGTGCATAGCCTGCTCGACCATACCGTGGTGACCGATCACCGCATCGAGCAGATATTGCTCCATCTCAAGCGTCTGGGCGCCGAGATTCCGGATGGTGAAGCGGCAAGCGAGAAATTCGACGTCAACTATTTGAACAAGATAGTTGACTAAAACGGTAGGGTTTAATATAGTAATCCCACGTTGCACCATTTTAACGAGGCTATATATGCGTTTGACCACCAAAGGACGTTTTGCGGTAACGGCGATGATCGATCTGGCCATGCGCCATGGCGAAGGGCCGGTGACGCTGGCCGGCATCAGCGACCGGCAGCGGATTTCCCTGTCCTATCTGGAGCAGTTGTTCGGCAAGTTGCGCCGGCACTCCTTGGTGGATAGCGTGCGCGGGCCCGGCGGGGGTTATTGCCTGGCGCGCGAGCTGGAATCGATTTCGGTCGCGGACATCATTCAGGCAGTGGACGAGCCGATCGATGCCACCAAATGCGGCGGCATGGGTAATTGCCACGACGATCTTCCCTGCATGACGCACGAATTGTGGACCAACCTCAACGTGAAGATTTTCGATTATCTGCAGTCGGTGAGCCTGGCCCAACTGGTCGCTGCGCAGGGCGGGGCACATAAGCCTCAGCAGGTTCAACAATTGGACAAGCGTCTGAAGCGCGAAAAGATCGGCGAGGTCGTGGCTTCTACTTGACCCGCCAGGCAGCTCGATGAGTCACGCGTATTTCGACCACAACGCCACCACACCGCTGGATGACGCGGTGCTGGCGGCGATGATGCCTTACCTGCAGGACTGTTTCGGCAATCCTTCCAGCCGCCACGGCGTGGGGCGCAGTGCGCGCCAGGCGGTGGAGGAGGCGCGGGAGCAAGTGGCGGCGACCGTGGGCGCGCATCCCTCGCAGGTCATTTTTGTCAGTGGTGGTACAGAAGCCAACAACCTGGCGATTCGCGGCATGGCTGCAATGCTGTCTGTGTCGCAAATCGTACACAGCGGCATTGAACATCCCAGCGTGGTCAGGCCCTGCCGGGATCTGCAGCAGCGGGGCTGGAAGCCGCGCGCCGTGGCGGTTGACCGGGATGGCCGGTGCGACATGGACGATCTGGCACAGTCATTGCGTGAACCCACCGGACTGGTGAGCGTGATGTTGGCTAACAATGAAACCGGCGTGATTCAGGACGTGGCGGCAGTGGCGCACAGCGCACGCGCCGCCGGCGCCTGGGTACATACCGATGCGGTGCAGGCATTGGGCAAGATCGAGGTGGATTTCTCCAGCCTTGGCGTGCATGCCATGTCCCTATCGGGGCACAAGATTTACGGCTCCAAGGGTGTCGGTGCCCTGGTGATGGACAAGCGGGTGGAGTTGCTGCCCCAGATCAGCGGCGGCGGCCATGAAAAAGGTTTGCGCGCCGGAACCGAGAACGTGCCCGCCATCGTCGGGTTCGGCGCGGCGTGCGAACTGGCGGTAAGCTGCATGCGGCAGGACGCGGAGCGGATCGGCGCGTTGCGCACTGAAGTTGAGCACGGTGTGGTGACAATGGGCGGTGTGGTGTTCGGTTGCGGGGCGCCGCGCCTGGCGAATACCAGCTACTTTGCTTTTCCCGGCATCGAAGGGGAAACCTTGCTGATGGCGCTGGACCGGGCCGGCTTCGCAGTCGCCAGCGGCTCCGCCTGCTCCAGCGGCAGCACGGAGCCGAGCGCGGTGCTGCTGGCGATGGGGGTGGCCCCGGAATTGGCCAAGGGTGCCGTTCGGGTGAGCCTGGGGCGTGCCAACACCCGGCAGCAGGTACAAGAGTTTATTGCAGTATTGCAGGTTGAATTAGGACGCCTGCGATCCATGTTATCCGTAGAGTTGGTGTGATTTTTGGAGAAAGCGATGAAGTTACCGATTTACCTGGATTATTCCGCGACGACGCCGGTGGACCCTCGGGTGGCGGCAAAGATGATTCCCTACCTGACCGAAAAATTCGGTAATCCGGCGAGCCGTTCCCATGCTTTCGGCTGGGAAGCCGACGAGGCGGTAGAAAACGCCCGCCAGCAGGTCGCTTCCCTGGTCAACGCGGACGCCAAGGAAATCGTCTGGACTTCCGGCGCGACGGAATCAAACAACCTGGCGATCAAGGGCGCGGCGAATTTCTATTCCGGCAAGGGAAAACATCTCATCACCGTGGCAACCGAGCACAAGGCTGTGCTGGATACCTGCCGCGAACTGGAACGCCACGGCTTCGAGGTGACTTACCTCATTCCCGAGTCCAACGGCCTGGTGGATATCGACAAGTTCACCGCGGCGATCCGTCCCGACACCATCCTGGCCTCGGTGATGTACGTCAACAACGAAATCGGCGTGATCCAGGATATTCCCGCGCTGGGCGAAATCTGCCGCAGCAAGGGCGTGATTTTCCACGTCGACGCTGCACAGGCTACCGGCAAGGTGGTCATCGACCTGCAAAAGCTGAAAGTGGACCTGATGTCCTTTTCCGCGCACAAGACTTACGGACCCAAGGGCATCGGCGCCTTGTACGTGCGCCGCAAACCGCGCATTCGCCTCGAAGCCCAGATGCACGGCGGCGGGCATGAGCGCGGCATGCGTTCCGGCACGCTGGCGACGCACCAGATAGTCGGCATGGGCGAGGCGTTCCAGATCGCCAGGGAAGAAATGGCAGCGGAAAACGAGCGTGCGCGCATGCTGCGCGACCGCCTCTACAAGGGCCTCAGGGAAATCGAGGAGGTCTATGTCAACGGTGACATGGAAAACCGCGTGCCGCATAATCTCAATATCAGCTTCAGCTTCGTCGAGGGCGAATCGCTCATCATGGCGATCAAGGACCTCGCGGTGTCGAGCGGTTCTGCCTGCACCTCGGCCAGTTTGGAGCCATCCTATGTGCTGAAGTCGCTGGGGCACAGCGACGAACTGGCGCACAGTTCGATCCGCTTCACCATCGGCCGCTTCACCACCGAGGAAGAAATCGACTACGCGATCCAGCTGCTCAAGAACAAGATCGGCAAGCTGCGCGAACTGTCGCCGCTGTGGGAAATGTTCAAGGACGGCATCGATCTCAGCACGGTGCAGTGGGCAGCACATTGATTAATCGGTGAACGGTGAGCAGGGAGCAGTGAGCGGTTTTCCCCTCCGCTTACCGCTCACTGTTCACCGCTAACCTGCGACAACAGGAGCAAATAAAATGGCATACAGCGAAAAAGTTCTGGATCACTACGAAAACCCGCGCAACGTCGGTTCTTTCGCCAAAGAGGAAGAGGGCGTGGCGACCGGCATGGTGGGCGCGCCGGCCTGCGGCGACGTGATGAAGCTGCAGATCCGGGTCAACAAGGACGGCGTGATCGAAGACGCCAAGTTCAAGACCTACGGTTGCGGTTCGGCCATCGCCTCGAGCTCCCTGGTGACCGAATGGGTCAAGGGCAAGACGCTCGACCAGGCGCTGGACATCAAGAACACCCAGATCGCCGAAGAACTGGCATTGCCACCGGTCAAGATCCACTGCTCGATCCTGGCGGAGGACGCGATCAAGGCTGCCGTGGCCGACTACAAGGCCAAACACGGCGCAAATGTGGTAACCGATGCGTGCAAGGGGGCCTGCTGATCATGGCTATCACGATGACCGAACAGGCCGCCAAACACGTCAGCAATTTTCTCGCCAAACGCGGCAAGGGCGTGGGTTTGCGCCTCGGCGTGCGCACTTCTGGCTGCTCCGGCATGGCCTACACCTTGGAGTTCGCGGATGAAGTCGGCGCGGACGACATGCAGTTCGAAAGCCACGGCGTGAAAGTACTGATCGACGCCAAGAGCCTGGCTTACCTGGACGGCACAGAACTGGACTACACCCGCGAGGGGCTCAACGAAGGGTTCAAGTTCAACAACCCTAACGTCAAGAATGCTTGTGGGTGTGGCGAGAGCTTTAACGTTTGACCAAAATGGTCTTCGATTTCGGCAAAAATCATTTCGAGCTGTTCGGTCTGCAGCCGTCGTTCCGCATTGATGTTGAACGCCTGGACCAGGCATACCGCGATATCCAGACGCAGGTTCACCCCGACAAGTTCGCACACCTGGGCGATCAGGAACGGCGTATCTCCATGCAGTGGGCAACGCATGCCAACGAGGCATACCAGGTCCTGAAAAATCCGCTCGCGAGAGCGCGCTACCTGCTTCATCTGCACGGCGTGGACACCCAGGAAGAGAGCAACACCGCCATGCCGGCGGAATTCCTCATGGCGCAGATGGAGTGGCGCGAGGCCATCATGGAAGCCAGGGAAGCCCAGGACGCCGACGACATGGAAGCGCTGCACCACCGCCTGCGCGGCGAAATACGCGCGCAGCACCAGGAACTGGGGCAATTGCTGGACGAGCAGGCGGACTACCAGGCCGCGTCCGGACTGGTGCGCAAACTGAAGTTCATGGAAAAGCTGGGCGAGGAAATTGATAACGCCCTGGAGTTGATGGAAACTTGAATTAAACGCGGAGACTGACCAGGTAAGCCCCCTGTAGGGTTTGCTTCGTGTTCTCCGTGTTCTCCGTGGTTTAAAAAGGATTTTCATGGCTTTACTGCAAATCGCCGAACCCGGCATGAGCGCCGCGCCGCACCAGCATCGTCTGGCGGTGGGTATCGACCTCGGCACTACCAACTCCCTGGTAGCAACAGTGCGCAGCGGTCTGGCCGTGGTATTGAACGACGAACACGGCCGCCCCCTGCTGCCTTCGGTGGTGCGTTACACCTCCGACAGCGTGGAAGTAGGGTGCCCGGCTCAGCTGGTGCAGGCGGTGGACCCGCAAAACACCATCGTCTCCGTGAAGCGTTTCATGGGGCGCGGGCTTTCCGACATTGCCGACGCAGCCCATCTGCCCTACCGTTTCGTGGACGAACCCGGCATGGTGCAGATCCAGACCGTCGCCGGCGTGAAGAGCCCGGTCGAAGTTTCGGCGGAAATCCTCAAGGTGCTGCGCCAGCGCGCGGAAAAGTCCCTCGGCGGCGAACTGGTCGGGGCGGTCATCACCGTGCCGGCCTATTTCGACGATTCACAGCGCCAAGCCACCAAGGACGCGGCGCGTCTGGCCGGTCTAAATGTGCTGCGCCTGCTCAACGAACCTACTGCGGCTGCGGTCGCCTATGGGCTGGATAACGGGGCCGAAGGCGTGTACGCGGTGTTCGATCTGGGCGGCGGAACTTTCGATATCTCCATTCTCAAACTTTCGCGCGGCGTGTTCGAAGTGCTGGCTACCAACGGCGATTCCGCCCTGGGCGGCGACGATTTCGACCATCGCATATATTGCTGGACCCTCGAACAGGCCGGGCTGTCCGGACTGAATCACCAGGACGCCCGGCTGCTGCTCACGCATGCGCGCGCCGCCAAGGAAGCGCTGACCGAGCACCCGGAGACACGCATCACGGCAGTGCTTTCCAGCGGCGAGATGGTAGACCTGACGCTGTCCGCCCAAGTGTTCGCCGACATCACCCAGAGCCTGGTCAAAAAGACGCTGACTCCGACCCGCAAAGCGCTGCGCGACGCCGGCTTGTCCGTGGAAGAAGTCAAAGGCGTGGTGATGGTCGGCGGCTCAACCCGCATGCCGATCGTCCAGCATGCGGTGGGCCAGTTCTTCGGCCAGGAGCCGCTCAACAACCTTGACCCGGACAAGGTGGTGGCGCTGGGCGCGGCGATCCAGGCCAACGTGCTGGCCGGCAACCGGGGCGAGGACGACTGGCTGCTGCTCGATGTGATTCCCCTTTCGCTCGGACTGGAAACCATGGGCGGCCTGACCGAAAAAGTCATCCCGCGCAACTCCACCATTCCCGTGGCGCGCGCGCAGGAATTTACCACCTACAAGGACGGCCAGACTGCCATGAGCATCCACGTGGTGCAGGGCGAACGCGAGCTGGTGAGCGACTGCCGCTCGCTGGCCAAGTTCGAACTGCGCGGCATCCCGCCCATGGTGGCCGGCGCCGCGCGTATCCGTGTTACCTATCAGGTGGACGCGGACGGCCTGCTCTCCGTCACGGCGCGGGAGCAAAGCACCGGCGTCGAATCCTCCGTGACAGTCAAGCCTTCCTACGGCTTGAGCGACGATCAGATCACGCATATGCTGCAAGCCTCGCACGAGCATGCCAAAGACGACATGCTGGCGCGTGCGCTGCAGGAAGCGCGTGTCGAGGGCGGGCGCCTGATCGAAGCGGTGGAAGCCGCCTTGCACGAGGACGGCCATTTGCTGAAAGAAGGCGAGGGCGACAGAATTGCTGCCAAGATCGAGGTCCTGCGCACCGCCATTGCCGGCGAAGATCACCGGCTCGTCACCCAGGCGCTGGAAACGCTCAATCACGCCACCGAATCCTTTGCCGCGCGACGCATGGATGCAAGCGTCAACAAGGCGCTGTCCGGACACAAGCTGGAAGAGCTGGAAAATTGATTTTATAGCTGTCAGCATTCAGCTATCAGCAAAAACTGCTAGCTGACAGCTGATAGCTAACTACAGAGAACTAAAATGCCCCAACTGATCGTTTTGCCCCATGTCGAACTGTGCCCAGAAGGTGCGGTGATCGATGCCAAACCCGGCGTATCCATCTGCGACACCTTGCTCGAAAACGGTATCGAAATCGAACACGCCTGCGAGAAATCGTGCGCCTGTACCACCTGCCACGTGATCGTGCGCGAAGGGCTGGAATCTCTCAATGACGCGGAAGAACTCGAAGAAGACATGCTCGACAAGGCATGGGGGCTGGAACCCAATTCCCGCCTGTCGTGCCAGGCGATCGTGGATGCTCAGGATCTGGTGATCGAGATACCCAAGTACACCATCAACATGGTCAAGGAAGGGCATCATTAAAGGGAGATCGTTGATATGAAATGGACCGATGTTCACCAGATAGCCATAGCGCTGTATGACACCCATTCCGACACCGACCCGCAGTACGTCCGCTTCACCGACCTGCACCAATGGGTGACCGAACTGGACGGTTTCAGCGACGACCCCAATCGCTCCAGCGAAAAGATTCTCGAGGCCATCCAGATGGCCTGGATGGAAGAAGCGGAATAATCCCACCACGCTGTATTGCCCGCAGGTAATACACGCGCCTTTTTGCTGGCTTCACGGCATGTTAAACTCCCTCCCCAAAGAGGGTGGAAATGGCTGAAGACAGCGATCTAGAACGCACGGAACCCGCGTCGCAGCGGCGCATCGAGCAGGCACGGGAGAAGGGTCAGGTCGCGCGGTCGCGCGAGCTGACCACTGTCGCCGTTCTGCTGGCTGCCGGCGGGGGCCTGATGTATATGGGTGGCGGCATGATGGAGCAAATGCGCGCCCTGATGAAGAATGCCCTGACGCTGGAGCGTGCGTCCGCTTTCGACCCCGTGCAAATGTCGCACCATCTTTACCAGCATTCACTGGATATACTGCTGGCCTTCCTGCCCTTGCTGGGCTTGATGCTGCTCGCTACCGTTGCATCTTCCGTGCTGATTTCCGGCTGGCTGTTTTCGGTCGATGCCCTGGCGCCGGATTTTTCCCGCCTTGACCCGCTCAAGGGTGTTACCCGCATCATTTCCTGGACCGGCATGGTGGAAATGCTCAAGGCGGTGTTCAAGGCCGGACTGATCGGTGGTGTGGCGTTCTGGGTCGTCTATCAGGATGTGGATGGCGTCATTGCGCTGGTGTCGGAGCCGCTGGAAACCGGGGTGACGCATCTTGCCAGTATGGTCGGCTTTACTTTCATGGCGGTGTCCGCTTCCATGCTGTTGATCGTGGCGATCGATGTCCCTTATCAGTTGTGGAATCACAGCCGCCAACTCAAGATGACCAAGGAAGAAGTTCGCCAGGAAGGCAAGGAAACCGAGGGCGATCCGCATGTGAAGGCGCGGATTCGTGCCCTGCAGCGCGAGGCTGCGCGCCGGCGCATGATGTCGGAAGTGCCCAAGGCAGACGTGATCGTGACCAACCCGACGCATTACGCGGTGGCCTTGCGCTACCAGGAAAACAAGATGCGTGCCCCGCAGGTGATTGCCAAGGGCGCCGCACTCATCGCTCTCAGAATTCGCGAACTGGGGGAAGAGAACCATGTCCCTATTCTGGAAGCGCCGCCGCTGGCGCGAGCCTTGTTCCGGCATGCCGAACTGGGACAGGAAATTCCGGCCAAACTTTATACCGCAGTGGCGGAAGTGCTGGCCTACGTTTATCAATTGCGTCGCTACCGCACCTATGGCGGCGAGCAGCCAGAAGCGCCGCGCGCGTTGCCGGTGCCGCCGGAACTGGATTTTGTGAGAGAAGCCGCTTGAGAACAATAAAACAGGTTGTTAGATGAACGCCAGGGTAGACGCGCCGCCACTGCTCGGTCGCCGTGGTTTAAAAACCCTGGCGGGGCCGGTCCTTATCATCATGATTCTGGCCATGATGGTGCTGCCGCTGCCGCCGTTCCTGCTCGACATCCTGTTTACTTTCAACATCGCCCTGTCGATGATCGTGATGCTGGTCAGCCTGAACACCCAGAGGCCGCTCGAATTTTCGGTGTTTCCTACCGTGCTGCTGGTCACCACCCTGTTGCGTCTCTCGCTGAACGTGGCCTCGACGCGGGTGGTGCTGCTCGAAGGACATACCGGCCCGGACGCGGCGGGCAAGGTGATCGAGGCGTTCGGCCACTTTCTGGTGGGCGGCAATTACACCGTCGGCATCGTGGTGTTCGTCATCCTGGTTGTGATCAATTTCGTGGTGATCACCAAAGGCGCCGGGCGGATCGCGGAAGTCAGTGCGCGTTTTACCCTGGATGCCATGCCTGGTAAGCAGATGGCGATCGACGCCGATCTTAACGCAGGTTTGATCGGTGAGGACGAAGCGCGCAAACGCCGTGCCGTGATTTCGCAGGAAGCCGATTTTTTCGGCTCCATGGACGGTGCCAGCAAGTTCGTGCGCGGCGATGCCGTGGCCGGCATCCTGATCCTGTTCATCAACGTTATCGGCGGCTTGCTGGTGGGTATATTCCAGCACGACATGAGTGTTGCAGCCGCGGCTAACAACTACACCCTGCTGGCCATCGGTGACGGCCTGGTGGCGCAGATTCCGGCCTTGATCATTTCCACCGCGTCGGGCAAGGTGGTGAGTCGCGTCGCCACCCACGATGACGTGGGGCAGCAGTTTGTCAGCCAGCTGTTCAACCGCCCCTCGGTGCTCTACACCACCGGCTCTATTCTCGGTCTGATGGGCATGATCCCGAACATGCCCCATATCGCGTTCCTGTCGCTCGGCGGGATTCTGGCCGGGGCGGCATATTACCTCGAAGAAAAAGCGAAAGCGCCGGCACTGCCGGAAGCGCCGCCGCCCGAGGCCATGCAGGCGCCGGAAATGCAGGAAGTGGGCTGGGATGACGTCATGCCCGTGGACGCGCTCGGGCTCGAGGTGGGGTACCGCCTGATCCCGCTGGTGGACCGCTCCCAGGACGGTGAACTGCTGAGGCGCATTCGCGGCATCCGCAAGAAGTTTGCACAGGACATGGGCTTTCTCGTTCCGCCGGTACATATTCGCGACAACCTGGAACTACGCCCCAACGGCTATCGCATCACCCTGAAAGGGGTGGAAATCGGCCAGGGTGAGGCATATGCCGGCATGTATCTGGCCATTAATCCGGGGCGGGTGCTGGGGACTTTGCCGGGTGCGGCGACCACCGACCCTGCTTTTGGTCTGCCGGCGGTGTGGATCGATGCCAACCTGCGCGATCAGGCGCAGACGTTCGGCTACACCGTGGTGGACGGCAGCACCGTGGTGGCGACGCATCTTTCCAATATCATTCATGGGCATGCGGCGGAGTTGCTGGGGCGCGAAGAGACCCAGCAACTGCTCGATCACCTCGCCAAGGAATCGCCCAAGCTGGTGGAAGACATGGTGCCGAAGCTGCTGCCGCTGGGCGTGGTGCAGAAAGTGCTGCAGAACTTGCTCGACGAAGGCGTCCACATCCGCGACATGCGCACCATCATCGGTACGCTGGCCGATCACGCCTCCCGCACCCAGGATGCGGCGGAGTTGACGGCGGCGGTTCGCGTCGCTCTGGGCCGTGCTATCATGCAGCAAATTTACCCGGGAGCCGCAGAATTGCAGGTGATGACCCTCGAGCCCGATCTGGAACAGATCATGATGCACGCCGCCCAGGGCATGGGCGAAGGCTTGGGGCTCGAACCCGGACTTGCAGAAAATCTCATGCAGCAAACTACTTATGCCGTGCAGCAACAGGAGCAGATGGGATTGCCTGCCGTGCTGCTGGTGCCGGCCATGTTGCGGCCGCTGCTGTCGCGCTTCCTGCGCCGTGTGGCGCCGCAGCTCAAGGTCATTTCCCATGCAGAAGTGCCGGACTCCAGAAACATTCGCGTGACCGCCGTGCTGGGAGCTAGAGCGTGAATGTGAAAAAATTCCGCGCCGCCAATACCCGCGAGGCTTTACGCCAGGTTCGCGACGCGCTTGGCGCGGATGCCATCATTCTTTCCAATCGTCAGGTGGACGGCATGATCGAGATCATGGCAGTCGCCAACATGGACATGGCCTCGCTCGCCACACCGGCCCTTGCCGCCGCACCGGTGATCAAACAGCCGCGCAATCCCTACGCGCAAGAACCGCGTCCGACAGAATACGATCCTGAGCCACGTCCGGTGCCGGCCAGCCCCCGCCCGGTCAAGCGGGAAGAAATCAGCGTGCTGCAGCGCATCCGCCAGGAAGCTATGCTCGATTCCGTCGCGCCCGCAGCAAGGCAAGCAAAACCTCAGCCGGATGCGCTGGCGCATTCAACGTCCGAATCCATGGATAACGTGGCGCAGGAAATGATGCGCGAAATCCGCTCCCTGCGCGGCATGCTGGAAGGCCAGCTGGCGGGTCTGGCATGGGGCGAACTACAGCGCAGCGACCCGGTCAAGGTGGAAATTCTGCGCCACATGCTGTCGGCCGGATTTAGCCCGGCGCTGTCGCGCCAGTTGCTGGAAAAGCTGCCGCCCGGCGGGGACTTCAACCGCGGCATAAAGTGGGTCAAGGCGGCGCTTACCCACAATCTGCGCGCGGTGGCCGCCGGCAAGGACATCATCGAGCGCGGCGGGGTCTATGCCCTGGTGGGGCCGACAGGGGTCGGCAAGACGACCACAGTGGCAAAGCTGGCAGCGCGTTGCCGTCTGCAGCATGGCGCCAACAAGCTGGCTCTGCTCACCACCGACAGCTACCGGATCGGCGCGCACGAGCAACTTAAAATTTACGGCAAAATCCTCGGCGTCCCGGTTTACGCAGTCAAGGACGAGGCAGACCTGCAGTTCACCCTGGCAGATCTGCAGAACAAGCACCTGGTGCTGATCGATACCGTCGGCATGAGCCAGCGCGATCGCCGTCTGACCGAGCAGGTCGCCTTGCTCGCAGGCGCAGGCCGTAGCGTGAAGCGGCTTTTGCTGATCAGCGCCAATGCCCAGGCCAGTACCCTGGAAGACGTGGTGCGCGCCTACCGCGGTGCGGACCTCGAAGGCTGCATCCTGACCAAGATCGACGAAGCGATCAGCATGGGTGGGGCGCTGGACGTCATCGTGCGCCATCAACTGCCGGTGCATTACATTACCAACGGCCAGCGCGTGCCGGAAGACCTGCACCTTGCCAACGCCATGTACCTGGTGGACCGCGCTTTGCGCCCCGCCGAGACACAGACTCCCTTTAGCCTGGAAGAGGGTGAATACCCTCTGCTGATGAGCGGTACCACGGCGGATGGCGGCGCCGAATCGGAGGCGCTGCGTGGCTGAGGTGATGCAGGATCAGGCAGAGGGCTTACGCCGCCTGCTTTCGGACGATTTCGTGCGCATCGTCACGCTGACCAGCGGCAAGCGCAGCGTCGGCAAAACCACTGTTCTGATCAATCTGGCAGTGGCGCTTGCCAAACGCGGCAAGCAGGTGATGTTGCTGGACGAACACCAAGGCAAGCACAGCGTGGTCGGCATGCTCGGCCTGACGCCCTATTACAACCTGACGCACGTGCTGCGGCGCGAGCAAAGCCTCGAGCAGGTGATGCTGACCGGTCCGGAGGGTATTGGAGTGGTTCCGTCCGGCAGGAGCGTGCAGGAACTGGCAAACCTTTCCGCTGCAGATATGGAATGGCTGGTGCGTTCCTTTACGCAACTTGCGCAGCCGATGGATGTGGTGCTGGTCGATGCCGTCGCCGGTGTGGCGGGCAATGTCCTGCCCTTAAGCCTGGCTGCTCAGGAACTGGTGGTGGTGGTCGACCCGCAACCGGCCTCCATGACCGATGCGTATGCGCTGATCAAAGTGCTCAACCAGGGGTTTGCCCGGCGCAATTTTCATATCGTGGTGAACCGCGCGACTAGTCCTGAAGAGGCCGGGGTGGTGTTCAGCAATATGGCCAAGGTGGCCAAGCGTTTTCTGAAAGTGTCGCTGGATTTCATGGGGTTCGTGCCACAGGAGGAGAAAATTCATCGCGCCACGCAACTTGGCCGCTCAGTAGTCGATGCTTTTCCGGACAGCATCGCGGCACAAGCTTTCCGCGATCTCGCCGAGAAAATGGAACAATGGCCTCATCCCGCCGGGGAGCTGGGACAGATGGAGGCATTCATGCAGCGACTGGTGCAAAGCAGCCGGGCTGCTGCCGCCGAGCCGAGCAGGACGGGGCGAGCGTAGTCGGATCATGTACCAGGCTAACGGCAAGCTGCAGAGCAAAGAACAATACGTGGTGCAGTATGCACCGCTGGTCAGGCGTATTGCGCACCATCTGGCGGCCAAGCTCCCCGCCAGCGTGGAGGTCGACGATCTGATCCAGGCCGGCTTGATCGGCCTGCTCGACGCTGTCGGACACTACGATCAGTCGCAAGGGGCACAGTTCGAGACTTACGCGTCTCAGCGCATTCGCGGCGCCATGCTGGACGAACTGCGCGAAGCCGACTGGGCGCCGCGTTCGGCGCGCAAGTGCATGCGCACCATCGAGGCGGCGATACACAAGCTGGAACAAAAGCTGGGGCGGCAACCGGGCGAGCAGGAGCTGGCGAGTGAATTGAAGGTGCCGCTGGCGGAATTCCAGCAGATGCTGCAGGATGCGCGTGGTCACCAGTTGGTTTATTACGAGGATTATCAGGCGGATGGCGATGACGACTTTTTCGAGCGTCACTCGGCCGACCAGCGTCCCGGCCCGCTGGGGCAAATCGAAAACGGAGATTTTCGCGCCGCGCTGGTAGATGCGATCAAGATTTTGCCGGAGCGCGAGCAGATGGTGATGAGCCTGTATTATGAGGAGGAGCTGAACTTGAAAGAAATCGGTGTAGTACTGGGCGTGACCGAGTCCCGCGTGAGCCAGCTTCATAGCCAGGCTGTCGCACGCCTGCGCAGCCGGCTCAAGGACTGGCTGGGCGCCTGATGCGCGGCGGCGTGGACTTCATAAGCGTTGCCGGCTTGGCCATGGCCCTGCTGGCCATCGTTGGCGGCCAGATTCTTGAAGGCGGGCATCTCGGCTCGCTGCTGCAGGTCACAGCCTTCCTTATCGTTATCGGCGGAACCATGGGTGCCGTCATGTTGCAAAGCTCCCTGCCCGTGTTTCTCGCCGGTATGAAATTGCTCAAGTGGGTATTCGTGACGCCTCGCTTTCATCCGCAACGCCTTATCGAAGAAATTATTTCCTGGAGCCAGGTGGCGCGCAAAGGCGGGTTGCTGGCACTGGAGCCGCTGATCGACGACCTGACCGATCCGTTCAAACGCAAAGGCTTGCAGATGCTGGTGGACGGTGCTGAACCGGAGAAAATTCGCGAGGCGCTCGAGGTGGAAATCGATACTTACGAGGAACACCAGCGACAGGCAGCAAAGGTATGGGAGTCTGCCGGCGGATATGCGCCCACGATCGGAATTATCGGGGCGGTGATGGGTCTGATTCATGTTATGGAGAATCTCTCCGACCCATCCAAACTGGGCGGGGGGATTGCAGTGGCGTTCGTTGCCACTATTTATGGCGTGGGGTCTGCCAACCTGTTTTTTCTGCCCGTTGCCAACAAGCTCAAGGCTATTATCGGTCACCAGGTGACGATACGCGAAATGCTGATCGAAGGACTGGGGTCGATTGCCAACGGGGAAAACCCTCGCGTCATCGAAACCAAGTTGCAGGGATATATTTTGTAGCGGTCAGCTTTCAGCTATCAGCTGGCCTGGTTTTGCTGAAAGCTGACAACTGATAGCTGAAAGCTAACCCAATGGCGCGCAAGAAAAGACCGGAAGAACACGAGAACCACGAGCGTTGGCTGGTTTCCTATGCCGACTTCATCACCCTTTTGTTTGCCTTTTTCGTCGTGATGTATGCCATTTCGTCCATCAACGAAGGAAAATATCGCGTGTTGAGCGATTCGCTGGTCGATGCCTTCAAGCAGACGCCTACCAGCCAGGAGCCGCTCCGCATGGGAAAAGAGCAACCCCCCAGCCGCCCCCAGACTGGCCGCCAGGTAATATTGCAGCCGATCGCGGTGCGAAAAGTCGAACAGGCACAGGAAATCAAGCGCAAGAAGCAGGAAGAAAAAATGAAGGGGATCGCCACCGATCTCCTCAAGGTCATGGAACCTTTGGTGAAAGAGGGGCAGGTGCGCGTCACCCAGAGCCCGCTTGGCGTGTCGATCGAAATCAACGCCAGCGTGCTTTTTGCGCCGGGACAAGCGCAACTGGAAAAACCGTCCATACAGGTGCTGAAAGCGGTGGCGCAGGTGGTGGCAGGCGTGACCAACGCGGTTCGGATCGAAGGGCATACCGACAATATACCGATTGGGACGCCCGCCTATCCGTCCAACTGGGAACTTTCTACCGCCCGTGCCAGCAGCGTGGTGCGGCTGTTTATTGAAAACGGTGTGGACCCGTCGCGCTTGATGGCGATCGGTTATGCCGATCAGCGACCGGTTGAGCCAAACGATACCAACGAAGGCCGCAGTCGCAACCGGCGTGTGACGGTCATGATCGAACCGGATGACAAGGCGCCGGCGACAGTGCTGCAATAAATCCAGATTGTCGTAAGGGCGAATTGATTCGCGCCTGCCGGTGTCGCTAGACTTTGCCGCGTGGGCGGCCACTGGGGAGGCCGCTGATCTGACCATTGGGGCCGTACAGGGTGTTCGTCGGGTTCGCCGCAGTTTGAAGTGCGGCCAGAGCCTGCTGATTGTGGCGCAGGTGGGTTTCGATCAGGAGGCCGTTGCGGCGGTTTGCTTGTTCGGCCTCACGCGCCAGATTGAGTAGCAGCTCCCACTGTTCGCGTGTCTCGTCAGTTATACCGATGGCACTAAGCCAGGCGGCTAATCCTGTAGGGGTGTTCTCATAACCGGCGGTGGCCAGCAGGTGGTCGCGTTCGGCGCTGAAAGCGAAAAGCTTTTCTATGAGCCCGGTTTTTCCGGGTGCTAGCTGCAGCAGACGGTCTATGTCGCCAGCGATCAGGGCAGCCTGTTCCTGTTCCAGGAGTTGGTGAAACTCCCTGAAAGCGTCGAGCTCTTCACGTAGTTTGAGAGCAAACTTGACGGCGGATTCTTGTTTCAACTCAGCCCTTTTGGCTTGCCAGCAGGTCTTTAACCGAGGTCAGCAGACGATCGGCAATCATTTCCGGGTTGATTTTGAAGCGCCCTTCGGAAATGGCCTGTTTGATGGCTTCGACTTTTGCGCTGTCAATCGGCGTGCTGGTGTCGATGCCGCTGCCCATGGCCTGCAACTGGCTGGACGAAGTCAATTGCACCTCATCCCGGCTTTCCGTTTTTGGGGCGGACTGCTGTGTGGGGGTGTTGCGCACCACCTTGCTTTGGCCATCCGGCGTGGCAACGAGTTTTCCGACTGAGCTGTCAATTTTCACGATATTTCCTTTGCGCCATTCCTGCAGTTCAGGGGGCTATGATAGGTGTTACAGCGGCATGCGGCGGAAAAACTTTAGCCGGCAACTGCAATATTTTTCGCTGTGGATTAAGCAATTGTTGTTCCATGCTGGGGGTCCGCTCAGAATGGTACTTCGACGAATCCGCCTTCCCTGGCTGTTCCCTTGATGACCTGCCCGGATGGCGTGCGTACCGAGACGATCTGCCCGGCGGCGGCGTTGGTCAGCGCCTTGCCTTCGGCATTTACCTGGAAGCCTGCTCCTTTGGCGATGATTTTTACGCTTTGCCCCTGCTGGATTACGTGGGGAGCGCGCAGCATGTCGTTGCGTAGCGGGTAGCCCGCGGCAACGCCAAGGGTGACAATCTTGCCCAGAGCTTGGCTGGGGTCGGTGATCACGCCGGAAGCGAACTGGGTGATGTCGTCGCTTTTTATCAGGATGTCCGCCTCGCTCAGTTTTTGCCCGGATTGCAGGGGGCGGGCGGCGAACACGATGTCGGCAGTGATCCTGATGTTGACCGGAACGTACACGGTCCATGTCGATGGGGCAGGGCAGCGCACGCCGACGTTGCTGTTGCCCCACATCCGGCTGCCGGTCGGGATGAAGAATTCCATGGTGGGACAGGCCGGCAAGCGCAGGCGCGGGTCCAGCGTCCCCGCGGTAACGGTGACGCTGCCTGGCTGGGCTGTCGTTTGCTGGCGCGCGAATTGGGTGGCGCCGCTGAGGATCGTATCCAGGTTTTGCCACTGCCCGTTGGCCATCCCGTGAAAGGGGTAAATCAGCAGCAGGCAGAGGTAGAACAAGCGCGTGAACATAGCCCGATTGTAACCGAAAATGCCGCGGTGCTATACTGCACGGCGCGTCTTGCCCCTTATCCTGGTCTTCCACAAAACCCCGTCGCGACCGCGTTTGACTTAATCAGAGGTCACAAAAATGCCCGCCTTCACCAATCCTACTGATCTCGCCCGCGAAACCCTGAAGCTTTTGTCGGCACGTCGGATTGCGCCTACGCCGGAAAACTACCAGA
>JBDKRR010000386.1:0-2378 GCA_039683315.1 Sulfuricella sp.
CGTTTGGGAATGCCGGTCAGGCCCGTTTGGGCGCCGACGAGCGCGCCGGTGAGGATCGCCCTTGCCTGGTTTTGGCCTCCGCCGTTGATCGCATGGAGCACGGCGGATTCGTAATCGTCATGGAAACGGGCGGCGAGGTAATAGGCGGCGGGCAGCTGGTGGTAGATGGCGCACGGCATGCCGTAGACGATGGACACCTTCCACGCGGGCTCGATACGGATGTCGGGATCGGCGGCGGCGAGAGCGGCGTAATGCGGCGTCAGCAGGGCATCGGGCGAAGAAAAGCGACCGGCGAGTGGCGGGTCCGGGTCGCCGGGGCGCGGGGCGGCGAAACCGCTTTTTACCACGCTATGGAAAGGCAGTTCCCCGCTTTGCACCAGCTGCATCAGCTTGTCCGAGACGGCTGGCGTCAGTTTTTCTCCGTTGACCAGTAGCGCCAGGACGCAGTTGTAAGCCGTGCTCATGGCGATGATCGCCTCGTCTCCCTGGGTGAGACGGCAATTGGAAGAAACGGTTGCGGCGACGCGCTGCGGCCGTTTCGCGTAGCGTGCCGCCAGCACGATGGCGCGTTCGGCCGATTCCGTGGTGTCCGCGTGGCCGCCTGTTTCCTGCCATGACTTGTGCTGTTCCACGCGGCGCCGGTAAGCCTCGCGTATCGACTGGTTGGTGTAGCCGCCGGGCCCGTAGACCGGCGTTCCGTCGAGCAGCGGGAACAGTTCCTGGTCCAGCCGCCGCGTGAAATCGTCCTCCCGGTATTCGCCGTGCTCGACCACGGAGCGCAGCAGCATGGCCAGAATGAGTCCGGTCTGCGACAACTGCCCGGCCCGCATGCCGCCGTGATAGCGCTCCGGCCTGGGCGTGGTGTAGCCGGTGATCCATGAGCCGTAGTCGCAATGCAGTTCGTCGAGGTTGTAGTACCAGTGGCACCCCAGGCCGAGCGCATCGCCGATCAAGGCCCCCATGACGGCTCCGGCGGCGCGATCCTGAATCATGTCAGCCTCCTTGCGGTGAAGCAGCGTGTTGTGGATAGACAGTGGGGGCTGCACAAAGTTTTTTTCAGCGTTCAGCTAAGGTGTTTTTCCCCGCACAAATCGCGTTTTTATGTATTCACACCGACACGCGCTCGCCGGTAGCCTGCCTAGGACTGTCCAAACCCGCGCGACGCACCGAAAAACCCTAATTGAAAGGCGAACCACCATGTCAAATCACGCTCTGAAAAAATGCGTTCTGGCTGCTTTGCTTGTCCTTGGCGCGCCGCATGGCTTCGCCGCCGAACAGCAAGTCACCGCCGATCAGGTGGTCAGCGCCATCGAAAACACCTTTGGCGTCACACCCGGGCAGCGGCGCAATCACACCAAGGGCATGTGTGCGGAGGGGACTTTCGTCGGCGCGACCGAAGCAGCCGCCTACTCGCGTTCGCCGCTGTTTTCGGGGAACAAGATCCCCGTGATCGCGCGATTCTCCCTCGCCGGCGGCAATCCCAAGGCACCGGACACGGCGAAGAGCGCGCGCGGCATGGCCCTGGAATTCAGGTTCCCGGACGGTAGCCTGCAGCACATCACCATGCTCAACACCCCGATGTTCGGTGCCGCGCAGCCGAGTACCTTCCTGGCACAGATGATCGCGATGAAACCGGACCCGGAAACCGGAAAACCGGACCAGGAAAAGATCAAGGCATTCCAGGCCAGCCACCCAGACAACCGGCCTCAGGCTGAGTTTCTGGCCAAGTACAATCCTCCCGTCAGCTTTGCCAACAGTGATTTTTTCAGCATCCACACTTTCAAGTTCATCAACCGCGACAACAAGACGACCCTGGTGCGCTGGCGCTTTGTGCCCGAGGATGGGGTTAAACGCCTGACCGATGCCGAGCTCAAGACCCGGCCCGCGAATTTCCTTGAATCCGCGCTGATCGAGCGAACCAAGAGTGGTCCGGTGCGGTGGGATATGATTCTGACCATCGGCGAACCCGGCGACCCGCAGGACAATCCAACCGTGGCATGGCCTGAGGGCCGCAAGGAGAGGAAAGTCGGCACCTTGACGATTTCCGCCGCCATGCCGCAAAAGGGCGCGCAGTGCGAGAACATCAATTTCGACCCGCTGGTGATGGCCGACGGCATCGCGCCGACGAACGACCCGATCCTGCTCTTCCGCTCGCCGGCCTATGCCGTGTCGTTCGCCAAGCGCATGGGCGGCCTCTAAGCGAGGGCAGCCAAGAGCGAAATTACGTTTACCTAAACTTCGCTGGCGACGACCGAGGCGGACTCTTCATAGATTTCCGCCAGTTCTTGTTCGTCGAGATTCAGCAAGCGCAGGCAGGATGCCCCGAGCTTGTTCCACTCCTGGCCCTGGCTCAGCCCGGTGTGGTACTGGAACAAGTG
>JBDKRR010000387.1:0-7594 GCA_039683315.1 Sulfuricella sp.
GAGCACGGGGGCGAGAAAGTGGCCGATCATGCCGGCCCAGGTGTCGCTGCCGGCCGGGGCTGCATCCAGGGGGAAATGGGTGAGTATCCATACCATCACCACGCCGGCGATGATGAACTTGCTCGCCCGGCCGAGAAAGTGCCTGACTTCGTGCCAGCCGCGCAGCACGATCTGGCGCCAGGTGGGCAGGCGGTAGGGCGGCAGTTCGAGAATGAAAGGCTCGTTGTTGGCGTAGCGTTTCTTGAACAGCAGCGCGGTGGCGATCGCGGCGGCAAAGCTGAACAGGTAAAGGCTGAACAGCACCAGCGGCGCGTATTTCGGGGCGAACAGCGCCGAAGCGATGAAGACGAACACCTGCAGGCGGGCCGAGCACAGCGAGAACGGG
Source organism: Sulfuricella sp. (assembly GCA_039683315.1). GTDB lineage: Bacteria > Pseudomonadota > Gammaproteobacteria > Burkholderiales > Sulfuricellaceae > Sulfurimicrobium. Next base: position 386 of record JBDKRR010000387.1, read on the forward strand.
ATGACCAGCATGGTCAACAGGCGCAGGCTGCGCGAACGCATGACGCGCGTGCCCATCAGCGCCGGCACGTTGCAGCCGAAGCCCATCAGCATCATGACGAAGCTGCGCCCGTCGAGGCCCATTTTGGCCATCAGCGCGTCCATCAGGAACGCGGCGCGCGACAGGTAGCCGCTGTCTTCCACCAACGCCATGAAGAGGAAAAACAGCACGATGATCGGCACGAAGGCGGCGACGGTGCCGACACCGTTGTAGATGCCGTCCAGCAGCAGGCCGTGCAGCGGCGCGGGCAGGTTGTGCAGCAGGGGGTCCAGCACGCCGCCGCGGAACAGGCCGAGGAGCCAGGCCACGCCGTCCTGCAGGGGTTTGCCGAGAATGAAAATGGCCTGGAACAGCAGGTACATGACGCCGAAGAACAGGGGCAGGCCCAGCCAGGGATGGAGCAGTGCGCGGTCGAGCCGGGTGGTGAGGTTGTCGGACATCTGGGTCGGGACTTGTACGGCGTGCTGCAGCACGCTTTCCATGGTGGACTCGATCTGGTCGTCGAGCTGCAGTTTGTCGCGAATCTGTTGCGTGGCAACCGGCATGCTCGTCTGGATGGCGCTGGAGATGGCCTGGTAGGCGTGCTCGTAGCCGCTGCCGTATTTGGCGGATAGCAGCGTCACCGGCATGTTCATGGCCTGCGACATTTTTTCGATATCCACCGTGACGCCGTATTTCTTTGCTTCATCCGACATGTTGAGCAACAGCAGGGCGGGCAGGCCGAGCTGCTTGAGCTGCAGGGCGAGGCTCAGCTGGCGCTCGATCTGGGTGGTGTTGAGGATGATCAGCACCAGGTCCACCGGGTTGTTTTCGAGGAAATGGCGCACCACCAGTTCGTCGTCGGAGAAGCCGTGGATGTCGTATACGCCGGGCAGGTCGATGATCTCCACCATGGCGCCGCCGAGCAGCACCTTCGCGCTCATGAGGTCGACGGTGATGCCCGGCCAGTTTCCTACTCGTGCCGAGGCGCCGGTAAGGCGGTTGAAAAAGGTGGATTTGCCGGTGTTCGGCATGCCGAGCAGGGCAATACGCTTCATTCGGGCGTTCTCGCCGGGGTGACGTCGATATGCTGGGCGTCGCTGCGGCGCAGCATGATGTCGGTGGTGCCTATCCGGACGTGCAACGGCCCGGCGAACTTGGCGCGGCGCACCAGGTCGATGCGCTTGCCGATGCGGAAACCCATGGCGGCGAGGCGGTGGTAGAGCGCCTCGTCGGTGTGCAGCGCAGCAATGGTGGCGGAATCGCCGGGCTTGAGCGTGGATAGTCTGACCGTGGTCATCGGTTTAATTTGCAAATAGGAATAGTTCTTGATTGTCCCATAATGCCCCCGTTTTGCATAGTGCCACGCGGCTTTCCAGCGGTGCGTGGGCCTGCCCCCGAATTGTGAGGAGGGCATATTTAGGGTATGATTTCATCCCGTCCAATCTCCTTGATCTTCAGGTCTTTCATGACTAAATTCATCTTCGTCACGGGCGGGGTCGTTTCTTCTCTCGGCAAAGGCATCGCGGCGGCTTCGCTCGCAGCCATCCTCGAATCCCGCGGCATCAAAGTCACCATGCTCAAGCTGGATCCCTACATCAACGTGGATCCAGGCACCATGAGCCCGTTCCAGCACGGCGAAGTCTTCGTCACCGAAGACGGTGCGGAAACCGACCTGGACTTGGGCCATTACGAGCGCTTCATCAATGCCCGGATGAAGAAGTCCAACAACTTCACCACCGGCCAGATCTACGAGAGCGTGATCAAGAAGGAACGCCGCGGCGAATACCTCGGCGGCACGGTGCAGGTCATTCCGCACATCACCGATGAGATCAAGAATTTCGTGCGCGCCGGCGCCGGGGACGCCGAAGTGGCGATCGTCGAGATCGGCGGCACGGTGGGCGACATCGAATCGCTGCCTTTCCTCGAAGCGATCCGCCAGATGGGCGTGCAGATGGGGCGCAACAATACCTGCTTCATCCACCTCACCCTGGTGCCCTACATCGCCTCCGCCGGCGAGATCAAGACCAAGCCGACCCAGCACTCGGTGAAGGAACTGCGCGAAATCGGTATCCAGCCCGACGTGCTGCTGTGCCGCGCCGATCGCCCCCTGCCGGACGATGAGCGGCGCAAGATCGCGCTGTTTACCAATGTTCCCGAGGAGGCGGTCATTTCCGCCGTGGATGTCGACAGCATCTACAAGATCCCCGGCCTGCTGCATCTGCAGAACCTCGACCAGATCGTGTGCCGCAAGCTGGAACTCAACCCGCCCGCTGCGGACCTGAGTGCCTGGGAAAAACTGGTTTTCGCCCTGGAGCATCCGCAACGCGAGGTGAACATCGCGCTGGTGGGCAAATACGTGGATTTGACCGAGTCCTACAAATCGCTTTCCGAAGCCCTGATCCATGCCGGTATCCACACGCGCAGCAAGATCAACATCCACTACATCGATTCCGAAACGCTTGAAAGTGGCGATATCGCTTGCCTGGCCGGCAAGGATGCGATTCTGGTGCCGGGCGGCTTCGGCAAGCGCGGCGTCGAGGGCAAGATTGCAGCGATTCGTTACGCCCGCGAGAAGCGCATTCCCTACCTGGGGATCTGCCTCGGCATGCAACTGGCGGTGATCGAATATGCGCGCCACAAGGCCGGCATGGAAGATGCGCACAGCACCGAATTCGAGCCCAATACCCATCATCCGGTGGTGGCGCTGATTACCGAGTGGCGCACCAAGGAATGCACGGTCGAAACCCGCAACGCGCAGTCCGATCTGGGCGGCACCATGCGCCTGGGTGGACAGGAGGCCTTGCTGCTGGAAGGCTCGCTGGCGCGCAAGGTTTATGGCGCAGACAAGATTGTCGAACGCCATCGCCACCGCTATGAAGTCAACAACGAATTCCTGCCGCGCCTCGAGCAGGCGGGCTTGCGCGTGAGCGGCCGTTCGCAGGGCGACGAGAACCTGTGCGAGATGATCGAATTGCCGGATCACCCCTGGTTCATGGCCTGTCAGTTCCACCCCGAATTCACTTCCACCCCGCGCAACGGCCATCCGCTGTTCAAGGCCTTCATCGAAGCCGCGCTTGCCCACGAACAGGCCTCCTGACCCATGAAACTTTGCAGCTTCGAGGCTGGCCTGGACCAGCCGTTATTCCTGATTGCCGGCCCTTGCGTGATCGAGTCGGAGCAATTGGCGCTGGACACGGCGGGTGCACTGAAAGAAATCTGCGCCGCCGTGGGCATTTCCTTCATCTACAAATCCTCCTACGACAAGGCCAACCGCAGTTCCGGCAAGTCTTTCCGCGGTTTCGGCATTGACGAAGGGCTCCGGATTCTGAGCGAGGTGAAGCGCCAGATCGGCGTGCCGGTGCTGACCGACGTGCACAGCGAGGAAGAGATCCCGGTCGCGGCAGCAGTGGTGGACGTGTTGCAGACGCCCGCTTTCCTGTGTCGCCAGACCGATTTCATCCACGCGGTGGCGAGCTGCGGCAAGCCGGTCAACATCAAGAAAGGCCAGTTCCTTGCCCCGTGGGACATGAAGAACGTGGTGGAAAAAGCGCGCGAAGCCAACGGCGGCGCGGACAACATCATGGTGTGCGAACGCGGCGTGTCGTTCGGTTACAACAACCTGGTTTCCGACATGCGCTCGCTGGCGGTGATGCGCGACACCGGCTGCCCGGTGGTGTTCGACGCCACCCATTCGGTGCAGTTGCCGGGCGGGCAGGGCGACAAGAGCGGCGGCCAACGCGAATTCGTGCCGGTGCTGGCGCGCGCAGCGGTGGCGAGCGGGATTGCCGGCATTTTCATGGAAACCCACCCCGACCCCGCCATTGCGCTGTCGGATGGACCCAACGCCTGGCCGCTGGGGCAGATGCGCCAGTTGCTGGCAACCCTCAAGCAGCTGGATGATCTGGTCAAGCAGCAGGGCCTGATCGAGCAGCAGCCAGCCTGAAAAATTCGACCCAATGCGCGGCCGTCATTTCGTCATGTGTCATTGCATGTGTTATCGAGTGTAGAGATTTGTGGTTATTGTTTGTGCAAAGAATGAATACTGTTAAGGAAAAATAAGATGAGTGCAATTGTTGATGTGATCGCCCGTGAAATACTGGACTCCCGTGGCAACCCCACGGTGGAAGCCGACGTACTGCTGGAGTCGGGAGTGATTGGTCGTGCCGCGGTGCCGTCAGGCGCCTCCACCGGCACCAAGGAAGCCGTGGAACTGCGCGATGGCGACAAGAATCGTTACCTGGGCAAGGGCGTGCTCCAGGCAGTGGAAAACGTAAATACCGAAATTTGCGAAGCGATCATCGGACTGGACGCCGAAGAGCAGAGCTTTATCGACAGGATGCTGATCGAGCTGGACGGCACCGAAAACAAGGGCCGCCTGGGCGCCAACGCCATTCTCGCCGTCTCCATGGCGGTCGCCAAGGCCGCGGCGGAACAGTCCGGCCTGCCGCTGTACCGTTACCTGGGCGGCGCCGGCCCGATGCAGTTGCCGGTGCCGATGATGAACATCATCAACGGCGGCGCGCATGCCACCGGCGGTGCGGACATCCAGGAATTCATGATCATCCCGGTGGGCGCACAGAGTTTCCGCGAAGCCCTGCGTTGCGGCGCGGAAGTGTTCCATAACCTGAAAAAGATTCTCCACGGCCGCGGCCTGGCTACCACTGTCGGCGACGAAGGCGGTTTCGCGCCGGCGCTGGGCTCCAACGAAGCAGCCCTGAAGGTCATCGTGGAAGCCATCGAGGCCGCCGGCTACCTGCCGGGTTCCGACGTGGCGATCGGCCTGGACTGCGCCGCCTCCGAGTTTTACAAGGACGGCCAGTACCACCTGAAAGCGGACGGACTGACCCTCAACTCGAGCCAGATCATCGATCTGTATGCCACTTGGGTGGATAAGTACCCCATCATCAGCATCGAAGACGGCATGAGCGAATTTGACTGGGATGGCTGGAAGCTGCTCACCGACCGCCTCGGCAAGTCGATCCAGCTGGTGGGCGACGACGTGTTCGTGACCAACACCAAGATTCTGCGCGAAGGCATCCAGAAGGGCATCTGCAACTCCATCCTGATCAAGGTGAACCAGATCGGCACCCTGACCGAAACCTTCGCCGCCGTGGAGATGGCCAAGCGTGCCGGTTATACCGCCGTGATTTCGCACCGCTCGGGCGAGACGGAAGACTCCACTATCGCCGATCTGGCCGTGGCAACCAACGCCCTGCAGATCAAGACGGGTTCTCTCAGCCGCTCCGACCGTATTTCCAAATACAACCAGTTGCTGCGCATCGAAGAAGAACTCGGCGACGGCGCCAGCTACGCCGGGCGCGATGCCTTCTATCAGCTCAGTTTCTGAACCGGAGTCTGATCCCTTTCCATGCGCTGGCTGACGCTTTTTCTGGCGCTGCTCATTGCCGCGTTGCAATATCCGCTGTGGCTGGGCAAAGGCAGTTGGCTACGGGTGTGGGAAGTGGATCAGAAAATCGCGGCACAGAAACAGGTCAATCAGGGACTGAAAGCGCGCAACGCCTCGCTCGAGGCGGAAGTGCGCGACCTCAAACAGGGTTACGACGCGATCGAGGAGCGTGCCCGCAGCGAACTGGGGCTGGTCAAGCAGGACGAAGTTTTTTTCCAGGTATTGGATAATGACCGGCATCCTGCTCCTGCGGCGAACGCTGCTGCCCAGACGCCCCCAGGAAAGCCTGTGCCGCCAGCGCCAAAACCCTGACTCAAGCGCGCTCGCAGCATTTCTTGAATTTTTTTCCGCTGCCGCAAGGGCATGGCTCGTTGCGCCCGACTTTCGCCGGGCGTGCGGCGCGCGGAAATTCTCCGCCGACGTAAAACCATTTTTCATCGTGTTTGCTGAAGCGGCTGATCTCGTGCAGCGCCGAGGGACGGCCTTGATGCGTATAGTGTGCGACGAATTCCACTGTACCTTCCGCATCGTTCACGCCGCCAGCGCGTACTTCCCACACCTCTAATCCGAGCCATTCGATATCTGCAGTGGCTGGCTCATTGTCCGGCTCTCGCTGGGTGTGGTTCAGGTAGTCCCAATCGTGGCGCACGAAGGCGCTATAGCGCGATCGCATAAGGGTTTCGGCCGTCGGGGGCGAGGATTTTCCCGCCAGATATGGCCCGCAGCAGGACTCGAATGGCAGGCCGGAGCCACACGGACAAAGGAGATTCACAGCAGGGATGCTAGCAGGCGGTGCAGTGTTGTTCGATGAATTCACGTACCCAGTGCTCGGGCTTGGCGCTGGAGAAACGTCCCACCTCTTCGCCGTTTATGAACATCAGCACAGTGGGGAAACCGCGCAGGCCATAACGGCCGGCGAGTTTCATATTGTCCCCTTCGTCCACCTCCACCTTGGCGAGCGTGAATTTTCCCGCGTAGGCTTTAACAACCCGGTCCAGCACGGGCGACAGCGCCAGACAAGGCGAGCACCAGTCGGCCCAGAAATCGACCAGTACCGGGAGGGTTTTTGAAGCTTCGATGACATGCTGTTCGAAGTCGTGGAGGTTGACGTCAATAATCAGGGAGTCGTTGTGTTTCATCGCGAGGCAGCATCGAGTGGTCTTGAAAGGGCGTTATTCTAGCCGAAATCGCCAGGCCATGCCGGGTTGAAAAGCTTCTATGCACCTGAGAAAATGCGGTCGGGCTTCTTTTCTACAGGCATAAAAAAACCCCGGAGGACCGGGGTTTTTTTATGGTCAAGCGTAAGTAAACTTATGCTTCCCGGATGTCGGAGGCTTGTTTGCCCTTGGGACCCTGGGTAATTTCAAATTGAACCTTTTGGCCTTCCTTCAGGGTTTTGAAACCACCCATCTGGATTGCGGAGAAGTGTGCAAACAAATCTTCGCTGCCGTCATCGGGCGTAACGAATCCAAAACCTTTAGCGTCGTTAAACCATTTCACAATACCTGTTGCCATTTTACATTCCTAAATTTTAAGTCGTATGAGCGATTGCTCGATCTATCGAAACAAGGAAAAAGGGCCAACTGAAGGTACCGCAATTTTGTTCTTGAATTCCACAGACGTTGCGTAGATTACCAGTAATCTCGATAAAAGCATAATTTATTTATTTCGCGCCGAGCATGCCATGCTTGGTCCTTGAAGTGGGCTGTAAATAATGGAGCTCAACGTTTCTGTGAAATGCTGGAAACGGAGGACGAAATGGAAGGCGGATTGAAGCACGG
>JBDKRR010000388.1:0-2710 GCA_039683315.1 Sulfuricella sp.
CAACGCAGCGCCGCCGACAAAATCGGCCATGTCGCGATTCCGGCAGGGAAGTGTTGGGGTTCACGTTGTTCACCACCAACCTACGGCGTTTCTTCGGCGCGATTTGCGTCTCAGGGCCGATTACTTCGCTAACCCCCAGGGCGCGTTAACACGCCGCTAGTCGCCCAGCGGCTTGCAGCAAGTCAGCCCGGCAATGAATTCCGGGCCGAACATCTTGACCAGCTCGCTCGGGTCGTCGATGTTGTACTCGTCCAGCACCGACTGGGGAATGGATTCGTTCTTCTTGATGGCACACAGCAGTGTCTGGAGATGCGCCGTGGTATGCGCCAGCAGGCCGGCGGGCGAATAGTTCTGCGCGTCCACGCCGTCCGGCAGCACGCTGCCGCCACGCAGCCGCGCCGCCATGAGGATGAGCGGAATGGCCAGGCCCTGGCGCCGGTAGTCGGGGTGCACCCACAGGTTCAGCCCTTCGTAAAAGCCGACCATCTTGCCGTCGTGGAACAGGCCGACGTTTGCGCCCTCGCTCCAGCCGCCGTGCTGGCGCAGGGTGAATTCGCCGAACCGGCACAGCGGCTCGGACCAGTCCACCTCCGCAAGGATTTCCAGCATGAACTCCGCCTCGTCGTCGCTCATGGCGAATTCGGGCGAGGCGTCGCTGAGGGAAAATTTCGCGCCGATAAACTTGCTGAGGGGAAGAATGTTTTCCGGAACCATGTTCAACGCTTCCTCGAGTCATGACTGCGAAGCATCATAGCATTCAGACCCCTCTTGAAATAGGGTCAATGCGTTCCCATCTAGCTTGCAGATTTTGTTCAACAAACCGGAGAACGAGCACCATGACCGTAGAAGCACACAAAGAGACACTGGGCTTTCAGGCCGAAGTCAAACAACTGCTGAAGCTGATGATCCACTCCTTGTACAGCAACAAGGAGATTTTCCTGCGCGAGCTGATTTCCAACGCCTCCGATGCGGCGGACAAGCTGCGCTTCGAGGCGCTGTCCGACGACGCGCTGTGGGAAAACGATCCCGAACTGAAAATCCGCGTCGCCTTCGACAAGGATGCACGCACCGTCACCATTTCCGACAACGGCATCGGCATGAACCGCCAGGAAGTGATCGAGCACATCGGCACCATCGCCAAGTCCGGTACGCGCCAGTTCTTCGAGGCGCTCTCCGGCGACCAGGCCAGGGATGCGCACCTGATCGGCCAGTTCGGCGTGGGCTTCTACTCCGCCTTCATCGTCGCCGACAAGGTCACCCTGGTTACGCGCCGCGCCGGTCTGGGCGCAGAACACGCGGTGAAATGGGAATCCGCGGGCGAGGGCGACTACACGCTGGAAACCGTGGAGAAGGCCGGTCGCGGCACCGACGTGATCCTGCACTTGCGCGAGGGCGAAGACGAACTGCTCTCCAGCTGGCAGCTGAAAACCATCATCCGCAAATATTCCGACCACATCACCCTGCCCATCGTGATGAAAAAGGAAGAATGGGACGCGGAGAAAAAGGAAACCGTGGTCAAGGACGAGGACGAAGCCGTCAACCAGGCATCGGCCCTGTGGGCGCGCCCCAAGAGCGAGGTCACGCCGGAGCAGTACGAGGAATTCTACAAGCACGTGGCGCACGACTTCGAGGCGCCGCTGGCCTACGTCCACGCCAAGGTGGAAGGCAAGCAGGAATACACCCAACTGCTGTACGTGCCGGCCCACGCGCCGTTCGACCTGTGGGACCGCGAGCAGCGTCACGGCATCAAGCTCTATGTGCGGCGCGTGTTCATCATGGACGACGCCAAGCAGCTCATGCCCTACTACCTGCGCTTCATCCGCGGGGTGATCGACTCCAACGACCTGCCGCTCAACGTGTCGCGCGAAATCCTGCAGGAAAGCAAGGACATCGAAGCCATCCGCGGCGGCTCGGTGAAGAAGGTGCTGGGCATGCTGGAAGACCTGGCCGAAAACCAGGCGGAAAAATACGCCACCTTCTGGAAGGAATTCGGCCGCGCCATCAAGGAAGGCGTGGGCGAGGATATGGCCAACAAGGAGCGCATCGCCAAGCTGGTCCGTTTCTCCAGCACCCACGACGACAGCGAAGCGCAGACCGTTTCCCTGGCTGACTACATCGGGCGCATGAAGGAAGGCCAGGACAAGATCTACTACGTCACGGCGGACACTTTCGCCGCGGCCAAGAACAGCCCGCACCTGGAAATCTTCCGCGCCAAGGGCGTGGAAGTGCTGCTGCTCGCCGACCGCGTGGACGAGTGGATGGTCTCCCACCTCACCGAGTTCGACGGCAAGAAGCTGCAGTCCGTGGCCAAGGGCGACCTAGACCTGGGCAAGCTTGCGGACGAGGAAGAGAAGAAGGAACAGGAGCAGGAAGCCGACGCCTTCAAGGGGCTTACCGACAAGATCAGGGATAGCCTGGGCGAACAGGTCAAGGAAGTGCGCATTTCACACCGCCTGACTTCGTCCCCGGCCTGCCTGGTGGCGGGGGAGCACGACATGAGCGGCAACCTGGAGCGCCTGCTGAAAGCGGCCGGCCAGAACGTGCCTACCACCAAGCCGATCCTCGAAATCAACCCCAAGCACGCCCTGGTACAGCGTCTCAAGGACCAGGCCGACAGCGACAAGTTCAGCGACTGGAGCCACATCCTGTTCGACCAGGCGCTGCTGGCCGAAGGCGGACAGCTGGAAGACCCGGCGACGTTCGTGCGCCG
>JBDKRR010000389.1:0-13102 GCA_039683315.1 Sulfuricella sp.
ACCTGGTGCTGATGGACCTGACCATGCCCGGGATGAACGGGATCGAAGCGATACGCGACATCAAGCGGCGCTACCCGGAAACCAAGGTGCTGGTGCTGACCATCCACAAGACCGACGAATACATCCACGAAAGCCTGCGTGCCGGGGCGGACGGCTATATCCTCAAGGATGCGACGCACGACGAATTGCGCGTGGCGATCCGCAGCGTGCTGAACGGCAAGACCTACCTCAGTCCCGACATATCGGCGAAGGTAATAAACGGCTACCTCGGTACGGGGCAGGCCATGACCGGATCGAGTACGTGGGATACGCTGACGCATCGGGAGCGGGAGGTGCTGAAGCTGGTGGCCGAAGGGCACCCGAACAAGTACATCGCGGACTATTACTGCCTGAGCGTCAAGACGGTGGAAAAGCACCGCTCCAACCTGATGAAGAAACTCGACCTGCACAATGCGTCCATGCTGACCGCCTATGCCATCGAAAAGGGACTGCTGGCTACCTGATCGTTCCTGTGCTTCGTATGCCTGTTTAGCCTTGAGCAGCTGTTTTTCGGCTTTCTACGGGCCACACGGCATGCAGTGTTACGCCCCCGACCTTGTTGCGCATGACTGAAAATACCCCATATGACAAGGTCGTGCGTTCACGCATTTCGGCAAAGCGTTGGTGCGGATCGGGGAGGCGCTCTTGGCGCTCGGATGGTTCTGTCGGGGTGTCGTAAATTATCAAGGAGACTGCTCCGTCCTCCATGCTCAGCACGAGCGATACCCGGTCTGAGGGAGAGTGTTGCGCGACATTTTCGAAGGTCATCTCGATGATGCGGAAAATGACGATTTTGAGCGTATGAGGTATTTCCTCCTCCCCCAGCTCGATTTCCCGCTCGATCAGCATTCCCGGGTGCCGGCGTGAAAACTCCCGGCAATACCAGTTGAGCGTCGAGACCAGTCCGAGATCGTCCAGGCTGGACGGCCGTAATTCGGTGGCGATGCTCCGTACTTCCTGAATGGCGCTCTGGATTACCGGGACGATGGAGTCCAGCGACTTCGTGTGTTCGTCGTCGGCATCGATGCGCAGGCGGCTGCTTTCGACGTTGGCCTTGATTGCGCTCAGTGTCTGTGCGAGGCCTTCGTGCAGATCGGTGGCGATTTTCTTTTTCTTCACTTCCTCGCTCTTCATCAGGCGGCGCGACAGCGTTTCCAGTGCGCTGGTCCGCTCCTGGATGGTTTGCTGCTGGGCTTCGATGACGTTTCTTGCCCGTCTTACAACAAGAACCAGTACGGCATAGAGTATTGCGAGCATGGCCTCGGCGCCGATCAGAAAGATCACCAGCATCCGTGCGTTATCGCGCACCAGTTCGTTAACATCGGTATAAATCTCGAACACGCCAAGAATCGGCTGCGCCTGGGGGCCGTGCACCGGGATATAGGTTTCGAGAACGTTGTCGGACTCGGTGACCTTGTCGAAAAAATTGAATGCGTCGCGGTAAACCAGGTTATTGGCAACCTTGCCGTTAAGCGCGGACTTGAACCTGGCATTGTCGTTATGATTCCTGCCCGCAGGCCCGCCCTTGCTCGAGTAGGTGACCATGCCGTTGTGATCGTATATTTTGAAGCCGACCACTGAAGTTCCCTGCATCGCGTTCCTGATGGCAGCAGCAAGCTCGGGCGGAAATTCTGGTGCAGTACCGTGCGTAAGTGATTTGGTGGTGGAGCCCAGGTAAGCGACAAGCTGTGGTTTGATGGCATTCAGCGCGGTCTGCGCCAGTGCAAGGTTGCCACGTTCCGCAACTTTCGTAATCCATTGAATGGTTACCTGGCGATAGAACAACGTAAGTAGTGCGGCCGTGATAAAAATGCTGATAAAACTCGCGATCGCGTAGAAACGCAGCAATTTGAACATCTCTCACCCGCCGTTTTAAGTGGATATAAACTTGGCAACAGTTCTTTTCATGGAACAATCCGTCTCGGCTAAAATGCATACAGAAACGCGCATGATGAATGGCCGACGCCCGGTTGTATTATATTTAACTTTAAATAAACAAACCAACTAACTGAGTAACATGGAAAAAATAAACATATTATTTGTCTGCATGGGGAATATCTGCCGTTCTCCGACGGCGGAGGGCGTGTTCCGCCGCCTGGTACAAAACGCCGGACTGGAACACAGGATTCTCATCGACTCCGCTGGAACCCACGCCTACCACATCGGCTCCGCGCCGGACGCCCGCGCTAGTGCTGCTGCCGAAAAGCGCGGCTACGACCTTTCCGCTTTGCGTGGACGCCAGGTAAGCGATCAGGATTTTCACGAATTCGACTACATTCTGGCCATGGATCGCGACAATCTTGCCAATCTGAAACGCATCTGTCCGCCCGAGCAGGTTCGCAAGGTTTCCCTGTTCCTGGAATTCAGCGCCAAATACCACGAGCGCGAGGTACCGGACCCTTACTATGGCGGTTCGCAAGGCTTCGAACACGTGCTGGATATGGTCGAGGATGCCGCGCGTGGCCTGTTGCAGCAGGTGGAGCGGGAACATGCCTTGCGCAGTTGAATTTTCCATCTTTTAGCCTTTGGCCACTAAACGGTTGCTAGCCGGGGCTGGAAGTGAATTTTTCACTATAGGTAATGGCGCTGATGACGGCGCCTTGCGGGTCCTGGATCACGCAGAAACGTCCGACCTCGGGGATATCGCTGGGCGCCACCAGGATTCGGGCACCGAGCTGTTCGGCCTTGCGCGCCGTTGCCTCGACATCCTTGACGGTGACATAGGCACCCCACATCGGCGGCATATTCTTGGCGTTTTCCGGCATCGCCATGATGCCGCCCACACCCTTCTCGCCCGCCTTGACTACGGTGTATGACATGCCCGGCATGCTCATGTCTTCCGTTTCCCAGCCGAACAGCCCGGAATAGAAGGCTTTTGCCGCCGCTACGTCGGTGGTCATCAGCTCGTTCCAGCTGAACGCGCCGTGCTGTTTGAATTGCTCGTCCATCGTTTCTTCCTCGCTTGCCATAGTGGGGGGCACTCGGTAAAGAGGTTAGACGAGGAGCATGGAGGTCGGCAATACCGGATTCACCCCAATTGAATGCCTATCGGGATAAATTTTCGAGGGGGACGGGCGATCTGCGGATTACGCGCCGCTGGCGTGCTGCCCGTAGTGCTTGAACTTCTCCAGAACGACGTCCATCTCGTCATCCGGCAGTATGACGGGATCCCCGATTTGCAGTGCGCGGCAGTATTGTTCGCACAGCGTCTCGACTTCGACCGCCAGGGCCAGCACGCGCTTCAGGCTGGTTTCCGCTACCAGCATGCCGTGGTTGGCGAGCAGGCAAGCCTTGCGCTCAGCCATGGCCTTTAGCGCGTGGTCCGATAGTTCCTGGCTGCCGAAGGTGGCGTAGGGCGCGCAGCGGATGGTCTTGCCGCCTGCCGCGGCGATCATGTAATGAAAGGGGGGAATGTCGCGGCCCAGGCAGGCGAGTGTTGTGGCGAAGGTGGAATGGGCGTGCAGTACTGCATTCAATTCCGGCCGCGCTTGCAGGAGATCGCGATGGAAACGCCATTCGCTGGACGGCTTGCAGCGTCCGCTGGCGTTGCCGGCCATATCCATGAAAACCATGTCTTCCGGCGTCTGCTCGGACGCAGGCATGCCCGATGGCGTGACCAGGAAACCGGCACCGCAGCGCACGCTGAGGTTGCCCGAGGTGCCCCGGTTCAAGCCTTCGCGCTGTGTTGCGATGGCGGTATCGACCAGCGCGCGGCGCAGTTCGGCTTCGTTGTTCATCATTGTCGCTCCGGATACAGGGCCAGCAAGCCTTCGCGCGAAGCCGGGCCGACGCCGCGCTCGGTGATCAGGCCGGTTACCAGCCGGGCCGGGGTGACGTCGAAGGCATAATTCGCGGCCGGGCTGCCCGGCGGGGTGAGGGTGACGCTGACAATGTCTCCTTCCGCCGTTCTGCCGCTGATGCGGGTGACTTCCTCCGCGTCGCGCTGTTCGATGGGGATGTCGCGCACCCCGTCTTCCAGCGTCCAGTCGATGGTGGGGCCGGGCAGGGCGACGTAAAACGGAATCTGGTTGTCGAAGGCAGCCAACGCCTTGAGGTAGGTGCCGATCTTGTTGCACACGTCGCCGCAGGCGGTGGTGCGGTCGGTGCCGACGATCACCATGTCCACCATGCCGTGCTGCATCAGGTGCCCGCCGGTGTTGTCCGCGATCACGGTGTGCGGCACGCCGTGCTGCTTGAGTTCCCAGGCGGTCAGGCTGGCGCCCTGGTTACGCGGCCGGGTTTCATCGACCCACACGTGGATCGGAATGCCGGCGTTGCTGGCGGCGTAGATGGGGGCCAGGGCCGTTCCCCAGTCCACGGTGGCAAGCCAGCCGGCGTTGCAGTGGGTGAGGATGTTGACCGGCCCGCCCTTGGCTTCCAGCACGCGCCGGATCAGCTTCAGTCCGTGCTCGCCGATCGCGCGATTGATGTTCACGTCCTCGTCGCTGATCGCGCCAGCTTCTTTCCAGGCCAGGGCGGCGCGCTGGCTCGGCGGCACCGGCGATAGCAGGTTTTTCATACGTGCCAGCGCCCAGCGCAGGTTGATGGCGGTGGGACGGGTCGCAGCCAGGGTGTCGCAGGCATGTTCCAGCCCTTGATCCGAAGCATCATCGCTCATCGCCAGCGCCACACCGTAGGCCGCAGTCGCGCCGATGAGCGGGGCGCCGCGCACCAGCATGTTGCGGATGGCGAGCGCCGTGTCGTGCAGGTTTTCCAGTCGTACCGTGACGAATTCATGCGGCAGGCGTGTCTGGTCGATGATTTCGATCGCCACGCCGTCTTCGGCTGGCCAGATGGTGCGGTAGGGGGTGCCTTCGATATTCATGTGAGTGCGGGCCGTCTCAGTTCTTGGCGTCGTTCAAGGCGATTTCCAGGTCTTCGCGAATATCGGCCAGCTCCAGTTCGCCAATACCGAAATGCGCCAGTGCCCGCTCGTAATGAACGCTGCCTACTTCCAGGTCCTCTTCGCCGAGCATCTCGTTGGCCAGGTGTTCGGCGATATGGGTCACTGCGATCAGGGAAAGGGCGGCGGCAGGGAGGGTTTCCTCCGGCAGGTCATAGAGATCTTCTTCATGGTGGAAGCGAATGGCCATGCCCAGCACGGAAGGCAGCCCCCAGTTGCGGACCAGCAGGGAGCCGATGATGGGATGGGTGCAGGGGAAGAATTCTGCTTCGGCATCGATGAGCAGCAGGCCGCGTTGCCGCGACGCGTCCACGACCTCGGCATAATTGGGGAAGCGTCGCATCATCAAGGGTATAGCCGCATCGTGGAACAGCGCGAATGTATAGGCGGCATCCGGTGCCATGCCATGCTGCCGGCGCCCGATCATGCCGGCGGCCGTGGCAACGGCCGAGGCGCGGCCCCAGAATTTCTCCACCAGCGGGGCCGGCAATCCGGACATGCAGTTGCGCAAGGCGATGGCCAACACCAGGCTGACGAAGTTACGTGTACCGAGACGCGCCAGCGCCTTGGAAACGTTGCTGGCCGGCACGCCGGTGCGGAACAGAGGAGAGTTGGCCAGTTTGATGGCGATCGCCGCCATACCGACATCGCTCGAAATCACCTTGGCCAGCCGCTTCATGTCCGGGTCTTCCTTCTGCGCTTCTGCCAGCACTTCCGTCACCATCGAAGGACAGGCCGGAATATCTATGGTGCTGAAAACCTTGTCCACGTCCGTCGGGGACAATTCAAGAAAAGTCGAGGCGGTTTTGCTACTCATGCGTTAAGCCCCGTAAAGCCACAGCGTGCATTACAGCTCCTTGCGGACATTCTTGATGCTTTCGTCTTCAGCGCTGGTTTCCATGCTGAATCCCAGGCGTGTCATCAGTTTGAGCATGCTGCGGTTGTTGCCGAGCACTTCGCCTTCCATGACTTTCAGCCCCTTGGAGCGTGCGGCGTCCATCAGCGCGGTCATGAGCTTCTGGCCGAGCCCCTTGCCGCGCATGCTGTCGGCGACGACCAGGGCGAATTCGCAGCTTTCCCCGTCCGGGTTGATGGAGAAGCGCGTCACGCCCAGTTCCACTTCCTTGCCGTGAGCGTTGGTCACGGCGATCAGTGCCATTTCGCGGCTGTAGTCGATCTGCGTGAAGCGCGCCAGCATATCCGGGGTGAGTTCCTGCACGCTGCGCATGAAGCGGAAATAGCGCGATTCCTCGGACAGGTCGTGCACGAAAGCCTGCTCGAGTTCGGCATCTTCCGGGCGGATGGGGCGGATGGTGATGTCCGTGCCGTCTGCCAGCTGCCATTTGCTGACCAGATGCGTCGGGTAGGGATAAATCGCCATGTGGGCGTAGCGGTCCGGGTTGGGCTGGCGGTATTCCACCACCACGCGCGCATCGGCGGCTAGCACGCCGTGTTCGTCGACGATCAGCGGGTTGATGTCCATTTCCATCAGCAGCGGCAGTTCGCACACCATTTCGGACACCCGCAGCAGCACGCTTTCGAGCGCCGCCATGTCGGCCGGCGGCATGTGACGGAATGCGCCCAGCATCTTGGATACGTGTGTGCCGTGGATGAGATCCTTGACCAGGAAATGGTTGAGCGGGGGCAGGGTGACGGAGCGGTCGCCCATGATCTCCACCGTGGTGCCGCCGGCGCCGAAGGTGATCACCGGGCCGAACACCGGGTCGCTGGTTACGCCGACCATCAGTTCGCGGCCGTTGGGCTTGACGATCATGGGCTCGATCGAAATGCCGTCCATGTGCGCGCTGGGGCGATTGCGCTGCACGTTTTCCATGATCTCGTGGTAAGCGGCGCGCACTGCCTGGGCATTGCCGAGATTGAGCAGCACGCCCCCGGCATCGGTCTTGTGGGTGATATCGGGCGAATTGACTTTCATCGCCACCGGGAATCCCAGTTGCTCGGCGATCAACAGCGCCTCGTTGGGCGTGCGGGCCACCATGGTCTTGGCGACCGGGATGTGGAAGGCAGACAGCAGTGCCTTGGATTCCATCTCGTTGAGCACCTTGCGGCGCTCCAGCAGGGCGCCTTCGATCACCATGCGCGCGCCTTCCACGTCGGGTTCGAGCTGGTGCGAGAGCGGTCCCGGCATCTGCATCAGCAGCTTCTGGTTGCGGTAGTAGTCCGAGAGGTAGGAGAATACTTCCACCGCCGGCTCCGGCGTGCGGAAACTGGGCTTCTTGGCCTTGGCGAAGGCGACGCGCGCTTCGGCCACCTGGGATTCGCCCATCCAGCAGGCCAGCAGGGGCTTGCTGTATTGATTAGTCAGCTCGATTACCGCGTTGGCGGCTTCCAGCGGCTTGGTCATGGCTTGCGGGGTGAGAATGGCGAGCACGCCGTCCACGTTCGGGTCTTCCAGGCAGGCCTTGACCGCGTGGTGGTAACGGTCGGCCTGCGCGTCGCCGATGATGTCCACCGGGTTGCTGTGCGGCCAGTTGGGTGGCAGCACCTGGTTGAGCTGTTCGATGGTGCTGTCCGAGATGGTAGCAATCGTCAGCCCCAGGTCCACGGCGCGGTCAGTGGCCATCACGCCCGGGCCGCCGCCGTTGGTGACGATGGCGAGACGGTTGCCGACCGGGCGGAAGCCGGATGAAAGCGCCTTGGCTGCGGCGAACAGCTGGGTAATGGTCTGTACCCGTACCACGCCGGCGCGGCGTACGGCTGCGTCGAACACGTCATCCGAGCCCACCAGCGAGGCAGTGTGCGACATGGCTGCCTTGGAGCCGGCGGCGTGGCGCCCCACCTTGACCAGGATCACCGGCTTGATGCGCGCTGCGGCACGGATCGAGCTCATGAAGCTGCGGGCGTTGCGGATGCCTTCGATGTATAGCAGGATGTTCTGGGTCTTGTTGTCCGATACCAGGTAGTCGAGGATTTCACCGAAGTCCACGTCGGCGGAGGAACCCATCGACACCACGCTGGAGAAACCGACGTCGTTGGTTTGCGCCCAGTCCAGAATGGCGGTACAGAGCGCGCCGGATTGCGACACGAACGCGAGGTTGCCGCTGTTCGCACCACCCTTGTTGAACGTGGCGTTGAGGCCGATGGAGGGGCGCATCACGCCGAGACAATTGGGGCCGATCAGGCGGATGCCGTAGCGGTTGGCGTTTTCCAGTACCGCGTGCTCCAGCGCCAGGCCCTTGGGGCCGGTCTCGCCGAAACCGGCGGTGATGATGACCGCGGCCTTGACGCCATGCTTGCCGCAATCCTCGATGATGTCGGGCACGGTCTGGGGCGGGGTGGCGATGACCACCAGTTCGACCGGTTCGCCGATTTCGGCGATCGAGGGGTAGGCCTTCTTGCCCTGCACCTCCGCGCTCTTCGGATTAATGGGATAAAGACCGCCCTGGTAACCGCTTTCCAGCATGTTCTGAAAGACGATCTGGCCGATCGAGTCGATACGGTCGCTGGCGCCGAACACTGCTACAGACTTTGGCGCGAAAAGGGGATTGAGGTAGTGTTGGCCCATGATTTTGCGATCCAAATGAGAGAAAGGTTATTATAGGAAAAGTTTGTGACCATTGTGCCACAAAATATGACATCAAGTCTTATAGAAGACTGGCGGATAAAACCCCCATGCATACTGCTTACATCACCCATCCCGCCTGTCTCAAGCACGACATGGGTGCGGATCATCCGGAAAGCCCTCGGCGCATCGAGGCGATCGAAGACCAGCTGATCGCTTCGGGCCTGCTGCCGTTTCTCGATCACCATAATGCGCCACGTGCCAGCGAGGCGCAATTGGCCCGTGTGCACACGCCCGGCTACATCCGCGAAATTTTCGCTCAGGCGCCGAGCGCCGGGCTGGTCCACCTCGACGGCGACACGGCGATGAACCCGCATAGCCTCGAAGCGGCGCTGCACGCTGCCGGGGCGGCGGTGCAGGCGGTGGATCTGGTCTTCTCGGGCCGGGCGGAGAATGCCTTCTGCAACATTCGCCCCCCCGGCCACCACGCCGGGCGCAGCAGCTCCGGCGGTTTCTGCATTTTCAATAACGTCGCGGTGGCTGCGGCGCATGCACTTGAGCAGCATGGCCTGCAACGCGTGGCCATTGCTGACTTCGACGTGCATCATGGCAACGGGACGGAAGACATTTTTCACGACGATCCCCGCGTGATGCTGTGTTCGACCTTCCGCCATCCCTATTATCCGTATTGCGGGGCGCATAGCGGCAACGAACACATCATCAATGTACCGCTTCCCGCCGGAACGGCGGGCGAGGGCTTCCGTGCTGCAGTGACCGAACACTGGTTTCCCGCCCTGGAGCGCTTCCAGCCTGAACTGCTGCTGGTTTCGGCGGGGTTCGACGCGCACCGCGAAGACGACATGGGCGGATTCGGGTTGAGGGAGGCCGATTACATCTGGGTGACCGAGAAACTCAAGGATATCGCCGCGCGCCATGCTGCAAGACGCATCGTGTCGGTGCTGGAAGGCGGGTACGCGCTGCACGCCCTCGGGCGCAGCGCAACAGCGCATATCAAGGTGTTGAGCGGACTGTGAGCTTCGACTATTTCGAGCACGATGCCGATATCGGCGTCATCGGCCGTGGTGCTACGCTGGAAGAGGCGTTCGAAGGCGCCGCCGCGGGCATGTTCGCGATCATGGTGGACGCCGCACAGGTCAGGGCGTTGGTACAGTTCGCGTTTGCCTTTGTTGAAGAAGATGTAGAACTGGCGCTGGTCACCTGGCTTAACCGCCTGCTGGCCGAGGCGCGCCAGCGGGATCTGGTTTTGGGGCGCTTCAGGCTGACTCGTGCCGATGGCAAGTGGCAGGGTGAGGCATGGGGTGCGCCGTGGGATGCAAACATGGAACGCGGCACCGAGGTGAAGGGTGCGACGCTGACCATGCTGCGTGTCGAACAGATTGATGGAAGGTGGGAAGCGCGCTGCGTGGTGGACGTGTGATGGATCTGAACCGCCTGAAACAAATCGATGCCTGCTCCTGGAGCGTACCGTTGCGCAGCGGGGAGAAGCGTGCCCCGGTGATCCTCTACGGCAGCCAGTCCCTGCTCGCCAGCATGGACGACAAGGTGCTGGAACAGATCACCAACGTGGCCTGCCTGCCGGGACTGGTGGGCAGCGCCATGACCATGCCCGATGCCCACTGGGGCTATGGCTTTCCGATCGGCGGGGTGGCGGCGTTCGACCCCGATCTGGGCGGCATCATTTCGGCTGGTGGCGTAGGCTTCGACATCTCCTGCGGCATTCGTTGCCTGCGCACCAACCTCGACCTGCAGCACATCGCGCCGCATCTTGAAAAACTGGCAGATGCCCTGTTTCGCGCCATTCCGGCGGGGGTGGGCGAGGAAGGCAAGCTCAAGCTGACGCCAGCCCAGTTGAATGACGTGCTGACCGGCGGGGCGCAATGGGCGGTACAGCATGGCTACGGCCACGCTGATGAACTGGAATTCGTCGAAGAGCATGGTCGCGTGGCAGGCGCCGTGCCTGGTTACGTGTCCGAGGTGGCCAAGAAGCGCCAGCGCGGCGAGATGGGTACGCTCGGCTCGGGCAACCATTACCTGGAAGTGCAGGTGGTGGAGAAAATTTTCGACGCTGCCGCCGCGCGGGATTTCGGCCTCCATCAGGGGCAGGTGCTGATTTCCATCCATTGCGGCTCGCGCGGCCTGGGGCACCAGGTCGGTACCGACTACCTGCTTTCCCTGGCCAAGGCGGCGGGCCGGTTGGGCATCCATCTGCCCGACCGCGAACTGGCCTGTGCGCCGATCAACTCGCCCGAGGGGCAGGAATATATCGGCGCCATGAACGCCGCGGTCAACGTGGCGCTGGCCAACCGCCAGATACTTGCCCACCTGACGCGCGAGGTATTCGATAAAATCCTGCCGCAAGCAAGCCTGGAAACACTGTTCGATGTTTCGCACAACACCTGCAAACTGGAAAAACATCGGGTCGACGGCAAGGAACGCTTGCTCTACGTCCACCGCAAGGGAGCGACGCGCGCCTTCGGCCCCGGTCATCCCGCCTTGCCGGCGCGTTACCGGACGGCTGGCCAGCCGGTTATCATCGGCGGCAGCATGGGCACCGGATCGTATGTGCTGGCGGGCACGCAGGAAAGTGAAAACCGTGCTTTTTCCTCGGCCAGCCACGGCGCCGGGCGCGCCATGAGCCGCACCCAGGCTCTGAAACGCTGGCAAGGCAAGGAGCTGATTCGGGAACTGGCCAGCAAGGGAATCCTCATCCGCACCCAATCCATGCGCGGGGCGGCGGAGGAGGCGCCGGGTGCCTACAAGGATGTGGACGAGGTGGCTGCGGCGACGGAACAGGCAGGGTTGGCGAAGCGCGTCGCTTTTCTGCGGCCGAAAGCGTGTATCAAGGGTTAACAGCTTAAACAGGAAGGGAAGGTAAAATAATGCTGGCTGCAGAAAAAGCTTGGGAAGTTTATAAGGAGGCGGACCTCATTTACTCCGCGCAAGAAGTGTCCGATACCGTGCGTCGGCTGGCCGGGGAGATATCGGCGCAGATGGCGGACAAGCAGCCGTTGGTGCTCTGTGTGATGACCGGCGCAACGGTGTTTGCCGGCCAGTTGCTGCCCTTGCTCGCATTCCCGCTGGATTTCGATTATGTCCAGGTGTCGCGCTATGGGGATGCCATTCGCGGCGGACAAATGGTGTGGAAAGTGCCGCCTCCGACGAATGTAAAAGGGCGGGTGGTGCTGGTGCTGGACGATATTCTGGACGAAGGGATTACCCTGGCCGAGATTCGCTCCAGCGTGCTGGATCTCGGCGCAGCTGCCTGTTACAGCGTTGTTTTTGCCGAAAAGGAAACCGGCCGTAAAAAGCCGATTAGCGCCGATTTTATCGGGTTGCGTGTGCCCAACCGCTATGTGTTCGGTTTCGGTATGGATGTTCACGGCGCGTGGCGCAACTTGCCCGCGATTTATGCTTTGAAGGAGGAATAGAAATAATGCTCGGAATTATCGGCGGCAGCGGTCTGACTCAGATGTCGGATCTCCAGGATATCCGCCGCAAGGTGGTGCGCACGCCTTTTGGCGACCCTTCGGGCGCCCTGAATTTAGGCCGCATCAACGGACATGAGGTGGTATTCCTGGCGCGTCACGGCCATGGTCATACCATCCCCCCTCATGAGGTGAATTACCGCGCCAACCTATGGGCGCTGCATTCCCAGGGGGTGAAAGACGTGCTGTCCATCGCCACGGTGGGCGGCATTCACGCGGATCTCACGCCGGGAACGATCGCCATCCCGGATCAGATCATCGATTACACCTGGGGACGCAAAACCACCTACCACGACTGTTCGGCGGCGATGTGCGGATCGAAGTCCGTCGTGCATATCGACTTTACCTGGCCTTATTGCGAGGACATGCGCCAGCTGTGTATCAAAGCCTGCCAGGGTGCGGGCGAAAAATACATAGACAGCGGGGTTTATGCCGCGGTACAGGGGCCGCGCCTGGAAACGGCGGCGGAGATCAACCGCCTGGAGCGCGACGGCGCCACCATGGTGGGCATGACCGGCATGCCTGAAGCGTCGCTGGCACGGGAGATCGGCCTGTGCTACGCGGCGCTCACTGTGTCGGCCAACCATGCCGCCGGGCGCGGCTCCAGCAAGGATGCCATTCCCTACGAAGAAGTGGAGGCGGTGCTGAATGTGGCAATGCGGCGCGTATTTGGCGTGATCGAACATCTGGTGGCGCTGCGTGCCGATTAAGCCCGTGCTCAGGATGGGCGATCCGCGCCTGTTGTCGGTCGCGCAGCCGGTGAAGGCATTCGACGCGCCCGAGTTGCGTTCCCTGATCGCGGATATGCGTGCCACCATGGCGGCGCTCAATGGTGCCGGGCTGGCTGCGCCGCAGATCGGTGTGGGGCTGCAGGTGGTCATCTTCGGCGGTTTTAAGAGTGCGCGTTACCCCGAGGCAGAGGAGATCCCCTATACCGTCCTGATCAATCCGCAACTGGAATTCATCGGCGACGAGACGGAAGAAGACTGGGAGGGCTGCCTGTCCTTGCCAGGCATGCGCGGCAAGGTGCCGCGCTACAAGCACTTGCGTTACCGCGGTTTTGACCCCGAGGGCAAGGCCGTCGACCGCACCGTTTCGGACTTCCATGCCCGCGTGGTGCAGCACGAATGC
>JBDKRR010000390.1:0-11633 GCA_039683315.1 Sulfuricella sp.
AAAAGGGTCGTCCTCCTTATGAAGCCGGTTGCTCCGCCAAGGACACCGACTATCTGCACGTGATCAACTGGAAGAGAGCCGCCGAGCTGGTCAAGCAAGGCAAGGCCAAGAAGATCAACGGCATGGACGTGATCACCATGGACACCGCCGTCAAGGAAGGCATCCTGTTCCTGATCCCCGAGCCGAAAAGCCCGCACGGCGTGGACGTGACCCCGGATGGCAAACTCATCACGGTGGCCGGCAAGCTCGATTCGCACGTGTCCGTCTACAGCTTCGACAAGATCATGGCGCAGATCAAGGCCCGCAAGTTCGAGAGCAAGGACCCCTACGGCATCCCGGTGCTGAGCATGAAGGATTCGCTGCATACGCAAGTGGCGTTGGGTCTCGGGCCATTGCATACGCAGTACGATTCCAAGCCCTGTATCGCCTACACGTCGCTGTATGTGGACTCGCAAGTGGCGAAGTGGAACTACTGCGAAGGCAAGGTGCTGGACAAGCTCAATATCCACTACAACATCGGTCACCTGATGACCATGGAAGGCGATACCGAGCATCCTAAGGGCCATTACCTGGTAGCGTTGAACAAGCTGGCCATCGACCGCTTCAACCCTGTTGGTCCGCTGCACCCGCAGAACCACCAACTGATCGACATCAGCGAAGACAAGATGCAGTTGCTGTATGACATGCCAGTACCGTTGGGCGAACCGCACTACGTCGTGGCCATCAAATCCACTTCGCTCAAGCCCGGTATCCGCTACAAAGTGGGCACCGACAGCCGTACTGACGAACCTTCCAAAGGTGCAGCAAGGGCCGGTGAGGAACGTGTAGTGCGCAAGGGCAAGACGGTCGAAGTGTTCGGTACGGAGATCCGTTCGCACATCACGCCGGAAACCATCGAGGCGGAAGTAGGTGACGAAGTCATCATCCACCTGACCAACCTGGAGCGTGCCGAGGACGAAACTCACGGCTTTACGGTAGACACCTACAACGTCCATGCGTCGGTCGAGCCGGGCAAGACTGTAACGGTCAAGTTCAAGGCTGACAGGGAAGGCGTGTTCCCGTTCTACTGCACCGAGTTCTGCTCCGCGTTGCACCTGGAAATGCAAGGCTACCTGCTAGTCAAGCCCAAGGGTTACAAGGAAGTCAAGACTGTTGAAGCAAAAGCCGTCTACACCAAGGCTGACTACGACAAACAGGTCAAGACCAACGTGGAAACCCAGGCTGTGATCGATAGCGTGGTGGGGTACATCACCAGCGTCAACTACAAGGACTTCCCGCCTGTGGTCGCTCTGGTTGATGATGCAACGGACCAACTCAACAAGGCCAAGGACGCCAAGGCCAAGATGGACGAAGCAGCCAAGAAGAGCGATTGGCAGAATGCAACCCTCTGGGCTGGCCAATGGTGGCAGTACCAGGTTAAAGCCGCCGACATCGGTTTGCGTGCCAAGACCTACCTGGAAGAGCATGGCGCCAAGAAGGCTGGAAAGTAACTCGCCTGACTAAGTTGTAACACCGGATGCGGGGGGACGAATCGTCTCCCCGTATTTTTTCTGGGCGCAATAACCGTGCTGAATAAATGGATATCGATTGAAATGTCTTGATAAAGCGTTGATCTAGGTCAACGCACGGCATGGTGGATGCGGCATAGAATGCGGTTGTTGCTTAATGAAATGTTTAAGGAGATTAGTGATGAAATTAATGCCAATAATGCTGCTTGCAGCGATTTCCACCGCAATGGTGAGTGGTCAGGCTGTTGCCGGCGATGGCGCAAAGCTGTTTGCTGAAAAGACTTGTACGGCGTGCCACGGCAAGGATGCCAAAACGCCATTGATGCCGGATTATCCCAAGATCGCCGGCCAGAATGAGGCCTATATCATCAAGCAAATGGCCGACATCAAGAGCGGCGCACGCGCCAACGGCAACAGCGCAGCCATGAAGGGCGTGATGGTGCTGGTGAGCGATGCGGATATGAAGGATATTGCTGCCTACGTATCGAAGCTCAAGCCCTGATCCCAGTTGTTTATAAGCGTTGACTTAAGTCAAGGACGATACCCGGTACAGTGTCTAGAATTGTTTTACATACTGGATTTTGAAAGGAATTGAAATGAAAAAGCACTTAGTAATTGCAATGGCTCTGGCACTGACCCCGGTTGCCGCAGCTCTGGCCGCAAACCCCAATGTGGCGGAAAAGAAAGCGGGTATCGAGGCCAAGGGCTATGTGTGGAATGATCAGTCCGGCGGCGGCGAGAAAATCGAAGCCCTGCACAAGAAGGGTGACGTCAAGGCTGGCAAGGAGGCGTATGAGGTCTGCGGCGCCTGTCACCTGCCCTCCGGCGCTGGCCGTCCCGATGGCACTTTCCCGCAACTGGCGGGGCAGCATGCCACCGTAATCATCAAGCAGATCGCCGACATTCGTGCCGGTTTGCGTGACAACCCGACCATGTATCCGTTTGCGCAGACCCTGACCGATGCGCAGGAATTGGCTGACGTCGCGGCTTACATCCAGACCTTGTGCATACCGCTCGATCACGGCAAGGGCTCGGGCGATGCCAAGCTGCTGGCCCAGGGCAAGGAACTGTACGTGAAGGAATGCACCACCTGCCACGGCGCCAACGGCGAGGGTGATGCCAAGAAGTTCTACCCGGTGCTGGCCGGTCAGCATTACAAGTACCTGCTGCGTCAGGTGACCGATATCCGTGACGGCAAGCGCCGCAATGCCAACCCGGACATGGTCAAGATCGTGAAGAAATACAGCGACAAGGATCTGGATGCGGTGGTCGAGTACATGTCCAGCATTAGCATGCCGGGTTCGATGTGCAAGGCAGGAGCGAAAAAGAAATAATGCTACTATCAGCCACGGGGAACATTGTTCTCCCGCGGCTGCCATGCATGTAATTGCAGCATGAAAGCAGAGAAGGAGTGGCGGAACGAGTTTCCGTCAATTCACTTCCTAGATGGCGGGGGACGTGTGTGACGTTTAATGCCAGATGAGAGCGCTAAAAAATGAGCAATACGCAAAAACAAATGACGACGATAAGGGTGTTGACCTTTATCGCAATGTTACTGATGGTGGCAGCCTATTTCAGCCCCATCTGGTGGGTGTCGTTGACGGCGCCCAACTATCCCAAGGATGCATTTCCCGATGGAATTCGCATCCATTTCCATTTCAACGGCGTGTTTAACGGTTGCAAGACGGCAATTGTACAGACCGGAAGGCAAGCCGAACTGATGCAGTCCGACCTGGGCGATGACCTGGCGGCGCGCGACAATCCGGCCCTGGACCTGAAGAAGCAGGAAGTGGGACTGAATTGCGTGGACGAGATGAACACCATCAACCACTATGTGGGCATGTACCCGATCGATACCGGTTCTCCAGTAGAACTGCGCCTGTCCAAGTTCATTTTCGCCTTCCTTGGGGTCATGATGCTTGCCTTCATGGTGACGAAAAGAAAACAGCAACTGCTGATCCTGGGTGTGGGATTTGCCGGAGTGGCCACGTGGATGGTGGTGGACCAGATCGTGATGGGTCAGCTCGAGGCCTTCGCCGCGCACTATCACGAGGAAGCGGCCAAGTTTTTCAATCAGCCGGAAGTGCTGGACGTGTGGGTGGCCAATCTTAAATTTGCTACCAAGCTATCCATTGCCGGTCTGATCGTGGCCATGGGCATCGTCATGCTGGGGGTGTGGAAAGTCCGTAATTTTTCCCTGCTCCTGATCCTGGTCCCGGCATTGCTGCCTGTTTTCTTCGTGCTCGACTATGCCGGCTGGCTGTGGTTCTTTGGGCACCACCTAAATTCCTGGGGCGCCTTTACCGTCAAGCCCTTCATGCCGACCGTGTTCGGCGAGGGCAAGGTGGCGCAGTTCAGCACCTATTCCTACCCCTATTACGGCTACGCAATGCTGCTCGGCGTCAGCGCTGCCGGCCTGCTGGCCCTGCTGATCCGCCGCAAGCTGATGCGCGGGGACCCAGAAGTAAACTAGTTCCGCGGAGGCGGTTGGGTGCATTTGCACCCCCGCCTGTCGCCTGCAGATGCGACCAGATGCGCCTTGTTTACTATGCGGACTACGGTCCATAATTTTCGAGTGATGAAATTGCGGCAAATATTTTTGCTTCTGCTGGCTGCAACCGCGATGCTGGCAAGCGCTGCTGGTGTAGAAGATATCCCCGACATCGGTGCGGACGATACTTCCGTACACGCCATACCGAAAGGTCCGGGGGCAGGCAGCGTGGATCTGAGTACGGCGCCCCGGGTCGATGTAGACAAGCCCGTGGTATTGGTGCCGCTTTACATGCGCGACAAGCGCATCTGGAGCCTCACGCCATTGCAGTCGCTGGTGGATGCCGCTCCGGCGGGCTCCACGCTGCGGCTCAAGCCCGGCCGCTACGCCGGTCCGGTGCATCTGACCAAGCCGCTGGTTATTGACGGCGGCGGCAAGGCCACGGTCGACGGCGGCGACAAGGGAACAGTGTTCGTGATCGAGACTAGCGGCGCAACGGTGCGCGGCCTGCATCTCACCGGCTCGGGATCGTCGCACGACACCGACGATGCCTGCCTCAACGTGCGCGGCCACCGCAATCTGATCGAAAACAACGTGATCGACAATTGCCTGTTCGGCATCGACCTCAAGCAGTCCAACCGCAATATCGTGCGCGGCAACAGCGTACGCTCCAAGCCCCTCGAAATGGGCGTGCGCGGCGATGGCATCCGTCTCTGGTACAGCATGGAAAACCGCATCGAGAACAACCGGGTAGTGGATTCGCGCGACAACGTGGCGTGGTACTCGAACGGCAACTTTTTTTACCACAATTACGGCACGCGCAGCCGTTACTCCCTGCATTTCATGTTCGCCAACAACAACGTCGTCGAGGGTAACGAATTTTACGACAACGCGGTCGGCGTCTATTTGATGTACAACGAAAATACCGTGCTGCGCAATAACATCATCTCGCACTCCAACGGGCCAACCGGGATGGGTATCGGCTTCAAAGAGGCGAGCGGTTCGCTGATCGAAGGCAACGAGATCATTTACTGTTCGCTCGGCCTCATGGCCGATCTCTCACCGTTTCAGCCCGACAGCAAGATCGTCGTCAAGAACAACCGCATCGCATACAACGGCGTTGCCATTGCGTTCAACAGCGAATTGAGCGGCTGGGTGGTGCATGGCAATTCTTTCGAGGGCAACATCTCGAATCTATCCGTGAGCGGTGCAGGCTCGGGACAGCGCAACGAATGGCGCGGCAACTTCTGGGACGATTATGAGGGCTTCGACCGCAACAATGACGGTCGCGGGGACTCCGCTTACGATCTGTATGCCTACGCCGATAGCATATGGATGGAGATCCCCCACGCGCGCTTTTTCAAGGTGGCGCCCGCGCTGGAAGTACTGGATTTCCTTGAACGGCTGGCACCTTTTTCCAGTCCAACTTTATTGTTGCGGGACGAAAAACCCCTGTTCAACGATCCCTGGAAAAAGGGCCAAAAAGTGAGTTCCAGAAAGTGAGTTCCAGAAAGTGAGTTTGAAGCCATGAGCGATGAGAAACCACAAGCAAGCAATCCCCTGATCAACAAGCGCAAGCTGGAGGCACGGCGGAAGTTCTTGCGTTCCATCGCCTTGGGCGTTGCGGTTCTGGGCATTTCCTCGGTAGGCTACATCCCCGTGGCGCGGGCGTGGCACGTGCGCATGCGGCCGCCGGGCGCGTTGGAAGAGTCGGATTTCCTTTCCTCTTGCATCAAGTGTGGCCAGTGCGTCCAGGTTTGCCCGGTGTCGGCCATCAAGCTCGATGACCTTGACGAGGGCTTCGGTGTCGGTGTGCCCTATATCGACTCGCGCACCCAGGCTTGCGATTTTTCCTGTGACGCCGTGCAGTGCATCCTGGCCTGCCCCACGGGCGCACTGGTTTATAAAAAGCCGACCTTCATGCCGACGCGCAGCGAGATGGTGTTGCCAGCCGCGCCCATCCTGCTCGCCAAGGAGAAAAGCCCGGAGCCCACCCTCAACTTGAAGGAACGCAGCGGCCTGGCGGTGCTGGTGCGCCCGGAAAATTGCCTCGCGCGTCAGGGCAAGGGCATCAAGGGCGCGGCGCGAGGGCAGGCGTTCGAGGGCAGGATGCGTTTCATGGAAGTGGATCGCTGGAAGCCCATTCCGCTGCGCGATCACCCGTACGACCTGGAGTTGTGCGACCTGTGCGTGCGCACCTGCCCGATCAAGAACGCGATTTCCATGGAAACCGTCGTGGAAAATGGCGTCGAGATCCATTCGCCGGTGGTGCATGAAGCCTGTGTCGGCTGCGGGGTGTGCGAGATGGTGTGTCCGCCCGATCTGGCGGCAATCGTGGTGGAAGCGCGCAAAGGCTGGAGCGTCTGATGAACAAATATTTTGAATCGGTGCGGGTGATGCTGGGCGGGGACCCGCGCAAGCCCGGTCCTGTCGACTACACTGAAGAAGCCAAGACCATCCACTTCTACAAGAAAAGCGAGAAGCAGGACTTCGATGCGCTCAAGCTGGAGGCGCGTGCGCACCAGAAAAAGAGATACTGGCTCAAGCGGCGCTGGATCGCGCTGCTGTCGATCAACCTGCTGTTCACAGTGTCGTTCTGGTTCGACATCCAGATACTGGAAGGTGCGCTGACCGCCTCGCGCATGCTCGGTTTCCACCTGATCGACCTGAATTCCGCACTGCAGGTGATGCTGGCGCACAAGCACATCATCGTCAACCTGCTGATCGGCACCGGTACGGTCTTCGTCCTGTGGCTGGCGCTGGGCGGACGCACGTTCTGCTCCTGGGTCTGCCCCTACCATTTCCTGGCGGAAAACGCGGAGCGTCTGCACGTTTACCTGGTGGAGAAAAAGAAAATTTCCGACCACGCTTTCCACCGCGGCGTGCGTACCGTTTTCTGGGTGATGTTCGCTGCGCTGGCCTGGTTCACGGGCTATACCGTGTTCGAAACCATCTCGCCGACCGGTATCGTCAGCCGTGCGCTGATCTACGGTCCGGGGCTCGCACTAGGCTGGGTGACGCTGCTGCTGCTGTTCGAAATCTTCTATTCGCGCCGCGCCTGGTGCCGCTATGTCTGCCCGATCGGCCTGACCTACGGCATCGTCGGCGTGTTTTCGCCCCTGCACGTGACCTACAAGCTGGCCAATTGCCACCATGAAGGCGAGTGCCGCAAGGTATGCGAGGTGCCTCATGTGCTGGAATGCGTCATCAAGGGGAGGGCGCCGAGTGCTCAGCTGGACATCGGTGCGGATTGCACGCGCTGCGGCATGTGCATCGACGTGTGCCCGAGCGGAGCCCTGAGCTTCGAGATCAAGGGTCTGAGAAAAATAATGTAGAAAATGAGTGGTCAGCCATCAGTTGTCAGTTGCCAACTTGAAGCCAGACCCCGCAGCCATTGAATACTGATAACTGAAAGCTGATAGCTATTAATATGATCAAGTTCAATCACGTTTCAAAAACATTCAAGCGCAATCAGGTCCTCGACAGCATCGACCTGAATATCGAGCTCGGCGAGCGGATCGCGCTGGTCGGCTCCAACGGCGCCGGGAAAACCACACTCATCCGCTGCCTGCTCGGGGAGTACACCTACGACGGCGAGGTCACGGTGAACGGCTTGGTGCCGCGGCGCGAACGCGGCAAGGTGCTGCAAAAGATCGGCTTCGTGCCGCAGCTGCCGCCCCCGCTGAAGATGCCGGTGGGCCAGCTGGTCGGTTTCGCCGCTTCCCTTTGCAACAGCGAGCGCAAGCGCATGGAAGATGTCGCAGCCCGCCTGGGGCTGGACTTCGGGAAAATCGCACACCTGCCCTTCGTCAAGCTCTCCGGCGGCATGAAGCAGAAACTTCTTATCGCCATCGCCATGGGACGCGATACCAGCGTTCTGGTGATGGACGAACCCGCCGCCAACCTCGACCCCGACGCTCGCCACATCTTCTTCGAATTGCTCGCGGAGCGGCTGGAAAATACCACCATGCTGATTTCCAGCCACCGCCTCGACGAGGTGGCGCCCCTGGTCAACCGCGTGCTGGAAATGGACCGCGGCAAGGTGGTGCTGGACGACCGGGTGGCCGAAGACGTTTCGCTTTCCGGCAAGCTGGCCTGCCGCCTGACGCTGCGCCGTTCCGAGGAGGCCATCGCCAAGGCGCTGCTGGGCTGGAACTTCCGCGACATAGGCGGCGGGCTGGAGTGGCAGGGCAACGTGGCGGGTCCGGACCGCCTGCGTTTCCTCGGCATGATTTCGCGCTATGTGGGTGTCCTGACCTCTATCAGCCTGGATGAAGACAAGGGCGGCGAAGCATGAGCCGGTGGTTAAGATATTGCGCCGTGTTCCTGCTGCTGGGCCTGCTGGCCGCGTGCCATCAGGAACCCAAAACCGGCCCGGTGGAAGTCAAATGGGACCGCGACACCTGCGTGCGCTGCAGCATGGCTTTGAGTGACAAGCGCTTTGCCGCCCAGGTGCGCGGCGGTCCGAAGCACCTGGCGTTCAAGTTCGACGATTTCGGCTGCGCCGTGTTCTGGCTCAAGGACAAGCCCTGGGCAGACGATCCGGCGACGGAGTTCTGGGCGATGGACATGCGTTCCAACCAGTGGATCGATGCTCGCAAGGCACATTATGTGCCGAACAAGACAACGCCGATGGCCTATGGCTTCGGCGCTGTGGCGCTGCCGGAACCGGGCGCAGTGAGTTATGAAGAAGCCAGAAAACGAATTCTGGCTAAAGGCAAATAAGCATTAAAAGCGATTAACCACGGAGAACACGGAGGGCACTGAGAAAGGCGAGTATTGTTGCATGTCGCTGTTTTTACTCCGTGTTCTCCGTGCGCTCCGTGGTTTGAATTATTGTTTTTTTGGGAAATTTTAATGAAGAACTTATGGCTTACCGCCAAACTCGATGTCGTGGAATCGCTGCGCGCACGCTGGTTCATGATCTATACCCTGGTGTTCGGCGGTATCGTTGCCATGCTGTTCGCTTTCGGCCTGACCGAATCGCGCGTGCTGGGCTTCATCGGGCTATCGCGGCTGCTGGTGACCTACATCCAGCTGTGCATGGCGATCCTGCCGATTTTCGTGCTTATCACCACGGTGCGCTCGGTGGCCGGAGACCGCGAAGCCGGCGTGTTCGAATACCTGCTGTCCTTGCCGGTATCGCTCTCCGCGTGGTACTGGGGCAAACTGCTGGGGCGTTACATCGTGGTGTTCATGCCGGTCTTTCTCGCCATGCTGGGAGCCGCGCTGTGGGCGCTGGCGCAGCGGATCGAGGTGCCGTGGTTCATGTTCCTCTACTACACCGCGCTGCTGGCGGTGATGGGGTGGTGTTTCCTGGGTATCGCCATGCTGCTCTCCACCCTGGCGCGCTCCACCGACGTGGCGCAGGGCGCGGCGTTCGTGGTGTGGCTTGCCATGCTGCTGTTCCTCGACCTGATCCTGCTCGGCGTGATGATAAAGGGCCACATCTCGCCCGAACTCGCGGTGACCATCGCCCTCGCCAACCCCCTGCAGGTCTTCCGCACCGCGGCGCTGATGCTGTTCGATCCCCAGTTGATCGTGCTCGGCCCTGCCGCCTACGTGATTACCGATACGCTGGGTGCAACCGGATTCATGGTTTATGGCGTGGTATATCCGCTGGTGATCGGCACGATATGTGCGACTGTGGGCTATTTCATGTTCCGTCGCGGCGATCTGCCTTGATCGAGTGAGCGATTTCTTTCATCATTGAAATTTGCTCCCGGGAAGGCCATACGACATGGACTGGAAAGATGAGTATTCGGTGGGAATACTCGAGATCGACAACCAGCACAAGGCGATGCTGCGCAGCTTCTCGATTATCGAGGAAACGCTCGAATCCGCTCAGGACCGGACGAACACGCACTACGCCATCGTCGAGTTGATCCAGCTGTCGCGCGTTCATTTCCTTTTCGAGGAAGCAATGATGCGCATGTTCGGCTATCCCGAATCGGAGTCGCACAAGAAGTGCCATCAGCACTTGCTGATCAGACTGGACAGTGTCGAACGCAGCGCATCGAACAGGACTTCCGACCTTGAGATAGTCAAGCTCATGCGGGACTGCCTGATGGCACACATGCTGGGCGATGACAAAGGCTATGCCAAGTACATCCTCGCCGGTGCGCAGGTTGTCAAATCGTGCGGTGATTCTTCATAGGGCGGATTATTGCGGACATTCGAATGTGAGAGGGGCGCGCCAAACGGTGCGCCCTTTTTATTTCAATGCGTCAGTTGCGCATACAGCATCGGCAGCTCGCGCGGCAACTCCGAAGGCTTGCGGATCACCACGTAGCCGTTGACGCCGAACAGGTGGGGCAGGTAGCTGCTGCCTTTTTCGTCGATGGTGACGCAGAACGGGCGCAGGCCCATCTGGCGCGCCTCGTGGATGGCGACGCGGGTGTCTTCCACACCGTAGCGCCCTTCGTACTGGTCCAGATCGTTGGGCTTGCCGTCGGTGAGGATCAGCAACAGCCTTTGCGTGGCGGCCTGTTTCGCCAGCAGCTGGCTGGAATGGCGGATCGCGGCGCCCATGCGGGTATAGAAGCCGGGCTTGATGGCAGCGATGCGCCCGCGCACTTCGGCGTTGTACTTGCGCTCGAATTCCTTGAGCACGTGGAAGCGGATGTTTTCGCGCTTGAGTGACGAGAAGCCGTAAAGCGCGAAGCGGTCGCCGGTGGCCGAGAGCGCTTCGGAGAACAGGAACAGGGTGTCGCGGATGACGTCGATGACGCGGGCGTGATCGCTGACATAGGCGTCCGTGGAGAGCGACAGATCGGCCAGCAGCAGGCAGGCGAGATCGCGGTCGCGGTATTGATGCGCCTTGTACAGTCCGGCCTCACGCGCTTCGAGGCCGCTGATGCGGTCGGCGGTGAATTGCACGCATGCATCGAGGTCGAGTTCGGTGCCGTCGAACTGTCCCTTGAACCACACCTTGGCCGGCGTCAGCGCCTCGAACTGGCTGCGCAGACGGCGCGCGGTGGCGGACAGGTGCGCGGGCAGGGGCTGCGCTTCGGCGTTGCGTGCCACCATGGGTTGCAGGCGGCAATGAGCGGGCTGGAGCTTCTGTTTCTTGTAATGCCATTCCGGCAGCAGGATGCCGTCGCCGAGCGGCAGATCATCCGCTGCCTCGGAAGGCAGG
Organism: Sulfuricella sp.; assembly: GCA_039683315.1. Classification (GTDB taxonomy): domain Bacteria; phylum Pseudomonadota; class Gammaproteobacteria; order Burkholderiales; family Sulfuricellaceae; genus Sulfurimicrobium. Next base: position 11,138 of record JBDKRR010000390.1, read on the forward strand.
TCCAGGTCGAATTTCAGGCGCGAGGCCGTGGTCTTGCCGTCCTGCGCCACGCTCAGGCGATCGAGATCTTCCGCCGGGCGCTCGTCGGGCGGCTCGTCTTCCTCGGTGGGGCGATTGACCTTGATGTATTCGGCCCAGCTGAAAATGCTCTCTGCGCGGAAGTACATCATGAAGGCGTTTTTTTCCTCCGGCATGTCGACCCGCTCCGCCTGGTAGCGGCGGTCTTTTTCGCTTTTCTTGCTGTCGCCGCCCTCGTGGTTTTCCGGCTCCTTGCCGCTGCCCTTGGCGGGCGTACTCAGCGGCGGGTCGGGGTGCAGCCACAGGAAAACCGGCTGGGGCGCACGCCGGGCGGGCGGCAGCCGCTCCACGCTGCCGGGGTTCATAAGTGCGGCGCGGATCGCTTCCTCCTGCTCCCGTTCCCCTTGCTGCAGGCTCCGCGGCAGCGGACGCATGGCCAGCACGGCATCCACCAGGCGGCGGTAGCGCGGCGCCAGGC
>JBDKRR010000391.1:0-7947 GCA_039683315.1 Sulfuricella sp.
TTTGCAAGTATCTTTTACGAAGTCGAGCGCGCGAAGCGCTATGCGCGTCCCTTGACCGTTATTTTTCTGGATCTGGATGACTTCAAACAACTTACCGACACCAAGGGGCATAACGCCGGGGACGCCGCATTGCAGGCGACTGCCAAGGCGCTGCTCAGCACCTTGCGCTCCAGCGATCGAGTCGCGCGAATGGGAGGGGACGAATTCGCCGTTCTGCTGCCGGAAATTGGATACGATGCGGCGGTAGAAGCGGGGCGAAAAATCTCCATTGCGGTGAGCAAAGCGCTTGAAGCGTTCGCGCCGGTGAAAGCAAGCCTCGGCATAGCGTGGTTCGGGGAAGCAGATCGTATGTTCCCGGAAATGCTGAAAGCGGCCGACGGATTGATGTACGAGGGAAAGGAGAGCGGGAAAGGCGACATGCGCCCACGACGCTTTTCCGCGATGAACAAGCGGGGGGCCGAAAAATAGCGCAGTTGGAGATTCAGTGGCAGGAGGGCGGCGGCCTCCGCGAACGTACGCGCGGCGCACCGTGAAGGGGCAAGATATTTCCGCATTCAAAGTGACTGGGTTGAGCAAGGCTTTCAGGGAGCAGACGCTGAAATTCATTTTTGACGACCTGGTAGCACTCGCAGGCCCGTTTCTCCAATCCAGCCCGGTCGAGTACTGTGATGTGACCGCGGCGGCATGAAATGTGGCCGGCGTGCTTCAATTTTCCGACAGCTTCCGTAATGCCTTCGCGGCGCACGCCGAACGCACTGGCAATCAATTCCTGCGTCACGGCCAAATCCTTCGAGGGCAATCGGTCGAGACTTAGCAGCAGCCAGCGGCTCAGTTGTTGTTCCACCGAATGATGCCGATTGCAGACTGCGGTCTGGGATATATGCGTCATCAGCGCCTGGGTGTAACGCAGCAGCAAGGTTTGAAATGCGCCGGCACGATTGAACTCATCCTTCAGCAACTGCGACTTGAGGCGATAGGCATGGCCCGCGCACAGCACCATGGCGCGATTTGGCATGGTGACGCCGCCCGTGAAAGTGGCGATTCCGATTACTCCCTCATTGCCGACCCCGGCGATTTCGGCTGACGCTCCATCCTTCATGACATAAAGCAGGGACACGATGGCGGTCGTCGGGAAATAGACGTAGCGCAACTCGCCCCCGGATTCATAGAGAGTCTCACCGACCGGTATCTGCACCAACTCGAGATGGGGCGCCAGGCGCTCATATACGAGCTGCGGCAGTGCCGCGAGAAGCTGGTTTTGCAGTGGGACATGCGAGTCAGGCATATGACCCCCCTAAGGGTGTGATGTTTTATCCGTCTCGCGCTCGGAACGTGACTCTGTTCGCTGCAAATAGAGCTTGTATCTTTGGCCAAATGAACTCAGTTCCATGCGATCCGGCTGGCCGCTGTCGCTTAAAGGGCAGGCATCTGATTCAGGTGCGGCATTCTCGTTCGCCACGCGTTCTGGCTCCATCGTATCTGCCGTTGTGCTCGTTGGCATAATGTCGGTTCCATGTGTATGGGAGGGTATGCGTCCCCGGAGTTTAGCGACGCTGGTGCAGTATCAGTGGGTGCATTGTAGGGCTGCATGCAAGCCATTTCTATGCGACTGTTCTTCTAGCGGCCTAGGTGTTTCCCCCTAAGGGAAAATGCTAAAGTCAGCTTACGTGCGACAGCGTACATACAACATTCTGCGTGCGCGGGACAATTGCCCGGGACAATTGCTAGAGTGCCGCACTAATTTAAGGATTCCGCACCATGAAACAAGGCAAGCATCTCTCTATGATCCGCAGTTTCCATCTCGCGGACTGGTTTACATTAGGCAATGCAGCATGCGGTGTCGGTGCGCTGTTCGCCATGATGAGCTATTTGCAGGACCCCGATGTGCGGCACCTGTTTTTTGCCTGCGCCCTGCTTGCACTGGCGCTGGTATTCGATATTCTCGATGGCCATGTCGCGCGTTGGCGCAAGCAAAGCTCGGTGCTGGGGCGCGAATTGGATTCCCTGGCCGACGTGATCTCCTTCGGCGTTGCGCCGGCGGCCATCGCCTATGCATTTGGCATGAACGGTCTCTGGGATCGCGTGATTCTGCTCTACTTCGTTGTGTGCGGTGTGAGCCGCCTTGCCCGCTACAACGTCACAGCCGAAGACCTGGCGCAAGGCAGTGACAAGGTGAAATATTTCGAGGGCACGCCGATCCCTACGTCACTGTTGCCCGTCATCGTCATAGCCATCGCCGCCGGATACGGTGCGATCGGCGATCATCTCTGGTTTGGCATGGTTCACGTTGGTCCGTGGCGATTCCACCCGCTGGTGTTGATGTTTGCAGTGTCCGGCACGTTGATGATCAGCCGGACACTGCACATCCCGAAACTCTGAGATATTGGCTGTCGATCGTCCCTTTGGACTGACCTTCGCTGCATGTTCATGCGAGACCGACCATATCCATATGCTCACCATAGGCGTCGCTGGTGCTGACGCTGTCGTATGGAAGCTCCAGAACCACCCGGTAAGCATCCATTCCGTGGCTGAGAAAGGCGTGCGCCGAGCCCCAGAGATACAGGCGAAACCGGCGATAAAGCATTTCGCCCCAACGGCTGATTATTTCATCGCGGGCGTCCTCCAGATTCTCGGCCCAGATCTTGCACGAGAGAAAGTAGTTATGCCGGTCGTTATGCACCTCCAACACCTCCAGCTCGGATTTAGCCACTTCTGCCAGGAAAGCGTGCAGGCAGAAGTAGGCATGGTCGCCCGGAAAGATATAGCGTGATACGAAGGTTGGCTTGGAATATATTTCCCGGAATGCGCTGGCGTCGAGGTACACGCGCCCGCCGGGTTTCAGCAGGCGTTGAAGATGACGTAGCACGGCCGGATAGTCGGGCAGGTGCTCCATCACCCCGAGGATTACGATGGCATCGTAAGGATCGGGCGATGTGTGTTCCCAGAAGTCTTGATTCAGCACCTTGCAGGGGAGTTGCTGCCGCTCGATCAAGTCTGTCAGAAAAGCTTCGGACTGCTCTGAAATGGTCAGCGATGTGACGTGAATGCCGCGTCGTCCTGCATGCTCGGTGAAACTGCCCCAGCCGCCGCCGACATCCAGGACGTGATCCCCCGGTTTTAGCCGGCAAGCGTCGATGGCAAAATCGAGCTTGCGGCGTTGGGCGGCTTCCAGTGACTCGTCGTCGTGCTCGAATACCGCTTGCGAATAGCAGCGGGTAGGGTCCATGAATTGGAGATAGAACTCGTTGCTGAAATCATTGTGCCCGGCAATCGCCCGCCGGTCGGTTTGCACCCGACCGACGAACAATGGCGCAATCCGCCGCCACAGAGCATGCAGCGGATGATGGTCGCGCAACAGCCCGCGGAGGCTGGCGAATCCCAGCATGTCGCCTGCGACATCCAGGTTGCCGGCCATGTAGGCTTCGCAAATTCTCACCTCATCCAGGTCTCTGAGGGCAGCCAGCCCGTGACGATCCTTGACCAGGATCTGGACTGCGGGCTCGCCTTTCCCCAGACGATAGGTGCGGTCACCCCACAACTGGATTTCGACGGGTAGTTTTATCTTGTCGGCAACCCGCTTTTGAATCAGCCCGAAGATTCTGTCATAAGGCGTTTTCAATGCTGCATCGGCAAATTGTCCCATCGATTGTCCCTCCCCAAAGAATCAGCGTTTCATCCCCACCTTCATGTCTGATTCACTTATGCAGCCGTGAACACGTTGAGAAGAATGCCCGCTCCGAAAGGACATATCTGTGCGTTACCGTACACAGATGGCCGGTATGGGGACATCGACACCGAGAAGGCCTTGCAACGCCGCCTATCGGAAGTGGCGGACTTGATCTTGAGTACCCTACTCGACGGCGGCGCCTATCAGCGCACCGAGGATCACTCGCAACCCAGCGCCCGCAGCCGCGCCCGCAGCGACTCGATCTCGTCGAGCAATTCCAGCGCCAGCGCCGCCCCGGCGAGATCGATGCCGATATCGCGCTGCAGGCGCAAAGCCCGGCGGGCACGGTGCAGGCTCGTGCCGCTGAAACGCCAGCGCGCCGGTTCGCGGCCGTGAGGCTCCAGCAGGCCGATATCCACCAGCTCGATGATCCGTTCGGCATGGACGGCGCAGGCGCGGCATAGATCAGCCAGCGTCAGCTGGGTTTGCTCTTCCAGTATGCATATCGCGAGTTGCGGCAGGCTGTTTCCGTTTTCCATCGCTATACCCCCAGTTTGGCGCGTGGGTTGAAGTTCAATTCCTGCGCCATCTTCCGGTAGAAGCCCTTGGCTGTTTCGCTATCGGCGGGGGGCAGCGCGATGGCCAGAATGACATAGCAGTCGCCGGGCGGAACGCCCGGTATGCCGCGCCCCTTCAGCCGTAGCTTGCGCCCGGACACCGAGCCCTCCGGTATTTTGAGTTCCACGATGCCGCCGAGCGTCGGCACTTTGACGGTTGCGCCCAGTGCCGCCTCCCAAGGCGCCACGGGCAAGTCGAGATAGATATCCCGGCCTTCGACCCGGTAAAGCGGGTGCGTCCGAAATTCGATCTCGAGATACAGGTCGCCGGCTTGACCTTCTCCGGCGCCCGGACTGCCCTGTCCGCCGAGGCGGATGTGCTGGCCTTCGCGGATACCCTTCGGAATGCTTACGTTGAGGACGCGTTCTTTGGTGATGACATGGCCCCGTGCGTCCACGCCGGGAACCCGCAGGGTGATGGTCCGGGCAACGCCCTGGTACGCGTCTTCAAGATCGATGAGCACTTTGGCGTGGTGGTCCTCGCCTCGGGTAGGGAAGGGCGCGCGTCCGCCGCCGCCCGCATGGAAACTTCGCCCGAACAGCGATTCGAAGAAGTCGCTGTAGTCCGCCGCATCACCGCCGGTGAAACCGCCGCCGCTGAATTCGAAGCCTGCGTTCCAGTCTGGCGGCGGGCGGAACTCCTGGCCTCCTTTAAAACTGGTGCCCAGCTGATCGTAAGCGGTGCGCTTTTCCGCATCCTTGAGCACCTCATAGGCTTCGCCCAACTCCTTGAAACGGTTCTCGGCGTCGGGTTCCTTGCTGACATCCGGATGATATTTGCGCGCCAGCTTGCGATAGGCCCGCCTGATCTCATCCTGGGTCGCGTCACGCGCGACGCCCATGACTTGGTAATAGTCTTTGAATTGCATAGGTCCGCTCTGTGTATGGATATCACCCGATATCGCAGTTCGACATCGGCGGTCATCGCCAAGCTCATACGCGCAATGCTACTTAAATTCTGACAGCCGTCGGTACGCTATCGAACATTGAGCGCAAATCTGCCCCCAATACTTGCAGATGTTCGTAAGCGCACAGACTGGCTTGCCCGATCGGCCTACTTTGTGAAATCTAACACCCTGATTTAACCGCGATGGAGTGGCAATGCACAAGCGTTATTGGTCTGACTAGTTGAGTTTCCTGCTGTTAATCTGCGCCACGGGTGTCGGGTCCCGCCGCGATTCTGCGCGCGAAATACGCATCGCTGGGGGAACAACTGCGGCAGAACCAGTTCAAGCGGCCGCTGGTCCTCGAGTCCGCAGAAACGCCGAACCAACTCAAGGGCGACATCTACGCGATCGTCGATTATCCCTTCGGCGCGGTGAGTACAGGCCTGAACGATCCCGATCATTGGTGTGACGTGCTGCTCCTGCATATCAATACCAAGTATTGTCATGCGGTGAGGGGGCTGGGGGGCACCATCCTGAGGGTGAATATGGGCAGGAAAACACCCGAAAAACTGAGCTTTGTGCCGCGCGTAGAACTGGATTACAGCGTCGCGGCGGCGACCCCGGAGTATTTCGAAATCGTGCTCTACGCCAAGGACGGCGTTCCCTATGGCGCCTAGACATACGTGAAACCTCTATTACAAGATTGAAGAGTAATTCAGCAGGCGCGGCACTAACTCATTCGTAGAACAGCGTCAGTTGCTTGTGGACCGCTGGACAGCAGTTTTTCAAAATATCCGGCGCCGTAAAAAAATACTCGCTCAATACCGCGAAAAACTCCGCCGGGCTGGTGGCAGCATAAGGATTGATAAAGGCTGGCTGTCCCGCTGCGACTTGCTGGCACAGTGCATCGTAGGCGCCGCTCAAGGCTTCGGCCCATCTTTTCCGGCTCATGCCGCGACGCAATGGCGGCATGCCGTTGGCTACTCCATTGAGGCCGTCCAGCTTGTGTGCGAACTCGTGCAACACTACATTGCGGCCGGGCTGGCGATGAAAGATGTCCAGCTCCACCTCGTCCCAGGACAAAATTAGCGGGCCGCGCAACCATGACTCGCCGGTTAAGGCGCTGGCTTCGTCATGCACCAGGCCAATGGCATCCATTCGTGCATGATTAACGCGAAATGCACCCGGATAGAGTATGACCTCGACCCAGCCGTCGAAATATTCCACCCCCAGGTTCAGGATGAGCAAGCAGGCCTGGGCGGCCACCGCCACCCTCATCGACGGCGTCACCTCCAAGCCCTGAGCGCCCGTGATCGATTTCCGATCCAGAAACCACGTCGTCATCTCGCGTAAGTGCGCCATTTGCACTGCATCCAGCCTTCTTAAAAGCAACACGCGCCAGGTCACTTTTTGCCAGATGTGGTGCGGTATGGGGTGGCGCTTGAGCATCCTGCGCATGCGCCAGCGCCGTAGCGCAATGCCTAGTGGACGCATCCCGCTCACCGAAGATGCATACCGCCGCCACCGAACAGGCCGATCAAGCCGATGATGATGAGATAGATTGCGACGATATAGTTCAGCAGCCGCGGCGCAACCAGGATGAGGATGCCGGCGACCAGCGATACCAGCGGGGTGAGGCTTACATTGATGTTCATGTTTATCTCCTGGATCAGTAGTGGACTGGGGGTGGTGCCATAATTCTGACTTCGATCACGTGATCCTGGCGGTCGTCGATCAGCGGAATGACTTCATCGGGGCGTTCGACGCCGTCCACCGTCACGCGCGTCACATGATCGGACTGCTCGCCGACGCGCTTGACGGTGATGTGGTAGACGGTCTCGCGATAGCGGTAATGGATTTTGTACAAATCCCAGTGGGCCGGAATACACGGGGCAATGCGCAGCTGGTCCACTTCGAGTTGCAGGCCCAGCAGCGTTTCCACGGTCAGCCGGTACATCCAACCGGCCGCCCCGGTATACCAGGTCCAGCCGCCGCGGCCGGTGTGGGGCGGGGCGCCGTAAATATCCGCGCTCATGACGTACGGCTCGACCTTGTAGCGTTCGATCGCCCCCGGCAGACTGCCGTGGTTGATGGGATTGAGCATGGCGAACAGTTCCCACGCGCGTTCCCTGTCGCCCATCATGGCAAACGCCGTCGCGGCCCAGATCGCACCGTGGGTATATTGGCCGCCGTTCTCGCGCACGCCGGGCACGTAGCCTTTGATATAGCCGGGCTCCAGGTCGGATTTATCGAAGGGCGGGTCGAGCAACTGGATCAACTGCGCATCGCGCCGCACCAGGCGTTGGTCCACTGCCGCCATCGCCTGGCGTGCGCGGATGTGATCGCCGCCGCCCGAAATGACCGCCCAGCTCTGGCTGATCGAATCGATCTGGCATTCGTCGTTGCTGGACGAGCCCAGCGGTGTGCCGTCATCGAAATAGGCGCGCCGATACCAGGCGCCGTCCCAGGCATGGGCCTCGATGTTGCCGCGCAGCAGCGCAGCCTGCCCGCTGCAGACTTCGGCAAAATCCTCGTCGTTCCGTCTGCGCGCCAGTCCGGCAAAGAGCTGCAGGTTCTCGTACAGGAACCACGCCAGCCAGACGCTTTCGCCCTTGCCATCGCGACCGACCAGATTCATGCCATCGTTCCAGTCGCCGCAGCCCATCAGCGGTAATTGGTGTGCGCCGAAGCGCAAGCCATGTTTGATGGCACGCACGCAATGTTCATAGAGGCTTGCGGCTTCTGTCGAACGCTGCGGCTGGTCGTAGTAAGCCTC
>JBDKRR010000392.1:0-8763 GCA_039683315.1 Sulfuricella sp.
TTGGTGACCACCGCCACCGCCTTGATGTAGCCGCGGTTGGAGCGCACCTTGACCCGGTCGCCGGCCTTGATGCCCTTCTCCTTGGCCAGTTCCTCGCCGATATCCACGAACTGTTCCGGCTGCAGGATGGACGATAGCCGGGTGTGCTTGGTCCAGTAGTGGAAGTGCTCGGTGAGGCGGTAGGTGGTGCCGGCATAAGGGAATTCCTTGGCCTTGCCGAAGGCCTCCAGGTCGTTCTTGAACACGCGCGCCGCCGGGTTGCTGATCACCGTGGGGTGCAGCGGATTGGTATCGATGGGTGTCTCGAACGGCTCGTAATGCTCGGGGAACGGCCCTTCCGCCATCTTGTCCACGGCGAACAGGCGCGCCACGCCTTCCGGGTTCATGATGAAGGGGTTCATGGGGTCGCCGGGTGGCACGTCGGGCTTGAAGTCGGGCACGTCCACGCCCGCCCACTTGGCGCCGTCCCAGCCGATGAGCTTGCGCTTGGCATCCCACGGTTTACCGGAGGGGTCGGCCGAGGCGCGGTTGTAGAGAATGCGACGGTTGGCCGGCCAGGAAAATGCCCAGTTGACGGTATTGCCCAGGCCGCTGGGGTCGGAATTATCGCGCCGCGCCATGGCGTTGCCTTTTCCGGTCCAGGCGCCCGAGAACAGCCAGCAGCCGCAGGCGGTGCTGCCGTCGTCCTTGAGCTGGGCGAAGCCGTCCAGTTGCTGGCCGGCCTTGAGAATCACCTTGCTCGGGTCCTTGGGGTCGGTCAGGTCGGCCAGGGCCTTGCCGTTGTATTCCCGGGCCAGCTCCTCGGCGGAGGGAGCATGGGGAATCTTGTAGCCCCAGGTCAGGTTGACGATGGGATCGGGGAAGACGCCACCCTCCTTCTTGTACAGCTCGCGTAGCTTGAGGAAGATGCCGGCGATGATCTCCGCGTCACCCCTGGCCTCTCCCGGCGGCTCGGCGCCCTTGTGGTGCCACTGCAGCCAGCGCCCGGAATTGGTCAGCGAGCCGTCCTCCTCGGCAAAGCAGGTGGAGGGCAGGCGGAACACCTCGGTCTGAATTTTCGTCGTGTCGACGTTATTGAACTCGCCGTGATTCTCCCAGAAGCAGGAGGTGTCCGTGGCCAGCGGGTCGATCACCACCAGGAACTTGAGCCTGGCCAGCGCGCCGCCGATCTTGGCCTTGTTGGGAAAGGCGGCGAGCGGGTTGAAGCCCTGGCAGAAATAGCCGTTCATCTTGCCCTGGTGCATCAGGTCGAACACCTGCAGCACGTCGTACACCTTGTCCAGCTTGGGCAGCCAGTCGAAGCACCAGTTGTTTTCCTGCTTCGCCGCATCGCCGAACCAGGATTTCATCAGGCTGACATGGAACTTGGGATAGTTCTGCCAGTAGGACAACTGCCCCGGCCGCAGCGGCTTGAAGGCACGCTTGTCGATGTAGGCCTGGTAATCGGTTTCCTTCTCGCCGGGCAAGGTCAGGTAACCCGGCAGCAGGTTGGACAGCAGCCCCAGGTCGGTCAGCCCCTGGATGTTGGAGTGACCGCGCAGCGCGTTGACCCCGCCGCCCGCCATGCCGACGTTGCCCAGCAGGAGCTGCAGCATGGCCGCGGTGCGGATCATCTGCGACCCGGTGGAATGCTGGGTCCAGCCCAGGGCGTAGAGGATGGTGAGGGTCTTGTCCGGCACCGCCGTGGTGGCGATGGTCTCGCACACCTTGAGGAAGGCGTCCTTGGGCGTGCCGGTGATGTTGCTCACCACTTCAGGGGTGTAGCGCGCGTAGTGCTGCTTCATCAGATTGAACACGCAGCGCGGGTGTTGCAGCGTGGGGTCCACTGCCGCAAAGCCGTCCGGTCCGATTTCGTACATCCAGCTGGCCTTGTCGTAGCTGCGCTTGTCGGCGTTGTAGCCCGAAAACAGCCCGTCCTCGTACTTGTAGTCCTCGCGCACGATGAAGCTGGCATCGGTATACGCCTTGACGTATTCGTGCTGGATCTGGTCGCGCGACAGCAGGTAATTGATCACCCCGCCGAGGAAGGCGATGTCCGTCCCGGTGCGGATCGGCGCATAAAAATCGGCCACCGCTGCCGAGCGCGTGAAGCGCGGGTCCACCACGATGAATTTGGCGTGGTTGTGCGCCTTGGCCTCGGTCACCCATTTGAAGCCGCACGGGTGCGCCTCGGCGGCATTGCCGCCCATCACCATGATCACATTCGCGTTCTTGATGTCGACCCAGTGATTGGTCATCGCGCCGCGACCGAACGTAGGGGCAAGACTTGCCACCGTAGGTCCGTGTCAGACACGCGCCTGATTGTCGAACGCCAGCATCCCGGTGCTGCGCACCGCCTTGTGCGTGATGTAGCCGGTCTCGTTGCTGGACGCGGACGCCGCCAGGAAGCCGGTGGAGAGCCAGCGGTTGACCGTGGCGCCGTCAGCGTTGGTGGCGATGAAATTCTTGTCGCGGTCGTCTTTCATCAGGCGTGCGACGCGGCTGAACGCCTCGTCCCAGGAAATGCGCTTCCACTCGCTGGAACCGGCCGCGCGGTATTCGGGATATTTGAGCCGGCTCGGACTATGGATGAAATCCACCAGCGCGGCACCCTTGGGGCACAAGGTGCCGCGGTTGACCGGGTGATCGGGGTCGCCCTCGATGTGGATGATTTCGGATACGGCGTTTTTCGCCTTGTCGCCCATGCTGTGCATGATGATGCCGCAGCTGACCGAACAGTAGGGGCAGGTGTTGCGCGTCTCGGTGGTGCGGGCCAGCTTGAACTGACGCACTTCCGCCAGCGCCTCAGCCGGAGAAAAGCCCAGCATCGCCAGGCTAGAGCTTCCCAGGCCTACCGCACCCAGCTTGAAGAACTGCCGTCTCGTTATATGCATACGGTTCCCCTTCCATTTTCATCGGTGATGATAGGAGCATCTACGTGGGAGCAATATTGCATACCGTGGATTACCCGGTAAATACGCGCTTTACCGTATTTTCTGTATGGGTATCCTCGATAAGGAAGAGAGATCAAAAACGAGGTGGAAGCGACGGCGGTCGACTATGAGGCACGGAAGATGTGCCTGCATAAACTGTCCGGAGGAAACGGAAGGCGACATCTTGTTCGTTGATGCGGGTCACTGGAAACTTGCCAGACAAACTTGAGGGTTCCCGCGTTGCCGGGGTTACTTATCTAACCAACGCGCCCCTAAACTCGGGACGCGGGGGTGATCGAATATCGTAAGGACTCCTCTCGGGACTATCCCAAACGGTCATCCGCCAAATGGTAATGGGGGTCTTCACCCACATTTATTTCCACCATGTCCTTGGCCTTTTCCAGCACCTCCAGGCAATCCGGACTGAGGTGGCGCAAATGCAGGCGTTTGCCTTCCTTGCGGTAGCGTTCCGCCAGCGCATCGATGGCTTCCGCGGCGGAATGGTCCATTACCTTGGCGTGCCGGAAGTCGATGACTACTTCGTCGCCGTCTTCGGCGGGGGTGAACAGTGACTGGAAGTTGGCGGTAGAAGCGAAGAACAAGCTGCCATGCAGGTTGTATATCTTCCAGCCGCGCTGGTTTTGTCCAATGCGTACCTCGATGTGCTTGGCGTGCTGCCAGGCGAATACCAGGGCAGAGATGATCACGCCGGTGACCACGGCGATGGCCAGGTCGGTGAACACGGTAATCACGGTGACTGCGACCACCACGAAAGCATCGCTGCGCGGCACTTTGCGCATGGCGGTGAGACTGCCCCATTCGAAAGTTTTTTCCGAGACCATGAACATCAGGCCGATCAGCGCGGCGAGCGGAATCATTTCGATCCACTGTGAAGCGAACAGAATGAAGGTCAGCAAAAACAGCGCGGCGGCGATGCCGGCAAGGCGCTGGGTGGCGCCGTTGTTCACGTTGATCATGCTCTGGCCGATCATGGCGCAACCGCCCATGCCACCGAAAAAGCCGGTGATGATGTTGGCGGAACCCTGTGCCACGCATTCCCGGTTGGGCTTGCCGCGCGTGTCGGTCATTTCGTCGATCAGGTTGAGCGTCAGCAGGGATTCGATCAGGCCGATGGCGGCGAGTATCAGGCTGTAGGGGAAGATGATCTTCAGCGTTTCCCAGGTGAGCGGCACCTGCGGCAGATGGAACTGTGGCAACTCGCCTTTGATGGAAGCCATATCGCCCACGGTCTTGGTGTCGATGCCGGCGAAGATCACCAGCAGGGAAACCGCGACGATGCCGGCCAGGGTGGAGGGGATGGCTTTAGTGAAACGCGGCAACAGATAGATGATGACCAGGGTCAGCGCGATCAGGCCCAGCATGGTGTAGAGCGGCGTGCCCGTCATCCAGGTCGGCGCGCCATCCGGCCCCGTTATTTTGAAGTGCCCCAGTTGCGCCAGAAAGATCACGATGGCCAGGCCGTTGACGAAACCCAGCATGACCGGGAACGGCACCATGCGGATGAATTTGCCCAGCTTCAACAACCCGAAAGCGATTTGCAGTATCCCCATCAGCACCACGGTGGCGAACAGGAATTCCACGCCGTGTTGCACCACCAGTGCCACCATCACCACCGCCAGGGCGCCGGTAGCGCCGGAGATCATGCCAGGACGACCGCCGAAAGCGGCGGTGATGAGGCCCATGATGAACGCGGCATACAGGCCGGTGAGCGGGTGGACATGGGCCACGAAGGCGAATGCGATGGCCTCCGGCACCAGCGCCAGGGCAACGGTCAGGCCGCTCAGAGTGCAGAGTTTGAGGCGTGAAAGATTGAAATTCGAACAATTGCTATTCGGGTTCATTGTCAGCATCCAAAGAAAAAGCATCCCCGCGAATCTTGCGAGGAAAAAATAAGGAATCGGCTGGCCGCCAGGCCGGAGCCAGAAAATCAAAGAGGGGGAAGCGAGGGAGCAGCTGACTACATGGGTAACAGAGATAAACTTTGGCAGGAAGAGTGGCGCATATTTTACACCACCTGCTTTTAGATGAAATATTCATTCTTCTACAACCCGAAACGTCGCCACAATTACACAAACGGCCTGCTCCGGTAGAGTTCGAAAAGCAGTATTTCAACCGGTTCGAAAGTGGCTGCTGGGGCCGGGGCGATTCAAAATGCCAAACCAGCCACATAGTCCGTTTGCAAGAGATGAGTCACGATTAGCGTGATATAAAGTCATTTCAGACCGGACAACAAGCACATGGAAACACAGACCTTTTTTCTGTATCTGCAAGCATGGCGGCACAATGCTGGATGAGAGGTTGCTGGGCAGCGTTACCCAGAACGTGCTGTATCACGCCGGCTGCAACGTGCTGCTGGTGCCCTGACCATACGCGAGGAGAATCATCATGACCCGCCTGAACTGGCATGCCCTGCCCACCGACGTAGTCCTCGCGGAGCAGCAGACTGATAGCGCCGGGTTGTCTGCCGCCGAGGCAACCCGACGTCTGGCCCAGCACGGACCCAACCGGCTGACCCCGCCGAAGAAGCGCGGGCCGCTGCTGCGCTTCCTGCTGCAATTCCACAACGTCCTCATCTACGTGCTGCTCGGCGCCGCCGGCGTGACGGCGCTGCTCGGGCACGGCGTCGATACTGCGGTCATTCTCGGCGTGGTGGTCATCAATGCGCTGATCGGCTTCATCCAGGAAGGCAAGGCCGAGAAATCGCTCGATGCCATCCGCAACATGCTGTCGCTGCACGCCATGGTGATGCGCGATGGCCGGCGACAGGAGATCGACGCCGCCGACCTGGTGCCCGGCGATGTCGTGCTGCTCGCCTCCGGCGACAAGGTGCCGGCCGACCTGCGCCTATTCGAGACGCGCAGCCTGCGCATCGAGGAAGCCGCCCTGACCGGCGAATCCGAGCCCGTCGAGAAGTCGCCGGAGCCGGTGGCGGAGGACGCCCCCATCGGCGACCGGACCGGCACGGCCTACTCGGGCACCCTGGTGGTCTTCGGCCAGGGGCGCGGCGTGGTGGTTGCCACCGCCGATGCCACCGAGATCGGTCGCATCGGCCGCATGCTGGCCGAGGTCGAATCTGTCGAGACGCCGCTGCTGAAGCAGATGGCGGTGTTCGGTCGCTGGTTGACGGCGGGCATTCTGGTGCTGGCCGGCTTCACGCTCGCCTTCGGCATGCTGGTGCATGGCCAGCCGGCCGGCGAAATGTTCCTCGCCGCCGTGGGCCTCGCGGTGGCGGCCATTCCCGAGGGCCTGCCCGCGATCATGACCATCACGCTGGCAATCGGCGTACAGCGCATGGCGGGCCGAAACGCCATCATCCGCCGCATGCCGGCGGTGGAGACGCTGGGCGCGGTGACGACGATCTGTTCCGACAAGACGGGCACGTTGACCAGGAACGAAATGACGGTGCAGAAACTGGCGACCGCCGAGCGGCTGGTGGATGTCTCGGGCGTCGGCTATGCGCCGCACGGCGGATTCAAGGCCGAAGGCCGCGAAATCGATGCCGCCGAACTGGCCGACATCGCCCGCGCCGCGCTGCTGTGCAACGACGCCACGCTGCGCGAGACCGACGGGGACTGGAAGCTGGAAGGCGATCCGACCGAAGGCGCGTTGCTGACGCTGGCGTTCAAGGCCGGGCTGGATGCGCGTTTCGAGTCCGAAGCGTTGCCGCGCATCGACGTCATTCCCTTCGAGTCCGAACATCGCTTCATGGCGACCTTGCATCACGACCATGCGGGCCATGCGCTCGCCTTCGTCAAGGGCGCGCCCGAGCGCGTGATCGGCATGTGCGCGCGGCAAAGGGAGGGAGGAGAAGACAAACCCATCGATCCGTCGTTCTGGCATGCTCGGGTCGAAGCGCTGGCGGGGGAAGGCTTCCGCGTGCTGGCACTGGCCATGGCGCCGATGGAAAAGGGTCAGCGCGAACTGGCTTTTGCCGACGTCGAAACCGGCCTCACGCTGCTCGCGCTGGCCGGCATCATGGACCCGCCGCGCGAGGAGGCCATTCGCGCCGTGGCGGCCTGCCACTCGGCGGGCATCAGAGTGAAGATGATCACCGGCGACCACGCCGTGACGGCCGCCGCCATCGCCCGCTCGATGGGGCTCGCCGTGGCGGGCGGCAAGGCGCTGACCGGCGCGGAAGTCGAAGCGATGGACGACACCGCCTTGCGTCAGGCCGTGCGCGATGTCGACGTCTTCGCCCGCGCCAGTCCCGAGCACAAGCTGCGCCTCGTCGGGGCCATGCAGGCCAACGGCGAAGTGGTGGCGATGACCGGCGATGGGGTCAACGACGCGCCGGCCCTGAAACGCGCCGATGTCGGCGTGGCGATGGGGCACAAGGGTACCGAGGCCGCCAAGGAGGCTGCGGAAATGGTGCTTGCCGACGACAACTTCGCCTCCATTGCCGCTGCTGTGGAGGAAGGCCGCACGGTCTACGACAACCTGCGCAAGGCTGTCGTCTATGTGCTACCGACCAGCGTGGCACAGGCTTCGATGGTCTTGATCGCTGTTCTTTTCAACATGACGCTGCCCATCACCCCGGTGCAGATTCTCTGGGTCAACATGGTCACTGCCGTGACGCTCTCGCTCGCCATCGCCTTCGAGCGGCCCGAGCCGGGCCTGATGGCGCGTCCGCCGCGCGACCCCAAGGAACCGCTGGTCAACGGCTTCATGCTCTGGCGCATCGGCTTCGTTACTGTGCTGCTGGTCGCCACCTCCTTCGGCATGTTCCTCTGGGAACTCGATCGCGGCATGGGCCTGGAGTTCGCCCGCACTGCGGCCGTGAACACGCTGGTGATTGGGCAGATCTTCTACCTTTTCAATTGCCGGCGCCTGACCGGCTCCGTCCTGTCGAAAGAGGGATTCTTCGGCAACCGGATCGCACTGAAAGCGATTGCGGTACTGATCGCGCTGCAACTGGCGATGACGCACCTGCCGTTCAAGCAGGCGCTGTTCGGCACTGATCACCTTGATGCCGAGACATGGCTGCGTGTCGTCTTGGCCGGTGTGCTGGTACTGTTTGCGGTGGAGGCGGAAAAATCGATTTGGCGCCGACGTGCCAAGGCCTGACTCCGGGCATGCCCACTACGATCTTCTTCAGCGTTACAGGGGAAGCGCTCAGCCTGCACGAGATTCTGGTAAGCCTGTTCCTCTTCATCACCGCGCCGGTCTCGGCTCACCTGCTGGCGAAGGCGGCGCTGCATTGCGAACTGCCTTTGCTTGCGTCGATGCAGAACAATAAGCACGAAACGAAACCCGGGCACTCCGCATAAATGGAACATCTCACACAAATCCTCCTGCTTCTGGGCGTCGCTGTCGCTGTCGTGGTCAGCTTTCAGCGCCTGCGCATCCCCACCAGCCTTGGCTATTTACTGGTCGGCGTGATTCTCGGACCGCACACGGCGGGACCTACGGTTCATGTGCCGGAATTCAAGGCTTTGGCGGAGTTCGGTGTGGTCTTCCTGCTGTTTACGATCGGACTGAATTACTCACTGCCCCAGCTGCATGCCCTGCGGCATCAGGTTCTCGGGCTGGGTACGGCACAAGTGGTACTCACGACCATCGTGGTGGCAACATTGGTATGGCTTGCCGGTCTGCCTGCCGCGGCCGCATTCGTGATCGGCGCGGTCTTCGCCCAGTCGTCCTCGACCATCATCGGCAGCCAGTTGAATGAGCAGGGCGAAGAGAACACCCCCCACGGTCGTCTCGGGCTCGCGATGTCCGTCTTTCAGGACGTGACGGCGGTTCCCTTTCTGGTGGTGATTCCCGTGCTGGGCATGGCGGTCGGTGCCGATGTGATGGCGAGCTCACTGGGATGGGCGATAGCCAAGGGCCT
>JBDKRR010000393.1:0-3157 GCA_039683315.1 Sulfuricella sp.
AAGCCACTTACCCTGCAGCTCGACTACTTCAAATGCGGCACCCATCCGATGACCAAGAAGCCCCGCTGCGGCGCCAACGCCATGGCCACGCTCAAGCGCTCCGAATTCGGCATGGCCAAATACGTTCCCTTGGTCGGTGACGAGGTGAAAATCGTTATCCAGGTCGAGGCAGACAAGGATTAGCAGGCAATCGGCAAGACTCCGAGAGGCCGGTGAAATGCTCACCAACAAAGGAATTATCATGATCAAACGCATGCTCCCTCATCTGTTCCTGCTGGTACTGGCTTTCTCATTTTCCCAGGCAAGCTGGTCTGCCGACGCACCCAACGGCTTCCGCGACATCACCTGGGGAACACCGCTCTCAGGATTATCCGGCATGGTGGTTAAAGATGACTCCGGGCAGGTGAAATACTACCGTCGGGCCGGTGACCAATTGAGCCTCGGAGAAGCAAAGCTGGAGCAGCTTTCCTACGGCTTTTACAATGGCGCGTTCTATTCCGTGCTGATTGAATTCAAAGGCGACACAAACTTTGAAAAAGCCAGAACCTATCTTCTAAAGACCTATGGAAAGACTGCCAGGGGCGGCAGCGAAGGGACGAACCTTACATGGGAAACCGTCGATAGCACGACGGTCAATCTCAAGTACAACAAAAGCAGTCAGTTCGGGTATGTCTTTTTATTCAACAAATCCATCACCAGGTAGCCGCGGGGGGCGATTGGCTACAGCATGCTTCAGCAGCCATGAGCGGAAGGCCGACACCTTGCCGAGAGAAGCTCGGTTCTCGGGAATGACCAGGTGATAGCCGAGCGTGGTGGGAATGGCTTGATCCAGCAACTGCACCAGGCGCCCCGCTTTCAGATCATCGGCCACCAGGCTGCGCCAACAGAGCGTCACGCCGAGCCCCGCGACGGCCGCCTGAATCGCCAAATTCGCATCGCCGAAACGGCGAATACGTAAGGGAGTGTCGATGGTGGCGCCCAGCGAAGCCAGCCAGGTTTCCCAATCCGGAAACACGCCTTCCGCGGTATGCCACTCGTCTTCCAGCAAGCTGCCGCGCGCCAGGTCCGAGGGGGTGCTGATGGCCGCTGCCAACCTGGGCGTCGCGACGGGTATGATCGACTCCGCCATCAGGCGCTCGACGCGAAGCCCGGGATAGACGCCCGGACCGAAGCGGATCGCCAGGTCCACGTCTTCCAGGGAAAAATCGACCAATCGCCGGGTCGCCATGAGGCGTAATTCCACCTCAGGATGGCAGTCGTGAAAATCATCCAGGCGGGGAATCAGCCAGCGCGCGGCGAAAGTTGGAGGGGCAGACACTACCAAGGGGCCGCCGCCATCGCTCATTCGTACCCTCATCACCGCCCGCTCCAGCTGATCGAAGGCTTCCGAAATGAGCGGCAGCACAGAACCGGCCGCCTCGTTGAGGGTCAGTGTCTTGCCGCGCCGAAACAAAGCCACCCCGAGATAATCTTCCAGTTGCTTGATCTGCTGGCTGACCGCGGCCGGCGTAACGTGGAGTTCCTCCGCGGCGCGCACGAAAGACTGTTGCCGTGCGGCGGCCTCGAACACCCGCAGCGCATTGAGGGAAGGGAGACGGCGCGACATTAGTTTTCCTTAATATTAGATCAACAAAGTCTAGCTTGAACAATAAACCTACGCCACTTAAAGTCGCATCACGATAGTTTTTCTGATTGGAGGATTTGATGGGCACGACTCCGGTTTATCTTCTGGTAACGACATCGGCTTTTTTCTGGGGAGCCAATTTCGTGCTTGCCGGCCCGGTTCTGGCCGACGTGCCGCCGCTCTGGGCCGCCGCCTTGCGCTTCATGCTCGGCGCGGCCATGATGGCCGCCATAGCGGGCTTGAGAAAAGAAAACCTGCTGATTCTCCTGCGCCGCCATGCAGGCACCTACCTGCTGCTCGGCGCCGTGGGCATTACGGCCTTCAACCTGCTGTTCTTCTCGGCAATGCGTTTGACCTCAGCCGACAACGCCGCGCTCATCATGGCCACCAATCCGCTGCTCACGACCTTGCTGGCGGCCATGTTGCTGGGCGAGCGGCCGAGCGCCCGTCATCTCGCGGCCTTGCCGGTAGCGCTGGCCGGGGTGGCCGTGGTCATAGCCCAGGGAGACATCGGCCACCTCGCGTCGCTGCAGGTGAACAGGGGCGACCTGCTGATGCTGGCCGCCAACGGATCATGGGCCCTGTATAACGTGCTCAGCCGCCGCTACATGCCGCGGGGCTCCCCCTTGGGCAACACCGCCCTGATCATGCTGATGGGTGCGGCCATGCTGCTCGGTGTCGCGCTGGGCAGCGGCGCGCGACTGGAGCCCATCGGCATGGAGGCGGGACTGGCACTGGCGGTGATGGCAGTTGGAGGCACGGTGCTGGCCTATCTGTTCTGGAGCATAGGCATCATGCATCTTGGCGCCGCGCGCACGGCGATCTTTCTGAACCTGGTGCCGGTTTCAGCCATGCTGGTGGGAGCAGGTTTCGGAACGCTGCCCACCATGACGCAACTAGCCGGCGGAGCGCTGGTACTGGGAGGCGTAACTGTGGCAATGCTCCCGAAACGCCGCCTCGCAGGAGTTTGACACGCCATGACACAACCTGATAACGCAACACCATTCGATGCCGCCCAATATGCACAGGGGATTCAATCCACCATGCCTTATTACGATGACTTCCAATCGCAAGTCATCGACCTTGTGCAAAGCATAAAGCCGGACGTCCGGAGATGGCTCGACACCGGATGCGGGGATGGCTACCTGATCGAAAAAGCCCGGCCACATTTTCCGGACGCCAAATTTTACGCAGCCGACCCGGCTGACAGCATGCTTACCCAGGCAAAGATCAGGCTCAAGAACATTCCGCAACAGAATCTGGTGATGCTCGGCCCGGCGGGAACAGAAGACCTGACGCTGGACGACGGCGAGCGACCAGAAGTCATTTCAGCAATCCTGTCGCACCATTATCTCGATCGAGAAACACGCTACCGCGCCACCAGAAAATGTTTTGATCTGCTGGCGGAAAATGGGGTTTATATCACTTTCGAGAACATCCATCCGGATACCGCACAAGGGCTCGAAATCGGCCTGAACCGCTGGGAACGGTTTCAGATCGCGCAAGGACGGGAACCGGAAGCAGCCCGAAGAC
>JBDKRR010000394.1:0-6099 GCA_039683315.1 Sulfuricella sp.
CCTCATACCGGTTCGATTCCGGTTCCGGGCACCAAAATCAAAGACTTGCAGCAAAATTCCCATTCCAATTTGTTACCTCATTTGACCGGGCGTTAACAGAGTGTCAACGGCGTCAGTCGATTTAAAATTTTCGCGTCATTGCAAATGATTCGGCGCTAGGTGTGCATAGCGCACCATCAGCGTACTCTGACCAAGCGGCCTCGCCACCAATATCACCTTCGTTGTGTCGGAACATTTTACAGTTCTGGTTCTCTGGCTTAACCTTGTTTCGTATAACTATTTAATTAAATGTATGTTTTGCGCATATGGTATGAATATTGCATCGGCGAGAGAAGCGGATGATGTTACGAATGGGAGGCAAATAGTCATCATGGACACTACATCCAACGGTCAAATCCTCTTGACTGAATATGAAACGGCGCTCTTGCTTCAACCCCATATTAAAAACAAATCCGCTCTGGATTGGCTTATAAATGATCGCCAGAATGACGCCATTCTCACCTATGTAGTTTCGATGGGGGAACCCTGTTATCGCGAGTCGGATGTGGTCTTGTTCATACGGCAGGCACTGAATCCGTCAGCGCGTTTTGTTCGCGTCGACAATCACCTCGTTACTGACACGCGGAAGTCATCTGATCGGCGTTTGCAAGGTGGTTCCAGAAGAAAAGAAGAAACTCAGTTGTCCCCCGGAATTGAACGCCGTCGAAGAGATGAACCCGATCGTCGCATGTTTGCATACTCAGATCGGCGCGCTCAGGTAGCCACATATTATTAAATTGCCAAGCATCGACTCCAATTCTGGGATGCTCATCGCCACCCGCTTCGCAAGCGGGCCGAGTGCCGCTTGCTTATCAGTAACCGGCAGGGTTTCGCAATGCAATGGGTTGTTCACAGGGAAACTCAAATCTGGAGTTTCTTCATCTTTTCCCACAGGTTCTTCCGGCTAATGCCGAGTGCAGCAGCTGTTTCGGCTATGTGGCCCCCGTTGGTGCGCAGGCGCTCCTCGATGTATTTCTTTTCGCATGCATGAAGATACTCGTTGAGCGATTCGACTTCTTGGGATTGTTCCGGCGGTGCTGACGGCACATCGTCAAAAAGTAGCTCAGCCGTGAGCACGTTTTGTTGGGAAAGGATGCATGCGCGTTCGAGACAGTGCTTTAGCTCGCGAATGTTGCCCGGCCAGGGGTAATCCATTAATGCCTTTTCGGCAGACCGGTGCAGCGTGCGCGGGCCGGTGTTTTCTGCTGCCCCGGCTTTCAGCAGCCGTTCTGCCAGCCACAGGATGTCTTCCTTGCGTTCGCGCAACGGCGGAATGTGCAGATGGATCACGTGGATCCGGTAGTACAGATCTTCGCGGAACTTGCCGATTTCGACCATCTGCTTGAGATCCTGGTGTGTCGCGCAAACCAGCCGGATGCTAACCGGGATGGGGGTTTCGCCACCCACGCGGATTATCTGGCGTTCCTGGATCGCGCGCAGCAGCTTGACTTGCATCGTTGGAGACATTTCGCCGATCTCGTCCAGGAACAGCGTCCCGCCGTGTGCAAGTTCGAATACCCCCTTCTTGTCGCGAACGGCGCCAGTAAAGGCGCCCCTGACATGCCCGAATAATTCTGCCTCCAGCAAGGTTTCCGTCAGCGCCCCACAATTGACCGCGATGAATGGCGTTTTTCCGGAAGGGTCGTGCTGGTGGTGGAGTGCGCGCGTTACCCACTCCTTGCCGACGCCGGATTCGCCAGTTATCAATACCGAAGTCGAGTTCTGCGCGATGCGGGGTAATAGCGATTCAATCGTGCGCATGGCGCTCGAAATGCCCAGATTGTTTTCCCCCGCTGTCGCCGGTCTCGACTGGATACACAGATGTTTCACTGTTTCCAGGAGTGCGCGGATGTCCAGCGGTTTCGTGAGGTAGTCGTGGGCACCAAGTTTCAGGAGCCGCACAGCCCGGTCGATTGTGCCGTAACCGGAGGTAAAAACGAATGGGGGTAGCGTGGTCGCCGTAGCTTTCAACTGCACGAACAGATCCTCGCCATTGATGTCAGGGAGCTGTATGTCGCTGATAACCGCGTCGTACCGCTTTTGGCCCAGTGCCTGCAATGCATCTTGTCCGGTCTTGAACCAGTCGCATTCGAAATCCTCGAGATCCAGGCGATCCGAGAGTGCCTCGCCCATGATCAGGTCGTCTTCGATCAGACAGATACGGTAAGGCTTCGAACTCATGCCTCACCACCTACGGGAATGTTTACAGCGAAGTGCATCTGGTTACTCGATTCCTTTTTGACTGTGACATGTCCACCGAGTTGGCTCACGATTTGGTACGTGACCCATAGGCCGAGGCCGTGTCCGTCTTCACTCAATGGGGAGAATGGTTCAAACAGGTGTGCGATCTGCTCAGTCGATAGCATCTTGCCGCTGTTTGCCACTGAAATTTGCAGTTGAGAGTCAGTGATGCCGATATCGAGGGAAACCTCGCCCTGCTGCGCTGCTGCTTGAACAGCATTAAGCAGCAAGTTGATCAGAATCTGGCGTACAAGTGTAGCAGGAAGTGCGACCTCTTCATCCACGCTGTTGTGCCAGCCAATGTGCAAAGCTTTCTTGCGCGCCATAGGAGTGATCAGGGTTAACACGTCCTCGATGTCCTGTGGCGAAAGGTTGCGGCTTTTTAGCTTGGCTTCTACTAGCAACGCACCCACGGTGTCCTTGATCTGCGTGAGCCCGCGCTCGATCAGGGCAATGGTTTTCATCGTACGCGCGTCTGCGTCGCTATGGTATTTCAGCGTGTCGATGGCCGTTAGCATGCCACTAAGCGGGTTGTTGATTTCATGGGCAATGCCAGCTGCGAGTTGACCCAGCGCAGCCATGCGCTCCGACTGCACGATTTGCTTCTCAAGCTCTTCTTTGTTTCTAAGGTCGATAAGCATCTGGGTGTAAGCGTCGAACAGCCTTCCGATTTCGTCGCGGTGGACATAAAGCTTTGGATTCAGGTCGGCAGGCCATTTCCCGCCGATTTCTCCCATGCGCTCAGTCAGCAGCACCAGCGGCAATGCCATCCGTCGCCCCCAGTACCAGTTGAAAGGGAGCAAAATGGCGAGAATCAGGGCGCCAACGGACAGCCCATGTCTTTCAATTTGCACAAAGCGTGGTAAGAAAACGTTTTTCGGGTGGACGATTATCAGGGTTCCGAGATGTACGTTGTCGTTGGAAATAGGCGAAACGTAATAATAATATTTTGACTCGGGCAGATCTATTTCCTGCGAATTGTGCCCATTCATCAGGATTATCCATTCAGCGAGCTCGGCATACTCCGGGCTCAATTGACGCAGGTCTGTAAGCATGGGGGCAGATTTCGGGTGAGCAGAGACAACGACACGCAGGTCATTGTCTACTACCAGAATGGTTTCTGCTTTAACCGGATTTGCGCCATTCATCGTCCTGTTTATTGGAGCGGAAACGATCTCATATGCCCGCCATATGTCGTCGTGCAATAGAGCCGGGAAGAGATTCGTTTTTAGCGAATATGCCATGCTTTCGGAGTCGAGCAGTAGGTCTTCTTTCATCTCATCGTAGGTGTTGAGGATCAGCGAGCCTGATACCGCCAGCGCAGTTATGACGATGAGTAGCCCTCCCCACAATGGGATCTTGTACCTGTAGCTGAGGTCCAGAATGGATTTCATTTGTCGGGCATGGCGCGCATCATTTTGCGTACGCCATCGTATAGCTTTGTGTTTCCGGGGGCGAATCCGCTCAGGTTCATCCGCTTGAGTAACTTGGCACCCTCTGGATCGGTTGCCATCGCCTCCAGCACTTTCTGCATCGCATCAGCATCGCCCTTTCGTATGGAATGGCCGACCACGATCGGTGGAAAGCCATAATCCGGGGATTTTGAGATGATGCGTGTTTGTCGGGTTATATTTGGCTGAATGACAGACAGCATATCCCACACGAAACTGTCCATTGCGCCGCCATCGACCAAGCCTTGAGCAACGGCTTCCGCAATTCTTCTGTGGCCCCAGGTAAAAAACGTCTTACGGAAAAAGCGATCTGGGTCTTCGCCCGCCTCTTGCAGCTGGAATCGAGGGACGAGATAGCCCGAATTCGAATATGGATCCGCATAGGCAAATATTTTGCCTTTTAGTTGCAGAAGCGTCTTTGTCGTAGTGTCCGAGGCTGGAACTATAAGATAGGAGCAGTAATATGGCCGGCCTTGATAAAGAGGCGTGACAAGCAGCCGCGCCATGCGTTTATCTTCGAGATACACATAGGGATAATCGGACACCCAGGCAAAATCGATTTTTTTCTGTTTGATCAGATCAATGGTTTCGCGATAGCTGTCCCGAGAAATGAATATCACTGGACGGTCGAGCTTTTTCTGGAGATATTCGCGCCAGTCATTCAGCAAATCATATTGATTGTCTATGGTGGCGGGCGTAAGCCCGAAGTGAATGGCCCGGGCGCCGTCTTCTGCCCAAAGCGAATTGGACTGAAGTAAAGCAAATGTCCCTGCAAAAATAAGTAAGATATTGTATATGCGTAACAAATGTCTAAACATGTTACGCATTGGTAACCTGAGTGGGTTGGTTTTTTTGAAAGCGTTACCGAATGGGAACATTTTTTTCTTGGCTGGCTTTTAAGATATGTAGAAGATGTTGTTCAAGTTCGCTGTACATCGAGTGTAAGTTTTTTATTCATTAAAATCATGAGGATGTTCTGGTCCTCCAAAACGCAATTTCAGCCGGATCGTCCTCGTCATAATAACTTCTCGCAATTCTCGTGCCGTGCGCGCGTAGATAGGGTCGGCCATCGAGTTATCGATGCCGTGGTGTAGCCTGCCGCACTGACTATGTGCCCGATGTAGCACAAGTTTCTATGTTTGGGAGCCCACGAACTAATGCCCGAGCGGATAGCTAATTTCACTTGTCCCGTTCCGTTTCCCAGGTTGTCTTATCCCGGTAATCGCCATGACCGTTACCGAATGTTACTGGAAAGTAACGCGACCTGATAAAACCCAACTCAAATTATCCGAAAAGGCACCTCCTCGACGTGCTTGTTACTTTGCGCGTCTATGCCGAATGAATGCCGCCGTGCTCCGAGAAATACATAATTCTATGTATTTCATAGAATTAATTGCTGTGTTTAAACTACGCCAAGCTTGGGGTGAGCCTCGCGGGTAGCCCATCTAGAAGTCCTGGCGCGACTATTGCTCTGTTACGGGACACCAGCATCCTGTTAAGTAACATCGGCATTAATTATTTGGAGAAAAGCATGAGAAACCAAGTCCAACCCCAGAAGCTGCTGAGCCTCGTGTCCGCGGCAATCGCATTAGCCTTTGCGGCCAATGCTTTCGCCGCTGTAGATGAGGACGCCGCGAAAGCATTGGCGCGTGAGAACAACTGTTTCAAGTGCCACAGCGTCAGCAAGGATAAAGATGGACCTGCCTATAAAAAGGTCGCCGAGAAATATCGTGGCAAGCCAGAAGCTGAATCTAAATTGATTCACCACATTACTTCTGGGGAAATGGCGAAGTTTCCAGATGGTCATGAAGAAGAACACAAGATCATCAATACCAAAGACAAGGCACAAATCAAGAACCTCATCGACTGGATCCTCGCTCAGTAGAGATTCAAGCCTAAATCAAACAAAACTTTATTGACCGAACTGGGGAGTTACAAATGAGCCATCAAGCACGTACCAAAACCCTGGCTGGCGTTTTTGCTGGCGCAATTGTTCTTTCCTTTTCGGCCTCGGCATTCGCTGTCGATGGCATTGATGCAGTGGCAGCGAAAAAACTTGCACGTAGTGAGAGTTGCTTGCGGTGCCACAACGTCAGCAAGAAGAAAGAGGGGCCTTCATACCAGTCGATCGCTTACAAATACAAAGGTCAGAGTGATGCGCTGGACAAACTGGTCCAGCACATCACATCGGGTAATGACATGGTCAAGCTTTCCGATGGCCATGAAGAACTGCACAAGATAACCAAAACCAAAGACATGGGCCAGATCAGGAATCTCGTCAGCTGGATTCTTGCTCAATAAGGAATTTATCCGGCTGGATAGTTCACTAGTGGTCATTGCATGAAAAAGTGGAGAAAAAAATGAAATT
>JBDKRR010000395.1:0-17726 GCA_039683315.1 Sulfuricella sp.
GGAGCGCTCGGACGATCCGCTGATCCGCGAGTCCCTGCAGACCGCGCGCGAATATGTGGAAACCTTCCACCGCTCGGACCTCGTCCCCGGCGATGCGGCCAGCCTGATCTACTCCTACCGCGTCACCGCACCCGATGACGACACACCGCTCGGCGTGCTATGCCTGTGTTTCCGCTTCGGCAACGAAACCGCCGGGATTTTCGACAACCTCAAGGATGCCGACGACTGGAGCGTGATCAGCCTGCTCGACCGGGACGGGCGCGTCATCGCCAGCAGCGACGAGTGGCACATCCCTGTCGGCGCGCCGATGGAGCTGGTGCTGGACGCCGATTATCAGGTGGTGCGCTTCGCCGGGCGGGAATATCTCGCCACCACCCGCTCCACCCATGGTTACCAGGGTTACACCGGGCTCGGCTGGTACGGCCACGTGATGGTGCCGCTGGAACACGCCTTCGGCAAGGATGCCTCGGCCATGCTCAAGCTGGTGTCGGGCGAGGTGCTGGAAGAGGTGATGAGCAATCCCTCGCTGTTCTCCGAAGACCTGCGCAACATTCCGCTGCAGGCCGACCGCATCCAGCGCGAGCTCAACCGCTCGGTGTGGAACGGCAACGTGCGCCAGAGCAGCGACCGCAAGGCGCTCAACCCCGCCTTCTCCAAGATATTGCTGTGGGAAATCAGCAACACCGGGCTCAAGACCAAGGACGTGTTCGAGCGCTCCATCGGCAACCTGCACCAGACCGTGGTGTCCGCCATTTTGCAGGACAGCCAGTTCCTGGCTTCGCTGGCCATCGACATCATGGACCGCAACCTCTACGAGCGCGCCAACGATTGCCGCTGGTGGGCGCTGCGCTCCCAGTTCCGCGAACTGCTCGCCAAGCCGCAACTCGACGAGCACGACAGCCGCGCCATCCAGGCCGTGCTCGCCCATATCAACAGCCTCTACACGGTGTACGACAACCTGGTGCTGTTCGACTGCAACGGCCGCGTCATCGCCGCTTCCAACCCGGAGCAGCAGTCCGTTCGCGGCCAGATGCTGAACGAAGCGTGGGTGCGCGAGACGCTGGCCCTTGCCGATTCCCAGCGCTACGCGGTCTCGCCCTTCGCCCCTACCCCGCTCTACCAGGGCCGCCATACCTACATTTACGGCGCGGCGATACGCGACGACAACGAAGTGGTCGGGGGCATCGGCATCGTGTTCGATTCCGCGCCCCAGTTCGAAGCCATGCTCATGGACGCCCTGCCGCGCGATGCAAAGGGCGACGCCCTCTCCGGCTCTTTCGGCGTGTTCGCCGACCGCGAGCGGCGCGTGATCGCCTCGACCGACCCTGACATCCGTCCCGGCACGGTGCTCGACCTGGACGAAAAATTCTTCGCCCTCGCCGGCGGCACCGGTATTTCCAACATCATCGCGCGCCACGGCCACTATTACGCCGTGGGCTCGCGCATGTCCGGCGGCTACCGCGAATACAAGGGCGAGCAGGACAGCTACCGCAACGACGTGACGGCCCTGATCTTCGTACCCCTCTGCCCGGTGAACAGCGCGCACGTGAAACGCGGCAGCGAGACCCGGCAAAGGCTGCAGTTGCAGAGCGCACGCGCGAACGAAAGCGGCGACACGGTGGAAATCGCCACCTTCCATGTGGGCGACAACTGGTTCGGCATCCATTCCGGAAAAATCATCGAAGCGGTGGAAGCCAAGGGGCTGACGCCGGTTCCGGGCGCTTCCGGCCACTTGTCGGGCTACCTGCTATACCAGGACATGACCGTCCCGGTCGTGGACATTCACCGGCTCATGCCGGAGCGGCCGGGCATCAGACATGAACAGGGCAAACAGGTGGTGCTGGTCCGCATCCGCGAGGATGCCGTGCTGGGCATCCTGGTCAACAAACTGGGGGAAATTCCGGAAGTCGCGCAGCATCGCGTGCAGGCCTTGTCTAGCATGTTTTCGAGCGAAGGAACCATCGCCGACAGCCTGGTCAAGCCGGAAGCTTCGCACGATTCCGGCGAACTGCTGCTGATCCTCAGCCCGGAAAAAATCTGCCACCGTCTCATGGCGCTCAAGAACAAGGAAGCGTCCCCGGCAACCGGCGGGGGCAAAGCGGCGCAGCAAGCCTGAAACAGGCACACAACGAACGATCGATATCAGGAGCAACAAATGAAAATCATGATCCGCAAAGCCGCAGGCGTACTGACCGGCTATCTACCCAAGAAGGACCTGGAAGAACCCATCGTCGAGATGGAAAAACCGGAGATGTGGGGCGGCACCGTCACCCTGGCCAACGGCTGGAAATTCGCGCTGCCCGAGATGGCTGCCGACACCCGCCTGCCGATCACCGTCGAAGCCCGCAAATTGGGCGAGGAATAGGTTTCAGCCATCAGCCATCAGCCAAACCGGTTCTGCTGAAAGCTGACCGCTGACAGCTCAAAAAAGGAGAACACCATGACCGCACTGCAACTCGACGCCATCATCGCCGCCCTGGCCGAAAAACGGGCGATTCCCTACCTCGGGCCGGGCATGCTCGCGCTGGCCGTGGAAAAAACCGTTCCGGCCACGGCCGTTGCGCTGGCGGAGCAACTGGCGGCCAAGACCACCCTGCCGTTCAAAATCCGCAAAAACCTCACCGCCGCCGCGCAGTACATCGAAAACTTCAAGCATCGCAAAACCCTGGTCACGCTGATGAATGAAGCCTTCGCCCACCAGCCTGAACCCGCGCCGCTGCACCGCCACCTCGCCGGCTTGCATCTGCCGCTGATCGTGGAGGCGTGGTACGACGGCACCATGGCGACGGCCCTGGCCGGGCAGGAAGGATGGGGCATGCTGCAGGGCGTGAGCCGCGCCGAGCACCGCGACCAGTGGGTGAAATCCTACCTGCCGGACGGCACGCCGTGCGACGCGGCGCGGATGGAGCAATGGCGCGCCGTGCTGTACCAGCCCATCGGCAGCGTCAGCCCGGCCGGCAACTACATCGTGTCCGATTCCGACTATGTGGAAGTGCTGACCGAAATCGACATCCAGAGCCCGATTCCCGCCCTGGTGCAGGAACTGCGCAAAGGTCGCGGCTTCCTCTTTCTCGGCTGCCGCTTCGACAGCCAGCTCACCCGCAGCTACGCCCGCCAGATCATGAAACGCTCCGGCGACGGCCCTCACTGGGCGGTGCTGCCGGGCGAACTGGCGAAGAACGAGGAACGCTTCCTGCAGGAACAGAACATCACGCGCCTCGACATGGATCTGAACGCGTTTTTCGACGCGGTGACTGAAATCCTGCCCGTCGCGGCGTAGCCACCCGGATTCTGTTCCTGCATCTCAGCAGCGGCCGTTTTGCAGCCGGTGGTACAGACGTGAATATCTGGCAGCGGAAAAATACGCAAAACCGGGTATTTCTGGCTGCTGCTTTTCATTAAGATACGCCGAGTGACCAGCATATCCGGATTGGACTAAAGGAACGCCTGATCAAGTCAAACGCGGATCGCGTTTGACTTGGTCAGGCGTTCCCAAAAGGCTTGGGCCTTGCGGCTGACAGTGGATGTCCCGTCATTTCTCCGTTGCGTTATCTGCTTCATTTGACTGAGATTGTCATACCCCCAAGGGAAAAAATCGGTCTAGAATAGATCGTTCCAATAGCTTCGGTTTATTCAAGCTTGTTGGGCTGCATGCGCATTCCGGTATAAAAATAGACATCTGGAGACCAAGCCATGGACCAAGCCTCGCAATCCAATCCGTCGGGAACAGCGGCCAACACCAACGAATTTCTGACTTTCATCCTGGGCAAAGAGGAATATGGCCTGCCCATCCTCAACGTGCAGGAGATCCGCGGCTACGACGCCGTCACCAAAATCGCCAACACGCCCGATTTCATCAAGGGCGTAGTCAACCTGCGCGGCATCATCGTGCCGATCGTGGACATGCGCCTCAAATTCAATCTCGGGAAAGCCGAGTACAACGAACTGACGGTGGTGATCATCCTCAACGTGGCGAACCGCGTGATCGGCATGGTGGTTGACGGCGTCTCCGACGTGATCGACCTCGCTCCGGACCAAATCAAGCCCGCGCCGGAATTCGGATCCGCTATCGACACCAAGTACGTGATGGGGCTGGGCACCGTGGGCGAGCGCATGCTGATCCTGGTGGACATCGAGAAGCTCATGACCAGCCGCGACATGGAACTGGTCGATATGGCAGCCGCGTAAACCTTACCGAATAAAAATTTCAGGAGACAAAAAAAAATGGCAACCGCGAACATGAAAGTAGGCACCAAGCTCGGCTTGGGATTTGGCACGATCACTATGCTGATGATCATCGTAGGGCTGGTAGTTTGGGGAATGCTGGGAACAGTTGAAACCCGATGGACAGATTTCGGGAAAGTCACCCTGATGAAGAAAAACGCCGTCATGGAAGGTTACATCAATCTGGGGAACGGTATACACCACTTCAAGAACTATATCCTGAGAGGCGGCGACTACAGCGCCAAATTCATGCAGGACATGGATGCACTGGACAAAATCGAACAGGAGTACCGTGCCACAGGATCCGTCTCAGCTGAAGAAGAAAAACTGCTTGGCGTCATCAAGGACAGCACCAGGATTTATCGTGAGGGCATGACCAAGCTGGTCGATCTAAAATCCCGAAAAATGGAAATTACCGAGCTCGACAAAGCCGTTGCGGGTGCCGACAAAGCCATCTCGGAGGCTTTGGCCAATTTCCACAAACTGACGGAGAGCAGCGTTCAAGCAGAAAGCGATAGATTCTCCGGGCTGATATCGACGACGCAGCAGATTCTGGGGGTAGCAGTCATACTATCGGTAATTCTGTCTGTCATTCTGGCCATCATCATCACTCGCAGCCTGCTCAGGCAGCTCGGCGGCGAACCGGATTACGCAGCGGAAGCTGTGCACAAGATAGCTGGAGGCGACCTCTCCATGGAACTGCAGGTCAAATCCGGCGACACCACCAGCCTGGTGTACTCACTAAAAATCATGCAGGACAGCCTGCGCAAGATCGTGGCCGAAATCCAGAAAATCGTCGATGACGCCGTGCAGGGCGATTTCAGCACCAAGATGGACATGAGCGGCAAGGCCGGCTACACCAAGACCTTGAGCGAGTTGCTCAACCAGCTTTCCGATACGGTAGACGGCGCCTTCAAGGACACCATCCGCGTCGCCCAGGCGCTGGCCAACGGCGATCTCAGCCAGAAGGTCACACGCGAATATTCCGGTGCCTACAACCAGGTAAAAATCAGCGTCAATACCACGGCGGACTCCCTCACTCAAATCGTTGCCGAAATTCAGCAGATCGTCGAAGCGGCCGCGGTGCGGGGCGAGTTCAGCGTCAAGATGGACATGAGCGGTAAGCAGGGTTACACCAGGACGCTGTCCGAGCTGCTCAACCAGCTTTCCGACGTGACCGACACCGGCCTGAGAGACATCATGCGCGTCTCCAATGCCCTGGCACAAGGCGATCTGACCCAGAGCATGACCAAGGACTATCCCGGCCTGTTCGGCCAGACCAAGGACGGCATCAACGCGACGGTGGACAACCTCAAGAAGCTGGTAAACGAAATCAAGGTGGCGGTGGAAAGCATCAACACCGGCTCCAAGGAAATCGCCGTGGGCAATGCCGACCTCTCACAGCGCACCGAGGAACAAGCCTCCAGCCTGGAGGAAACCGCTTCCAGCATGGAAGAACTGACGTCCACGGTGAAGCAGAACGCGGACAATGCCAAACAGGCCAACCAGCTGGCCATCGGCGCGTCCACCGTGGCAGGCAAAGGCGGCGCGGTGGTGAACGAAGTCGTTACCACCATGGCATCGATCAACGAATCCTCGCGCAAGATCGTCGACATCATTTCCGTGATCGACGGCATCGCCGTCCAGACCAATATCCTGGCGCTGAATGCAGCAGTGGAAGCAGCACGCGCCGGGGAACAGGGGCGCGGTTTCGCCGTGGTGGCCGCCGAAGTGCGCAACCTGGCGCAACGTTCCGCCGCCGCCGCCAAGGAAATCAAGTCCCTGATCGGCGATTCGGTGGACAAGGTCGAGAACGGCACCAGGCTGGTCGGCGAAGCGGGCCAGACGATGGATGAGATCGTCACCAGCATCAAGCGCGTGACCGACATCATGGCGGAAATCTCCGCCGCGTCGTCGGAGCAGAGCGCCGGCATCGAGCAGGTCAACCTGGCCATCACCCAGATGGACGAAGTGACGCAGCAGAACGCCGCGCTGGTGGAGGAGTCTGCCGCTGCCGCCGAGTCGCTGGAAGAGCAGGCGCAGAACCTTTCCCAGTCGGTCAGCGTGTTCAAGCTGGACGCCAAGGCCGGCATGGGCATGGCGGTAACGCGCAGCGCTGCCACTCCGGCTGCCGCCGGACGTACCACGGGCACAAGCAAGGGCGGGACACGCAAGCCGGCTGTCCAGCGCGCCGCACCGCCCAAGGCGACGGAGAAGTCCGCCAAAGCACCGATGCACGCGCCCGCCGGAGAGGATGAGTGGAAAGAGTTTTAAAACGGGAGAGGCCTTGTTCCACCACGATTTCCAGACGCCGGCTGATCAAGAGCCTGTGTGCACTTCCTCTCATCGCCTGCATGCCGGGACTGGGAAGGGCTGACGACCTCGTCGATTTCGCGAAACTGAAATCCGGCTACGCACAGCGCCTGAAGAAGATCCTGGCTGCCGGCGCGTTGCCTTATATCGACATCGAAAGCTCATGCAACTCCACCAAGCTGGACCTCGGTGATGTCGCGAGAAGCATGGACGACCTCAACATCGGGCTGATGGCGCTTTCCGCGGACATCGGCAAGGGCCAGTTCGAGAAGGGGGTGCGTTTCGACAACTTGTCGCAGCGCTTGCTCGCCAGCTATCCGGACCGTTTCATCCCGGTCGGCAACGGCGGGCAAGCCCCGACGTTGACGGAAGCGCCAGACGCATTCCTCGATGCCCAGGAAGCCGCCGCCAGAACCAAGCAGATCATGCTGCTGGGCGAGTACGAATTCCGCCACTACCCTTCGCCCCGGCAGGTAAAACGCAACGAGATGGAGCGCGACGCCGACGTGCCGATCGACGGCCCGATCGGGCATCGCGTGTTCGGCATGAGCGAAAAAACCGGCATGCCTTTGCAGATTCATTACGAAATCGAAGACGGGCTATTGCCCCCGCTGGAAAAGATGCTGGCACAGTACCCTAAAGCCAGGGTGATCTGGTGCCACCTCGCCCAGATACGCTACATCGAACGCGCCTCCCGCTATTCGCCCGGCTACGTCGAGAACCTGATCAAACGTTTCCCGAACCTGTATTTCGATACCGCATTCGGCGACGCCGGTTCGATATACCCGCTGAGCGGCCAGCACCATGCGCGCGTGTGGGCCAGCGACGGCAACCTCAAGGCTGAATGGCGCGACCTGATCGTCGCCTATCCGCAGCGATTCCTGTCGGCCCTGGACCTGGGCGGGGACCGCATGACCCGTATCGTCGAATACGACCAGAAGCACAGGCATTTCCTGCAGCGCCTGCCGGACGAAACGCGGCACCAGGTGGCATACCGCAGCGCATGGTCGTTGTTATTCGGAGAGGAGTTCGCCTGAACCCGCCTGCCATGCAAATCTCGCCCGCAACGCCCAGCGACATCGCCGCACTTTGCCAGCTGCTGGACGTGCTGTTTTCCCAGGAAGCCGAGTTCATGCCGGACCACGAAGCGCAGTCTCGCGGCTTGGCGCTCATCATCGGCAATCCAGACATCGGACACATTCTTGTCGCGCGCCAGGGCGAAGCAATCGTCGGCATGGTCAGCCTGCTCTACACCGTGTCGACGGCGCTCGGCGCCAGAGTTGCGCTGCTTGAAGACATGGTCGTTGCCCCAAGTGCGCGCAGCGCTGGCGTGGGCGCGAAACTGGTTCAGCACGCCATCGAAGCGGCTCGCCGGGAAGGCTGCAAGCGCATCACCCTGCTGACGGATCGAAGCAACGAGTCTGCCCAGCGTTTTTACCAGAAACACGGGTTCGCGCTCTCGTCCATGATTCCGCTGCGCCTGTTTCTGGGCGAATAGCCTGGTTGGATTCACTACGCCAGGGGCAACATGGCGCCTGCGGATTTTTCCTTATCGATGATCATGGTGAAAATCGCGGTTTTTTTCTCAGATTTTCGGCCTGCTGCATAGAGGCTGATCGACGTCCTTCTACAGTGTAGCTGCGCCCGTCGGAGAGCAAGGTGCAACGCTCTTTTCCGGGTCGCCCGCGTTTTAAACTTCCGATGCGGCACATACCTTGTTTCTACCTGATCACGTAGCTTCTCCCCCCTGTCTACACCCATCTTCCACTACAGTTAATACAGTAGACGAAGTACATGTAAGTTACTGATTTGTAATTTGATTTTAATGCTTTTTTAATTTAGATTCCGCTCATCGTGCTTTCAATCGAAGCATTTCAGCGAGCCGTTTCGCGCCCTTGCGACACACGGCTTTTGTGGTCACCAGCTTACCAAGCCGACTCAATCCAAACGGGGGCACCATGAACTGTCCAACAACAAGCCAATTCCGCCATAACAATAGATATTTGCTGGGGGTTTTTGCCTGGCTATTTACGCTTGCATACGCAAGCGCTGCCTTTGCCATCAGCGTCTCGCCAAGCTCGGTAACCGTCCCGGTCGGCAGCACCGCGTCAGTGAAGGTTACGGACACCAGGAGCACGGTCCGCGTCAGCTCATCCAACACGTCCGTCGCCACCGTCACCTACGCATCCGGGGTAGCCAAAATCACCGGCGTATCTCCCGGCACGGCGACGGTCACCATCAGGAGCGGAGAAGACAATCGTGCCCGTGTAAGCGTGACCGTCGTTTCGGCGCTTTCCGTATCGCCGACATCCGTGAAAATACCGGTTAATGGCAGCGCAAGCGTCACGGTTTCCAATGCAATCGGAACGGTCTCGGCCACCTCCAGCAACGCGGCGATAGCCTCCGTGACCTACGCCTCGGGCGTGGCCACCATCCATGGGAACACGGCCGGTTCGGCCACCGTCACCATCCGCGACAGCGTGAGCGCTCGTACGGTCTCGGTGACCGTGACGTCTGCCCTAGCCGTTTCTCCCACTTCGGTGAGCGTCCCGGTGGGCAATAATGCGACGGTCAGCGTGACCAATGCCAGCGGCACGGTAACGGCCACTTCGTCCAACACGGCCATCGCCACCGTGAGCTATGCGTCGGGCGTTGCCACCATCCACGGCGTAGCCGCCGGGTCTGCGACAGTGACCGTCCGCGACAGCCTGAACACCAGGACGGTAGCAGTCACCGTCACCGCTTCTGCCAGCCTGACCGTCTCGCCCACTTCGGTAAGCGTCCCAGTGGGCAATAATGCGACGATCAGCGTGGCCAATGCCAGCGGCACGGTAACGGCCACTTCGTCCAACACGGCCATCGCCACCGCAAGCTACACGTCGGGCGTTGCCACCGTTCATGGCGTAGCTATCGGCTCCACGACAGTCACCATCCGCGACAGCGTGACCACCCGCACGGTGGCGGTAACGGTAACCACGGCAGTGGCGAATGCCTACAGCCTGCTGGCCTGGAACAACCTGGGCATGCACTGCATCGACGGTCAGGACTACTCGATTTTCTCCATCCTGCCGCCGCTCAATACCCTGAATGCGCAACTGGTGAACAAATCCACCGGCGCCCTGGTGACCAGCGGCGTCACGCTGACCTACCAGGCCACGGCGGATGCCACCGGGTCGATCAACACCATCAGCTCGACCAAGACCAACTTCTGGCAGTACGTGCAAAGCCTGTTCGGCCTCTCGCCTGCCCCAGATGTCGGCTTGCTCGGCTATCCGATGGCCTCGCTCATCCCGGCACCCATGGCATACAACTCCACCGAGAACTGGTTCGAGGCGGTGGGCATCCCCATCACCCCGACCGACGACACCCGAAGGACCAACAGCTATCCGTTGGTCCAGGTAGTCGCCAAAAACACCGCCGGACAGGTTCTGGCGACGACCAAGGTGGTGCTGCCGGTGAGCGACGAGATCACCTGCAAGGCCTGCCACACCTCGACCACCAGCACCAACACGGCAGCCAATGCGGCCAAGCCGACAGCAGGCTGGGTGTTCGACCCCGATCCGCTGAAGGACTGGAAGAAGAATATCCTCCGCCTCCACGATCAAAAACAGGCGGGCAACGCCGCCTATGCCGCCGCACTGACAGCCAAGGGCTACACCAATGGCCTGTACGCCTCGGCGCTCGCCGGCAAGCCGACGCTGTGTGTAGCCTGCCACGTTTCCAACGCATACCAGATCGAGGCAGGCTTCCCGACTGGCATAACAGGCATCTCGGCGCTTACCAAGGCACTGCATGCCAGCCACTCCACGGCTGTCGACCCGGCAAACGGTTTGACGCTGGACAGCTCCAGCAACCGCAGCGCGTGCTACATGTGCCACCCCGGCTCGGTAACCCAATGCCTGCGCGGTGCCATGGCCAACGTGAAGGATAGCGGCGGCAATGTCGCGATCAACTGCCAAAGCTGCCACGGCCGCATCAGCAAAGTCGGTGCCGCAACCCGCTCCGGCTGGTTGAACGAACCCACCTGCCAGGCCTGCCACCATGACAGCAAACGCGAACTCAGCGCGGTAGACACGCAAGGCAATTTGCTGACCTGGTCCGACGCACGCTTCGCCACGGCGCCGAACAAGCCGAGCGCGGGCTTCAGCCTGTACCGCTTCAGCACCGGCCACGGCAACTTGCAGTGTTCAGCCTGCCACGGTTCCACCCACGCCGAGTTCCCGACAAGCGAGCCCAACGATAACTTGCAGAGCATCGCACTCCAGGGTTACGCCGGCACGGTGCACGAATGCACGGTATGCCACGCCACCGTTCCGAATACCGCGAACGGCGGTCCTCACGGCATGCACAGTATCGGCAGCGCGTGGGTCGGCAACCACGAGCACAGTGCGGAAACCGCCTCCCAGCGTGCCTCCTGCGCCTATTGCCACGGAGCTGACTTCCGCGGGTCGCCCCTGAGCCAGGTCAAGATGGCCAAGACCTTCAATGCAGACGGCCACAACGTCAGCTACGTGGCCGGCCAGCAAGTCGGCTGTTACGATTGCCACAGCGGGCCGACCGGCGGCGCCCTGACCCTGAAGACGAATTACGCCTCGCGGGATCAGGGATTCTTCGGCCAGCTGTTGTCCAGCACGCGCAGCTACCTGGTCGCGCTGCGCGAAAAAGTCGTTGCCATTGCCGGGGCATAATCCGGCCAGGCTCGGCCTATCCGCTTCCCGCAACACTTGATGAGAAACGGCCCGGAGTTAAATCCGGGCCATTTTCATGGAATTGAAGCGTTTTTTAGACGGAGTGCCGAAAACTTTTCCCTTGGCGCCCCAGGCTCGCATATAGACCCAATTTTTCCGCCGCCCGGCGCGCATTTTCCCGACGAATATTTCCGCGCAAAAAACAAAATAACTTGACGCCAATCAATTAATTTTAATGAAAAATCCTTAGAGTAGACCGCACATAATGCTTAACAAAACAACAATAAGCATAAGGGGGATGACATGGCTGCCGAACAGAAAAACTTTTTGGATGAAGCTGTTACCGCTCATGGGAAATGGAAAATGCGTCTCCGCAATTTCTCCATGGGAACGGAAACGATCAACCCGGAGGATGCTTCCAAAGACTGCCTTTGCGCCCTGGGCAAGTGGATTTACGGGGAAGGCGCGAAACATGCCAGGACGGAGGGCTACGCCCAGCTGAAATCGGAGCATACCAACTTTCACCGCTGCGCCGGGCAGGTCGCCCGCAAGATCTCGGTCGGCGAGGCGAAGGATGCCAACCTGCTGCTGAGCGATGAGAATTCCGAGTTCAACACCGCATCCAGGCGCACCATCGCGGCGATCAAGCACTTCAAGTACGTGCTCGCCCATTCCACCAAGGGCTGGGCCAACAAGAGCATCAAGACCAAGCTGACCTATCTTCTCGCCATTCCGATGCTGGCCCTGGTGTTTTACGCGTTTGCCGTGGCAAAAAACGAATGGGTAAGCTGGCAAACTTATAGCTCGCTGGGACAGACCATGAAGGTTTCGGTCAACATCGGTGACCTGGTACATCGTCTGCAGATCGAGCGCGGCTTGTCCAGCGGGTTTACCCAGTCGCAAGGGGCGCGCTTCGGCGCAGAACTGAAAGCGGCACGGGTGGACAGCGACAAGGAAGAGGCGAATCTGCGCCGCGCTTTCCAGGAAACCGGGGCAGCCCTGCCGGAGAGCGTGCGCAACCCGCTGGAAGGCGCGTTGAAAGCCATGGAGCAGCTTGCCGCCCACCGCGAAAAGATCAACCGCCTGGAGCTTGGCGCCCCGGCCTCCGCCGCGCCCTATACCAAGCTGATCGGCCAGTTGCTGGATGCCGTTCCGCCGATTGCGGAGCAGAGCAGCGATCCCCATGTCGCGCTGGCGCTCACCGCCTACGACATGCTGATGCTGGCAAAAGAACATGCCGGACAGGAAAGGGCCCTGCTGACCGGGGTCTTGTCGTCCGGCAAGTTCGACCCGGAACGACACCGCAAGTGGCAAGACCTGCTCTCGAAACAACAGGCTTTTTCCCGGCAATTCGAAGCCTTTTCTGCGCCCGACGTGCGGGATTTCTATAAAACCAAAACCGGGGAAGCGCCCTTTGCGGCCGTGGACGCGCTCCGCAAGGCTGCCGACATCAGCGAGGGGCCGATGCCGGACGCCGCGGAATGGTTCAAGACCTCGACTGCCAGAATCAACCTGCTGCATGAGGCCGAGGGCTTTGCCGCCCAGCGCATCAGAGCGCAAAGCGATGATCTGAGCGGCAAGGCAAAAGCCGCGTTCTTCTTCAACGCCATTGCCGGCACCATCATCCTGCTCCTGACTGCGGCGCTCGCCTTCTGGATCATGTCCGCCATTCAGCAAACGCTGAAGCGGCTATCCAGCGGCATTCAGGCGGTGGAAGAAAACGGCGACTTCGGCATCCGGATCAACGTATTGACCAACGACGAAGTCGGGCAGGCGGCCAAATCCTTCAACGACCTGATGGATTCCGTCCAGTCTGTCATCTGCGACATTGCCTATGCCGCACAGATGGTTGCGACCAGCTCGGACCGCATGTCCGAGACGCTGGAAACGCTCGAGAGCAGCGCCAACAACGAATCCGAGGCGACGAATTCGATGGGTGCGGCAGTCGAGGAATTGACCGTAAGCATCGGCATGGTGGCCGACAACGCCTCCGAAACGGAAACGCTTTCCGGGAAAACGCTGCATGAACTCGTCCTGGGCGAGAAAGTCGTCCAGCATGCCACCGAAGAAATGGCGTTGATTACCTCGAGCGTCGATGGCTCCGCGCTGCAGATACAGTCGCTGGCCGAACACTCCGGCCAGATCGGCAGCATCATCGCCGTCATCAAGGAAATCGCCGACCAGACCAACCTGCTTGCGCTGAATGCCGCTATCGAGGCCGCGCGCGCCGGGGAGCAAGGGCGGGGCTTCGCAGTGGTCGCCGACGAGGTGCGCAAACTGGCGGAACGGACCACCAAGGCCACCGCCGAAATCGGCACCCTGATCGACCAGATCCAGGAGGAAACCAGCTCGGCGGTATCCAGCATGGAGCTGTCGAAACAGCAGGCCGGCAAGGGGCTCACCCTGGCCCGCGAAGTCGCCAGCGCCCTGTCGGAAATCAGCTCGTATGTGCGCAAGACAGGGGAGCGCATCGTGGAAATCGCCACGGCCACCCGCGAGCAGAGCAACGCGACCCAGCAGATCGCGGTCAACGAGGAGCAGGTCGCCCAGATGGTTGAACGAAATTACGGCGTCGTGAAAAACATCGCCGACGCCTCAGTCGAACTCAAGCACCTGTCGGAAAGCATGCGCAGCTCGGTAAGCCGCTTCAAGGTATAGATACGCCCGGCGCCAAGAAGCCAGTCATTGGGGCGGATTGCCCGTGCGCCTCAACGGTCATAGATGCAGAAGCGGTTTTTCCCCTGGTACTTGGCCTGGTACATGGCGTCGTCGGCGTTTTTCAGCAAGGTATCCGCGTCCTGTCCATGGGCGGGGTAAAGGGCGATGCCGATGCTGGCGCCGAGACGGCACTCGGCTTCCCCGATCAGGAAAGGCTCGCTCGCCCGCGCCAGCAATTTGCCGGCGATGTCGGCCGTCGCGGCTTGCTCTCCGCTCTCCTCCAGCAGGATCACGAACTCGTCGCCGCCTACCCGGGCGACGGTATCGTTTTCGCGCACGCAGGAGACGAAGCGGCGCGCGATCTCCTTCAGCGCCGCGTCGCCCGCATCGTGGCCGAGGCGGTCGTTGACCGGCTTGAACCCGTCGAGGTCGATGAACAG
Organism: Sulfuricella sp.; assembly: GCA_039683315.1. Lineage (GTDB taxonomy): Bacteria > Pseudomonadota > Gammaproteobacteria > Burkholderiales > Sulfuricellaceae > Sulfurimicrobium. The sequence continues at coordinate 14,324 of JBDKRR010000395.1, forward strand.
CAGGGCGAAGCTGCTGGCGCGCCGCTGCGCCGAGGTGATGGCGTGCTGCAGGCGGTCCATGAGCATGACGCGGTTGGCCAGCCCGGTGAGGTTGTCGTGCAGGGCCATGAATTCGATGCGCTGCTGGGCGCAACGCCACTCGGTCACGTCCTTGTCGATCGAGGCGAAGGAGATGATGGCGCCGTCCGAATCGCGGATCGGTGTGATGGTTTTCTGCACGTAGATGAGCCGGCCATCCTTGCCGAGATTGGCCACCACGTCGCGAAAGATCTCGCCGGAACTGATCATGCGCCACATGTTTTCGAAATAGGCCGCGTCGTGCCGGCCCGAGTTCAGGATGGCCGGGGTCTGGCCGAAAACTTCCTCGATGCTGTAGCCGGTGAGCCGCACGAATGCCGGGTTGACGTACTGGATTTCGCCCTGCACGTTGGTGATGAAGATGCTGTCGTCGGTCTGGTCCACCACGCTGGAGAGCTTGCGCAATTCGGTTTCCGCATGCTGCCGGATGCGGATTTCGCTTTCCAGCCGCGCCGCGTGCTCCTCCTGCAAACGCCGCGCCAGCTGCAATTCCAGGTGGTTGCGGATGCGCGCCAGCAGCTCGACGCCGTTGAACGGCTTGGCGACGTAATCCACGCCCCCTGCCGCAAAGCCCTTGAGCACGTCGGCGGTGTCGGTGCTGGCGGTGAGGAAGATGATCGGCACCTCGCCGACTCGCGCCATTTTCTTGAGCTGCAGGCAGGTTTCGAAGCCGTCCATGTCCGGCATGTTCACATCCAGCAGGATCAGGTTGGGCAGCCGGGCGGCGACCATGTCCAGCGCGCGTTTTCCGCTGTCGGCGGCGATCACGTCGTAGCCGGCATTCATCAGGACGCTGCCCAGCACCTGCAGGTTCTCCGGGCGATCGTCGACGATCATCACCAGCGGTGCGAAGGCATCGTGATTCTGCATCATGCTGGTTCCGGTAGAAGGACAAGGCGCTCGATCAGCGCGGGGAAACCTTCCAGTATCTTGGGTACCTGCACCATGTCGAACTGCTCGACCTGCAGGGCAAGCGACTTCCCGTATTCCTGCAGCGACCGGCTGGCATGGGATTCGCCGAGTTCGATCAGGCGCAGGGCAAATTTGCGCACCTCGCTCATCACCGGCGCCTGATGCAGTTTTTTCCACTCGTTTTCGAACAATTGCCGCAGCTGGTCGGACAGTTCGCCGGGTTTGAGGCATGCAATGCCTGACGTAGCGACAGCCGGCGGGGCAGTGTCAGCGCCACACGCCCCTGCGCCGGGCGTCTCACACGGGGTCAGGAAGTGGCGCAACACCGTGAACAGCTCCATGCGGCTGACCGGTTTTTTCACGAAAGCGTCGCAGATGGGGCGGATTTCCCCCTCCTCGCTCTTCACCGCCGAGGCGGTGATCACCACCACGGGAATGGATTTCAGCGCGTCATCCGCCTTGAGCAGGCGGGTGGCCTGCAGGCCGTCCATCACCGGCATGCGGATGTCCATGAGGATCACGTCGGGGCGCTCGCTACGCGCCAGTGCCAGCGCTTCTTCGCCGTTCGCTGCTTCCAGCATGCGGTGCGGCGAGCCGTCGAAGTAGCACTTGATCAGGTCGCGGTTCATGGCGATGTCGTCCACCACCAGGATGGTGGCCGCGGCGAAGGCGGAGAAATCGTCCACCACGGGTTCGGGCGCGGCGGCTTCCTGTGCGCCGTCGGTCACGGCGACTTCCGGGAATTCGATGCGGAAGGTGGTGCCGCTGCCGTGCCGGCTGTGCACCGTAACCGTGCCGTGCATCATTTCCACCAGGCGCCGCGTGATGGTCAGGCCCAGCCCGGTCCCGCCGTACTTGCGCTGGCTCTGGCCGCTCTGCTGGGAGAAGGACTCGAAAATGCGCTGCTGTTCGCTTTCCGGAATACCGATGCCGCTGTCCTCCACTTCGAGCAGCAGCCCGTTCTTTCCGCTCTGACCGCCACGGGTCAGGCCGCGGGCGCTGATTTTCACATGCCCGCGCTCGGTGAACTTGATTGCGTTGCCCACCACGTTGATCAGGATCTGGCGCAGGCGCACCTCGTCCAGCAGCAGCCCTGCCGGCATGGCGGGGTCGATTTCCAGCAGCAGGTCGAGATCCTTCTGCTCCGCCTTCTGCGCGAAGATCTGGCGGATTTCCTGCAGCACCGTGCCGACGGACAGGCTTTCGTATTCCAGCTCGAGGTGGCCCGCCTCGATTTTCGACAGGTCGAGGATGTCGTTGATGATGGTGAGCAGGGTCTTGCCGCTGCTGGCGATGGCGGACAGGTAGGATTTCTGGCGCGGGTCCTGCACCAGTCCGTGCAGCAGTTCCGAGAATCCCAGGATCGCGTTCATCGGCGTGCGGATCTCGTGCGACATGTTGGCGAGGAACTCGCTCTTGGCGTCGTTGGCTGCTTCCGCGGCTTTCTTGGCATGCTGCAGTTCTTCCTGGGCGCGGATCTTGCCGGTGATGTCCTGCACCATGCCTTCGTAATGCAGCGGGTTGCCCGCCCAGTCCCGAATCAGCCGGACGTTTTCGCTGATCCAGATGGTGCTGCCGTCCTTGCGGCGGATTTCCGACTCGAAATCGGTGATCACGCCCTTCTGCGCCATGAGCTGGGTGAATTCCTCGCGTCGCCCCGGTGCCAGGTAAAGCTGGCTGCCGATGTTGTTCACGCCGTCGATCAGTTCCTCCGCCGACTCGTAGCCGTACATTCTGGCCAGCGCGGGGTTGGCGGTGAGGTACTGGCCGTCCGGGCTGGTCTGGAAGATGCCGGAGACGGAGTTCTCCACGATGCTGCGGTACTTCTTCCCGGACTGCGCCAGAGCCTGTCCCACCGAGTTGAACGCCTGGGCGACTTCGGCCAGTTCGTCGCGGTTGTCGAGCGTGACCGTGACGCCGTCCTGGTTGTCGCGCATGCGGTTGGCCGCCGCTTTCAGGTTGGCCACGGTGCGCATGATGGAAAGGTAGAAGCCCGCCCACAGCCAGGTCACCAGCAGCACCGCGCCGAGCGAAAGCAGCAGGAGCATGTCGCGGCGCTGCTGGAAGCCCGCGATGCGCGCGGCCAGGAGCTTGTCCAGCTCGACCGAGCCCTGCACCCAGAGGCGGGAATTGGAGAACAGCGCGGCGGCGGACAGGCTGTGGAAGGTGTTCAGATCGCTGTCCAGGCGGTCCTTGTCGGCCTGCCGGCTGATTTCGCGCAACAGGTTCTCCACCGCCGAATAATACTGCGCCAGCGGGCCGTCCAGCCCGGCCTTGAGCGTGCCACCCGGATTGTTCGCGAAGGCCACTTTCATGCCCTTCTTGAGCTTGTCGAGGTTGGCCTGCACGATGCCGGCCTGGGTCACCAGGTCGGCGCGCTGCTCCGGGGTCAGGGACTGCCCGGCGTGGGCGG
>JBDKRR010000396.1:0-3892 GCA_039683315.1 Sulfuricella sp.
TGCCGAACCAATACCCTTGATTGGTGACGTCAAGCGAGTTGACAGTGGCGGGGGCGGGGGGGAGTGCGACAATGCTGCAACCCGCTGCGCCTGCCATGCGGATATCGAGCGCCATGGTCTCGAAAGCAAAACGCGCCCCTTCCTGCATGCGCGCCAGGCTTGCCTGCATGCGCGAGGTTTGCTTGGTGCCCAGGTAGGCATAACTCACGCCGATGACCAGGAGCATACCCAGCGTGATGGCGATCAACATCTCGACCAGGGTGAAACCGTGCGCTCGGGCCGGTTGCGCGGCTATGTATTTGAGTTTTCGTGCCATGATGTGTCAGAGATCCGTCTGGGTTACGAAAGTGGTGGTGTTGCTGCCCTCCACCCACTGGATGGTGATCGTGGCTACTGTGCCGTTCACGGAGTTGGCGGCGTCGCCGCTCGGCAGGCTTGCCGCGATGTTCTTCTTCCACTCGCTCAAGTCGGTACTTGCCACGTCGGCGGGGGTGGGTGCTGCAACACCAATGGCGGTGGCATAGCTGCCACCCAGTGCGGCTGTGCGGTTGGCGCGCATGCGTTCGGTTACATCGTGGGCCATCATGGTGGCCACGCTGCGATAATAGGCATGGTTGTTGTTTTTCATCGAAACAGCCTGCAGTCCTGCCAGCCCCAGCAAGCCGAAGGCGATGACCACGATGGTGATCAAGACCTCCAGCATGGTGGTGCCGCGCTGGTGCCTGGAGGCCAGGAAGGAGCGTGGTCCCTGAAATACCGAGCGGTTCATCAGCAGGTCCCCGAGGTGGTTTGAATACGGCCTGTCGCGCTGATCTTGATCGTCCGGGAAAGTCCACCCAGGCACACGACCAGGTTGCCGCTTGAATTACTGGCGCCACGGCCATCGTAGCTTATGAAGTTGGTGAAAACAGCGTCGGGAGTAATGGTCGAGTCGCTGCCGTTACTTGAAGGTTGTCCTACCGCTATGCGCGTATCCGTGCCATCGAAGGTGCCGGCTGTACTGCCGTCCACGAATACCTGCCAGCCGGTTTGCCAGTTGGCGCTGGTACTGCAGGTGGGGGTGTTGGTGTTCGGGTCGGCAACTTTACATAACGTAACCCTGGTGCCGCGCTTGATCGCTTCCGATCTGGCCAGATTGAGGCCGGAAACCAGATCATTGGTCAGGTTGGCGATCCGGTTGGCGCGAATGAGCGATTGAAAGCTGGGTGCAGCCAAGGCCACCAGGATTCCCAGCACCGATACTGTGACCAGTAGTTCTATCAGGGAAAATCCGGTGATGCGGCGATGTGTCATGTTCGATTCAGCCCCATAATGATTGAATGCATCATAAACGAAATTGTTTATGGGATGTTAGCGCGAAATGACAAGTGGTTGCTCCGGGGGGATGAGCGGTTGCCCCCGTTTCCGATTCCGCAAACGCTCCGCGTCGACGGCAAAAACACAACCTGCTCGGAAGTCCCTGTCAGCCTATGATGCGCCGAAAGCTGTCACCGAATGTGTTCTGCTAGCCCTGTCTCACGCAATCCACGTAATAGCGTTTCTTGCCGTCCACTTCTTCCTGAACCAGGCCATGGATGTCGGTCTCGAAGCCGGGGAAGCGTTCGTTGAAGTCGCGCGCGAACTTCAGGTAGCGGACGATGGTTTCGTTGAAGCGCTCGCCTGGGATCAGAAGTGGAATTCCAGGCGGGTAGGGCGTTAGCAGTATGCTGGTGACGCGACCTTCGAGGTCGTCAATCTCGACCCGGTCGATCTCGCGGTGCGCCATTTTGGCGAAAGCGTCGGTTGGCTTCATGGCCGGCACCATGTTGGATAGGTACATCTCGGTGGTGAGCCGCGCTACGTCGTTGGCTTTGTAGATGCCATGGATGCTGTCGCTGAGATCTTTCAGTCCCATCCGCTCGTAACGCGGATGCTTGGCGACGAAGTCGGGCAGAACACGCCATAACGGCTGGTTGCGGTCGTACTCGTCCTTGAACTGCTGCAGCGCGGTAAGCATGGTGTTCCAGCGGCCCTTGGTGATGCCGATGGTGAACATGATGAAGAATGAGTACAGGCTGGTCTTTTCGACGATCACGCCATGCTCGGACAGGTATTTGGTGACGATGGCCGCCGGAATGCCGGAATCGGCGAAGTCGCCGTCCACATCCAGTCCCGGGGTGATGACGGTGGATTTGATCGGGTCGAGCATGTTGAAGCCCGGGGCAAGATTGCCGAAGCCGTGCCAGCGTTCGTTCGCACGCAGCATCCAGTCGTCGCGCTCGCCGATGCCTTCCTCGGCGAGATGTTCCGGACCCCAGATCTTGAACCACCAGGAATCACCGAATTCTTCGTCGACCTTGCGCATGGCGCGGCGAAAATCCAGTGCTTCGAGGATGGATTCTTCCACCAATGCAGTGCCGCCGGGCGGCTCCATCATCGCCGCCGCCACGTCGCACGAGGCGATGATGGCGTACTGCGGACTGGTGGAGGTGTGCATCAGGTAGGCTTCGTTGAAGATGTCGCGGTCCAGTTTGCGCGTTTCCGATTCCTGAATCAGGATTTGCGATGCCTGCGACAGACCCGCCAGCAGCTTGTGCGTGGACTGGGTGGAAAACAGCATCGAGTTCTTGCAGCGCGGGCGATCCTTGCCGATGGCGTGCATGCCGGAGTAGAAATCGTGGAAAGTGGCGTGCGGCAACCAGGCTTCGTCGAAGTGCAGGGTGTCGATCTCGCCGTCCAGCATGGTCTTGAGCGTTTCCACGTTGTAGAGGATGCCGTCGTAAGTACTCTGGGTGATGGTAAGTACGCGCGGCTTGGATTTGACTCCGCGCGCAAACGGGTTGGCTTCGATCTTCTTGCGGATGTTTTCCGGCTTGAATTCCTCCAGCGGGATCGGTCCGATGATGCCGTAATGGTTGCGGGTCGGCGTCAGGAACACCGGCACTGCGCCGGTCATGATGATGGCGTGCAGGATTGACTTGTGGCAGTTGCGGTCCACGACCACCACGTCGCCGGGGGCCACGGTGGAGTGCCATACCATCTTGTTCGAGGTCGAGGTGCCGTTGGTGACGAAAAACAGGTGGTCGGCGTTGAAAATCCGCGCGGCGTTGCGTTCGCTGGCCGCGACCGGGCCGGTGTGGTCTAGCAACTGGCCCAGTTCGTCCACCGCGTTGCACACGTCGGCGCGCAGCATGTTCTCGCCGAAGAACTGGTGGAACATCTGACCCACCGGGCTCTTGAGGAAGGCGACCCCGCCGGAGTGGCCGGGGCAGTGCCACGAATAGGAGCCATCGGCAGCGTAATGCGTCAGCGCGCGGAAGAACGGCGGTGCCAGGGTGTCCAGGTAGTCCCGCGCTTCCCGCGCCACATATCGGGCGATGAATTCCGGGGTGTCCTCGAACATGTGGATGAAACCGTGGAGTTCTTTCAGCACGTCGTTGGGGATGTGGCGCGAGGTGCGGGTTTCGCCGTAAAGGAAAATCGGGATTTCGGCGTTGCGGCGGCGAATTTCCACGACAAAGGCGCGTATCTGTTCAACAGCATGCTCGGCCAGATCGGGTGTGGAGAATTCTTCGTCGTCGATGGACAGGATGAACGTGGAAGCGCGGCTCTGCTGCTGGGCGAACGAGGACAGGTCGCCGTAACTGGTGGCGCCCAGCACCTCCAGGCCTTCTTCCTCGATGGCTTTGACCAGCACGCGGATACCGATGCCGCTGGCGTTTTCGGAGCGGAAATCTTCGTCAATGATGACGACGGGGAAACGGAATCTCACAATATCTCCTCGGAAGAGGTGGTGCCGAGAGGTGTTAGCCTCTTAGCGCAAATTTACGTTACTGAATGAAAGCGGGGCCAGCCAGCTCTTGGCCGTCGCAGCGCCGAAGCGCTTGGCAACGCGCTCAGCCAACCCTTCCTG
>JBDKRR010000397.1:0-8363 GCA_039683315.1 Sulfuricella sp.
CCGGCCCCGGCTGCTGCCATATTTGCAGCATGCCCTTGCCGCCGGCATGCTTGATCTGGTTGGACACCATTTCCGACACCACCAGCGCCATGTTTTCGCGCTTCAGTTCGGAGAAACCGAGGCGCTGAGCGATTGCGGCGACCTTGGAGCGCAGCAGGATGGCGGCGCTTTCGCTTTGCACCGGGTTGCTGTGCAGCAGCTTGCAGTCTCTGACGCTGTCTATGATGCGCGACACGGTGCACTTTCCAATTTGGCACAGTATGAAGTGCAGCCCACGCTCCCGGGCACGGCACAGCTGTTGACCACGACCCGTCCGCGCCCGCCGCGCTTCGCCTCGTAAAGCGCGTCATCAGCCAGCTTGATGAAATCCGCCAGGCCGACATCCGCGGCTTGCGCCGGGGTCAGGGTGGCGATGCCGACGCTGACCTTGCCCTCCATCACGTCCAGCACATCCATCGCCGTCCTGCACGCGATATTTTTATCGGAAAACTGCACGATGGCGAATTCGTCGCCGCCGAAGCGGAACACCATATCCACTTCGTCGCGGGTCGCCGCACGCATGGCGTGGGCCATTTTGTTAAGGTAGGCGTCGCCGAACTGGTGGCCGAACTCGTCGTTGACCTGCTTGAAAAAATCGAGATCGAACAGCAGCAGCGACAGGGCTTCGGTTTTCTGGCGCCGGGTACGGTTGAAGGCCTGGGACAGTCTTGCATCGTAGGCGCGCCGGTTGAGCAGCCCGGTCAGCGCATCGGTTTCCGCCTGATGAATGGAGGCGGACAGCTCGTCCTGGCGTTTTCCCAGCGCCAACTGCATGGCTTCGATTTCCTTCTCGGTGCGCTCCCGCGTTTCGTTGAGGAAGCGCTCCATTTCCGCGTTGCGCCGCAGCAGCAGGGCAGGGTCTGCAGCCGCCGTGGATTGCTGCAGATGGTGGCGCAGCTGTTCCACTGTGGCGGAGCCGGGGGCCTCGGAAAATGAAGCAATGCGCTGCCGCTGGCCATCATCTCCCCACACCACCAGCAGGGTGCGCTGGTCCAGTTGCAGGCTCACGGGCAAGGGATAACCTGTCGCCGCCCCTGCCTCACGGAGCGCATGCGTCATCTCCAGGGTCGCCAGGGAGGCGGAAAAGGCATTGCCTCCCAGGCTGCTCACTGCAGTCAGGACGAACTGGATAAAATTCTGCAAGTCTGGCTCAATAGCCAGATTGGATCTGAGAAGCTCCACAATTCCCTAGGGCGGCCGAATCGGTCCTCATTATGCACCGCAATTCTTGTGGGATAAAGCCAAGGGCTCGTTAATGGACAAGCAGGAAAGCTGGCGCGAAGAAAAGCGCTCCGCCTATCTCTACCGCATCATTTCCGACGTCGAATCCGGCACGGCGCGGCAGGTCCTGTTTCTCGAACTGGCCGACGCGGCCGAACAGCAGGCGCGGATCTGGGCAGATTTGATACAACAGGCCAAAGCCGAGCTGCCCCCGCGCTATGTCCCCGACCTACGGGTACGGCTGGTCGCGGCCATGGTGCGCCGCATCGGTCCGCGGCCCTTGCGCAACGTGCTGGCGGCAATGAAAGTGCGCGGCATGTCGATCTACAACCCTGCTGACCATCACATCCCGACTTCGCTCGACGAAGTGGGCCGGCGCCACAGGAACGTCGGCGGCGGCAACCTGCGCGCGGCGGTGTTCGGCGTCAATGACGGCCTGGTTTCAAATGCCAGCCTGATTATGGGCGTGGCAGGTGCTGCCGGGCCCTCGGGTTCGAGCGGCGTGATCCTGCTTTCCGGCGTGGCCGGCCTGCTGGCGGGCGCTTTTTCCATGGCGGCGGGCGAATATCTTTCGGTGCGTTCGCAACGCGAGATGTATGAATACCAGATCGGCCTGGAACGGGAAGAGCTGGAGCAATACCCGCAAGAGGAAGCCGCCGAACTGGCGCTGATCTTCCAGGCCAAGGGGGTGGAACGGGAGGAAGCGCGCAAGCTGGCAAAGGACATCATCGCCGATCCCGACCGGGCGCTGGACACCCTGGCGCGCGAGGAACTGGGCCTGAACCCTGAAGAACTCGGCTCGCCCTGGGGCGCTGCGCTGTTCTCTTTCGTTTCCTTCGGCTGCGGCGCCATCGTGCCGCTGCTGCCGTTCTTTTTCGGCAGCGGAACAACGGCGCTATTCGCCGCGATCGGACTGACATCGGTCGCACTGTTCGGAGTGGGCGCCGCCCTCAGCCTGTTTACCGGCCGCCACGCCTGGCTAGGCGGCCTGCGCATGCTGGCGATCGGCGGCGCGGCAGGCGGGGCGACTTATCTCATCGGACGCGCGCTGGGCGTGACACTGGCTTGATAGCCCCCCCAAAACACGTCATTTCTGATAAATTCGGCAATCTCCGCTATAACCCTAAAAATTCGTGGACATGTTGATTAGATTCAGGGAAGAAGCCTGCCAATGAACCATCGGGCGGGCCTGAAAACCGTTATCCTGCTCCCTCTCGCCCTGGTGCTGGCGGCATTGTTGGGGATTTTCCATTACGGCTTGAACCGGCATGAGAAAACGGTCTCCGACAAGAATTTCGTCCTTGATATGCAGTCCGCGCAAACCTATTACCAGCGCGCACTGCTGCGGCGCAGCGAAAAACTGGGCGCAGCGCTGGAAGTGATCTTGCGCGATGAGCCGTTTCAGGCCGCGCTGCGCGCCAAGGACCGGGACGCGCTGCTCAAGCGGGCCGCCCCCCTGTTCAAGCAGTTCCATGACCGGTACGGCATCACTCACTTCTATTTCCAGGATGCCTCCCGAGTCAACGTGCTGCGCGTGCATCAACCCGAGCGTCACGGCGACACCATCGATCGCTTCACCACCCTGGCTGCCGAAAGCAGCGGAAAAACCGCTTCCGGCGCGGAACTGGGGCCGATGGGCACCTTTACTCTGCGCGTAGTAGCGCCCATGCGCGACAGCCAGGGGCTGATCGGCTACGTGGAGCTGGGCGAGGAGATCGAAGAGGTGTTGCATGGCGTCCAGGCCATCATCGGCACCGATCACCTGCTGGTGATCGACAAGCAATTCCTGCAGCGCGAAGCCTGGGAGGACACCATGCGACGCATGGGGCGCCGCGCCGATTGGGAACGGCTTCCCGACGCGGCGATCGTCCATCAGACACTGGATTTGCCGGCTGAAAGCATCAGCCGCGTGCTGTCCCGGGAGAAGAAACCAAACCAGGATATCGATCTCAAAATCGGCGCCAAGCACTATTACGCCGGGACCATCCCTGTCGAGGATGTCGGCGGACGCAAGGTGGGCAAGCTGGTTGTCCTGCGCGACAAGACGCAAAGCCGTGCCGACACGAATGCCGTGCTGCGTTCCCTCGACCTCTTTTACCTGACCCTGGGCGGCGCACTGTTCGCCATGTTCTATCTCATCATCCGGCAGGTGCAGCGACGCCTGGATGCCTCGCACGAATTGATCGTTGCGCGGGGGCAGGAACGCGAGGCGCTGCAGGCGCGGCACATTCTCGAACTGGAGGAAGAGCGCGACAAGCTGCGGCAGGCGCAGCAAGACCTGCGCCTCGCCGACGAAGTGTTCGAAAACAGCATCGAGGGCATCATCATCACCGACGCTCAGGCCAACATCCTGCGCGTGAACCGGGCTTTCACCATCATCACCGGGTACAGCGAGGAAGACGCGATTGGCAGCAATCCGAGGCTGCTGCGCTCGGACCGGCACGACGCCGCTTTTTACCAGGGCATGTGGGCGTCGCTGGTCGAGTACGGCTACTGGCAGGGAGAGGTCTGGAACAAGCGCAAAAACGGCGAAATTTACCCGCAATGGTTATCCATCGTCACCATTCGCAACGAACAGGGAACAACCAACCATTACCTGGGTGTGTTTGCCGATCTGAGCGAAAAGAAACAGGCCGAGGCACACCTCCACCACCTCTCCTATTACGACGCCCTTACCGAACTACCCAACCGCCATTTACTCGAAGATCGCCTGTTCCAGGCGCTGGCGACAGCGAGCGCCAACAACGCGCTGGTGGCGGTGCTGCACCTGGATCTGGACAGATTCAAGACCATCAACGACACCTTTGGTCACGCTTTCGGCGACAAACTGCTGCAAGCCGTGGCCAAGCGCCTGGCGGGCAATGTCCGCGGCAGCGATACCATTGCCCGTTTCAGCGGAGACGAATTCGCCGTGGTCCTGACCGACGTGGGCAGCCAGGAAAATGCCGTGCTGGTGGCACGGAAGATTCTCGACACCCTGGCCAGGCCCTTCAGCCTTGAGGGGCACGAAGTATTCATCACGCCCGGCATCGGTATCGCGTTCTATCCAATCGATGCCGCCAACAAGGACGACCTGCTCAGAAATGCCGACACGGCCATGAGCTATGCCAAGGCACAAGGCGGCAACTGCTACCACTTTTATAACCCCGACATGAACAGCGGGGTTTCGCAGCGCCTGTCCCTGGAAACCGGCCTGCGCTATGCGCTCGAACGCAACGAATTCCTTCTCTACTACCAGCCCCAGGTCGATCTGCGCAGCGGGAAAATCATCGGCATGGAGGCGCTGTTGCGCTGGCAGCACCCGGAAAGGGGGCTGGTCTCGCCGGTGGAATTCATCCCCCTGCTCGAAGAAACGGGCCTGATCGTTCCAGTCGGAGAATGGGTGCTGCGCACCGCGTGCGCCCAGAACAGCGCCTGGCTGGCCGCCGGTTTGCCGCGCATGCGCATGGCAGTCAACCTTTCGGCGCACCAGTTCCGCCAAAGCAACCTGACCGACGTGGTGTGCCTGGCACTGGAAGAATCCGGGCTGGAAGCGGAACTGCTGGAGCTGGAAGTCACCGAAAGCATCATGATCCATGACCTGCAAACGACGCTAACCACCCTCAACCAGTTGCACGTCATCGGCATCCAGATTTCGATCGACGACTTCGGCACCGGTTATTCTTCCCTGAGTTACCTCAAGCGCCTGCCCATTTCCAAGATCAAGATCGACCAGTCTTTCGTGCGCGACATCTGCGACGACCCTGACGATGCCGCCATCGCCGACGCCGTGATCAGTCTGGGACACAGCCTCAAAATGCAGGTCATTGCCGAGGGGGTGGAAACCGTGGCGCAGCTCGAGTACCTGCGCGCCCACGGCTGCGACGAGTTCCAGGGCTATTATTTCAGCCGTCCGGTGCCGGCAGAGGCGTTTGCCGAATTGGTCAGGAGGCAGTAGTCAGCTATCAGCCGTCAGCCAAACCGGTTCTGCTGATGGCTGATGGCTGATAGCTAAATCACGTCTGCGTCCACGGCAGGCCGTCGAAGCGCCAGCCGTTGACCTTGTTGCGATGGTAGGTGTCGTCGAGGTCGCCCTCGAAGCCGTGCAGCACGTTATACACTTCCTTCAGCCCGGCCTGTTCCAGCACCAGACCCGCGTCCACCGAGCGCCGGCCGGAACGGCAGATCAGCACCACCGGCCGGTTGATGCTGGCGGCGGTTTTGACGTGGGAAACGAAGTGCGGATTGATCTCCCAGTCCGGCGCATCCACCCAGGGAATCAGGATCGAACCGTCGGGGTGGCCGACGAAAAGGAATTCCATTTCGCTGCGCACGTCGATGAACACCGCCTCGCGCGTGCTGTGCAGGTATTCGTATGCTTGCGTGGGAGTGAGGTGTTCCATGTGGGTTCTCCTGCCGGCTCAACGGGGTAGTGGCTGAAATGTTATCATTAGACCATTTTTCACGAACCAGATTCTTTCCGCCATGACACGTTCCGAACGCACCGCCCTGCTCCACCAACTGCTGCAACAGCGCATCCTGATCCTCGACGGCGCGATGGGCACCATGATCCAGCGCTACAAGCTGGGCGAGGACGAATACCGCGGCGTGCACGCGCACGGCGGTTGCGCCTGCCAGCATCAGCAGTTCGGCGACCACGAGGGCGACCTGAAGGGCAACAACGACTTGCTGGTGCTGACCCAGCCGCACATCATCCGCGAAATCCACGCCGCTTACCTCGAAGCCGGCGCGGACATCCTCGAAACCAACACCTTCAACGCCACCTCGGTCGCCATGGCGGACTACCACATGGAACACCTGGTGTACGACATCAACGTGGCGGCTGCGAAGCTGGCACGCGAGGTGGCGGACGAGTTCGAAGCGAAAAATCCTGCCAAGCCGCGCTTTGTGGCAGGGGTGGTCGGGCCGACCAGCCGTACCGCCACCATTTCGCCGGACGTGAACGATCCGGGCTTCCGCAACGTCACCTTCGACCAGTTGGTGACCGCTTACACCGAGTCGGTCCAGGGTCTGCTCGACGGCGGCGCGGACATCCTGCTGGTGGAAACGATTTTCGACACGCTCAACGCCAAGGCCGCGCTGTTCGCCATCAAGAAGTATTTCGACGACCACAATGTCGAAGTGCCGATCATGATTTCCGGCACCATCACCGACGAATCCGGACGCACCCTGACCGGTCAGACCGCGGAAGCCTTCCTCAATTCCATGCGCCACGCCGATCCGATCTCCATCGGCTTCAACTGCGCGCTCGGCGCGGACAAGCTGCGCCAGTACGTGGAAGAGCTGGCCAACAAGGCCGACACCTATGTGAGCGCCCACCCCAACGCCGGCCTGCCCAACCCCTTGTCCGAAAGCGGCTACGACGAAACGCCGGAGCAGCTGGCGGCCGCCATCCGCAGTTGGGGCGAGGACGGCCTGCTCAACATCGTGGGCGGCTGCTGCGGCACCTCGCCCGCCCACATCAAGGCGGTGGCCGAGGCCATGGAAGGCCTGCCGCCGCGCAGGATTCCCCAGCTCGAAAAAACCTGCCGCCTGTCCGGCCTGGAGCCGCTCAACATCGGCAAAGACTCGCTGTTCGTCAACGTCGGCGAGCGCGCCAACGTCACCGGCTCGGCCAAGTTCAAGCGCCTGGTCCTCGAAGGCCACTACGACGAAGCGCTGGAAATCGCCAAGCAGCAGGTGGAAACCGGCGCCCAGATCATCGACATCAACATGGACGAGGCCATGCTCGACGGCCAGGCCGCCATGGTGCGCTTCCTCAACCTGATCGCCTCGGAGCCGGACATCGCGCGCGTGCCGGTGATGATCGACTCCTCCAAGTGGAGCATCATCGAGGCCGGCCTGAAGTGCGTACAGGGCAAATCGGTGATCAACTCGATCTCGATGAAGGAAGGCGAAGCCGAGTTCATCGAGCGCGCCAAGCTCGCACGCCGCTACGGCGCCGCCGTGGTGGTGATGGCCTTCGACGAGCAGGGCCAGGCCGACACCCAGGCGCGCAAGCAGGAAATCTGCGCCCGTTCCTACAAGCTGTTGACCGAGCAGGTCGGCTTCCCGCCCGAAGACATCATCTTCGACCCCAACATCTTCGCGGTGGCGACCGGCATCGAGGAGCACAACAACTACGCGGTGGATTTCATCAACGCCACGCGCTGGATCAAAGAGAATTTGCCTTACGCCAAGGTGAGCGGCGGCGTGTCCAACGTCTCCTTCTCCTTCCGCGGCAACGAGCCGGTGCGCGAGGCGATCCACACTGCCTTTCTCTACCACGCCATCCAGGCCGGCATGGACATGGGCATCGTCAACGCCGGGCAGTTGGGCGTCTACGCGGAAATCCCCAAGGACCTGCTGGAGCGGGTCGAGGACGTGCTGCTCAACCGCCGCCCGGATGCCACCGAGCGCCTGGTGGAATTCGCCGAATCCTTCAAGGGCCAGAGCAAGGAGCAGATCGAAGACCTTTCCTGGCGTGAAGCGCCGGTCGGCGAGCGTCTCACCCATGCTCTGGTGAAGGGCATCACCACCTATATCGTCGAGGACACCGAAGCCGCGCGCCTGGAGGCAGAACGCCCGATCCACGTGATCGAAGGCCCGTTGATGGACGGCATGAACGTGGTGGGCGACCTGTTCGGCGCCGGCAAGATGTTCCTGCCGCAGGTGGTGAAGTCCGCCCGCGTCATGAAACAGGCGGTGGCCCACCTGATCCCCTACATCGAGGAAGAAAAACGCCTCAGCGGCGAGGCGGCGCAGGCCAAGGGCAAAATCATCATGGCCACGGTCAAGGGCGACGTGCACGACATCGGCAAGAACATCGTCGGCGTGGTGCTGCAGTGCAACAACTACGACGTCGTGGACCTGGGCGTGATGGTGCCGGCGGCGAAAATCCTGCAGGCCGCCATCGACGAAAAGGCCGACATCATCGGCCTGTCCGGCCTGATCACCCCGTCGCTGGAAGAAATGGCCCACGTCGCCAGGGAAATGCAGCGCATGGGGATGAGCATCCCGCTGCTGATCGGCGGCGCGACCACTTCGCTGGCGCATACCGCGGTCAAGATCGAGCCCAACTACAGCGGCCCGGTGGTCTACGTCAAGGACGCCTCGCGCGGCGT
>JBDKRR010000398.1:0-33136 GCA_039683315.1 Sulfuricella sp.
ACCTGGTGCTGATGGACCTGACCATGCCCGGGATGAACGGGATCGAAGCGATACGCGACATCAAGCGGCGCTACCCGGAAACCAAGGTGCTGGTGCTGACCATCCACAAGACCGACGAATACATCCATGAAAGCCTGCGTGCTGGCGCCGATGGCTATATCCTGAAGGATGCGACGCACGACGAATTGCGCGTGGCGATCCGCAGCGTGCTGAACGGCAAGACCTACCTCAGTCCCGACATATCGGCTCAAGTGATAAACGGCTACCTGGGTACGGGACAGGGAGCGACAGGATCGAGCCCATGGGACACGCTGACGCATCGGGAACGGGAAGTGCTGAAGCTGGTGGCCGAAGGGCACCCGAACAAATACATCGCGGATTATTACAGCCTGAGCGTCAAGACGGTGGAAAAGCACCGCTCCAACCTGATGAAGAAACTCGATCTGCACAATGCGTCCATGCTGACCGCCTACGCCATCGAAAAAGGCTTGCTGGCCGGTTAGCGAAGTAATCGGCGCTGAGACGCAAATCGCGTCGAAGAAACGCGTAGGTTGGTGGTGAACAACGTGAACCCCAACACTTCCCTGCCGGAATCGCAGCATGGCCGATATTGCAGACGGCTACGTTGGGGTTCGCTACGCTCACCGCCAACCTACGGACGGCCGGCCTCCCGCCCGAATTCCCGTTCCGGCTGCACAACACCCCGGCAGCACCCTACTGTTTACAGTGTCCAGCGTATTGTGACGTATATCCGCCTTGCGTAAGGTTGATCGCATCAAGACGCAGTTTCGATGCGGGGGCCGCGATGAAAGCTCTGTGGTGCGTTCTTTTAACATTTCTGCTCGGATGCGGTTTTGTCCGGCTGGCTGCGGCGGGTGTTTATGCCTATACCGCTGACGATGGCTCGGTGAGCCTGAGCAACGTGCCTGCGGATACCCGCTACCGGGTGCTGATCCCCGACCCGAAAGACAACGCGCTTGCGTCCTCTCCAAACGCTGAGCAGAAGGTGCTGTCAGCCCTCGCAGGCAAGGCACGCTACGACCGTATCGTCGATGACGCAGCACGCACCTACGGCCTGGAAGGTGCCCTTCTTCATGCCGTGATCTCGGTGGAGTCGCACTACAACCCGAAGGCCGTTTCAAGAAAAGGCGCGTCCGGCCTGATGCAGCTCATGCCGGCAACGGCCAGACGCTACGGCGTAGCCGATTCATTCGATCCGGTGCAGAACATCGAAGGCGGCGCAAAGTACCTGCGCGACCTGCTGAAGCTGTTCAACAGCGACCTGAGCCTGGCGCTTGCTGCCTATAACGCCGGCGAGAACGCCGTCCTCCGGTCCGGCAATCGCATCCCGCCGATTAGCGAAACCAGGGATTACGTGCCCAAGGTGCTTGGTTTCTATCGCAAGTACCAGATCGATCTGTAAAAGCGTCAAGCCGGTATCCCGGATATCAACCTGTAGAAAATCTCTGCAGTCCCCTCCCCAAAAAAAGTGAAGTCAAGGCAGTTAGCGAAATGCATGCTTTGACTAAGTGTGCATATTTGGCTTGTGGTTGACAATCATTCCCATCTGACGCAATCCGGGCGCTTTGAAGATATGAGCGAAATGGATGGCGGCGAGAGCGTCGAAATCATGCGGGCAGGGTTGGTAAACCGGTGGTACTTCACGGTAGATCAAGTTGGGGGTTTCCACGCTGACGAAATGAGGGATCTGCCTAGCATCGCAAAAAAACAAATTCATGAATACTTTGTAACAAATGTTGACGGGTTTTGTTTTCTGCGTGACCCGTGAATTTTGGGATTTTGTAATCAGTGCCTGAACCGATCCAGTAGTGAAGTTCGAGTCGCGGGCAAAGACACTGAAGATTTGAACGGCTTGAATCGTGGAATTCGTTTTAACCATGGGCCAATTGATTTCCGGCCTGCCAGCGAATAAACCGCGATTTGCTCTCACCAGGGCGCAATGCGCCCATAGATGGAAAGGAGGACAACACCATGTTGAACTTTCCCAACTTGGAACGGTTGCTGCCCCTGTTGCTGGTGTGTTTATTTGCCACGACAGCCGAGGCTACCAGTTTCCGCGTGCAGTGCCCGCAGACGACCGCGATGCACCCGAATGGCAGTACAGTAGATCCGGCTCACCCCGGACTGATCAAGTGCCAGCAAATCTCCGGCGGCGATGGCTTCGCGACCATGGCCGACGGCACCCAGACCTACCTGTTCGCCTTCGGCCCCTTGTCAGGTCTTGCCGACATGGTCAGTGGCAAGCCGGGCACGCAGACGGCGTCGGTGTTCAACACAGTCGCCCCGGTCGATCCCGGTGCCGGTGAGCCGAACCCGTCCACAACATTCAACGGCGCGGTCGGCCTTGCGCCGGACCCGGAGGCCGGTGGTGCCATCACAGGCCACGTCGACCCGCGGCCGATCATGGATGTCGGGGTACTAAACGGCAACTCGCCGGCGCCGCTGATGGCGATCGACGAGGATGACGAGTTCTTCCTCACGCTGACCAACGTCGGCCAGATCATGCGCCCCGACCTGTTCGAACAGCACACCGTCCACTTCCACGGCTATCCCAACGCCTCCGCGTTCTTCGATGGCGTGCCGGATGCCTCGGTCGCCATCAACATCGGCGGCAGCTTCACCTACTACTACCTGGCGCCCGATGCCGGAACCTACTTCTGGCACTGCCACATCACGCCGCCCGAGCACCTGCAGATGGGCATGGTGGGGCAGGTCTACGTGCGTCCGCGGCAAAACCGGGTCGCAGCCGGCGGCAGTCTCTATGACGGGGTCGTTGCTCAGCAGGTTGACCCACGCACGCGCTCCGACTGCGCAACCGATATCCTCTGCTCAGCACCGGTGCCCGCCATCAACAACGGAGCCACTCACAACAACAACAAGAGCGGCACGCCGACCCTGTATGCCTACAACGACGGCGACGGCTCGACTGCCTACGACGTCGAGTACCCGCTCCAGATGCACGGATTCGACCCGAACTTCCACTTCGTCGGCATGACCTTCAACCCGGAAACCTTTGTAGATATGAAGGACAAGTACTTCCTGCTGAACGGGCGGAGCTACCCGGACACGATTAACCCGGGCCCGTTGAAAACACAGTCGGCGGATGGCGTGGAACGTTATTCGCAGCCGCTGCCGGCCCTCATCAACATTCCGGCGGGTGGCAAGGCGCTGCTGCGTATCTCGGATCTTAACGTGAGCGAGTTCCATACCCTGGCCTCGCTCGGCATCCCGATGCACGTGATTGCCCTTAACGCCCGGCTGTTGCGCGACGAGGACGGCACCAACATGGCCTACGACACGAACTCGATCACCCTTGGCGGCGGCGAGTCGCTCGACGTGATCCTCGATGCCTCGGACACCACTAAATATCCATCCGGATCGGTCTTCTACCTCTACACGCCGCAACTCGACCACCTGTCGAACGATGCGGAGAACTTTGGCGGAATGATGACAGAGATCCACATACTCTGACCAAGGCCTGCGGCAGCAGCAAATAGGAGAATAGCCATGAGTCACATTACAGACATGACCTGGATCTACAAGACCTGGATCGCAAATCTAGCCTTGCTTGCTGCGACGGCTGTTGCTTCTCTGCTCGTCTCAACCGCCCATGCGGCCGCACCAGGCATCACCGGGCCGAACTTCGACCTGACGGCCGCGCCGGGCTACATCAGCCAGCCCGATGGATCTAGCATCTACTCCTGGGGCTACGGCTGCAACACCGCACCAAGCGGATTCGCGCCGGCAACGATCACGAACGCCAGTTGCCCGGCCGGGGTGATGCAGCTTCCCGGACCCACGCTGATCGTGAATCAGGGTCAGACCGTGACAGTCACCCTGCACAACAATCTGCCGGTAGCCGCAGGCAAAACCTCGATCCTGTTTCCAGGGTTTAACGTGACGGCGAGCGGCGGGACCGCAGGGCTGCTCGCGCAGGAAGCGGCGAACCTCGGAACCGTGACCTACACGTTCGTGGCCGACACACCCGGTACTCACACCTACTACAGCGGCACGCAGGGCGATCTGCAAGTAGAGATGGGGCTCTATGGAGCACTCATCGTCTTGCCGACAAACGGTAACGCTGTGCCGGCGGGCTATGCGACGCCGGCCAATCTGCCCGACACCTGCCACCTTCATGCCACAGGGTCGACGGCGACGTTGCCAAATGGTGATCCGGATTTCCGCCTTGCTGCCTCGGCGTACAACCATTCCGCAGCCTGCTACGACCGCGAGTACCTGTTCCAGTTTTCGGAAATCGACCCGGTGATCCACCGTGCCGCGGAAGAAATCGCGAGCTGTGTTACCGGGCCAGGGGTGAACTGTCCCGCCAACATGAATACTGTCGCCACCGAGCCTTACGTGCCTGCGTACTTCATGGTCAACGGCCGCTCCATGCCGGACCTGATGGACCCGAACTACGCCGCGCAGTACCCGCACCAGCCTTATAACGGCAACCCGCACATGCACCCCGGCGAACTCGTGCTGCTGCGCGTTATCGGCACCGGCCGCTGGCAACACCCGTTCCACGAACACGGAAATCATGTCCGGGTGCTGGCGCGTGACGGTCACATGCTGCTGACTCCGTCTTCCAACAAGCTTGCCGGCCCGCTGCTGTTCACGACCACCACCACGCCCGGCATGGCTTTGGACGGTATTTTCCAGTGGACGGGTAAGGGCCTGAACTGGGATGTCTACGCGCACACGGCAGGTCACACAGAGCCGTGCGTCCCGGATGCGAACGGTTACTACACGACTGGCAGCGGTGCGCTGCCTACTGCGCCCAACTACTTCGAATGGTGTGCTGACCATGAAAAAGCACTTGAGTCCAAACCCTTCGGCCAGGTCGGCAGCGGCGGTCCGGTCACGCTGCCAGATCCCAACATCCTGGCCAACGGCCCGTGGTATAGCGGCAGCCCTTATCTTGGGCCGGAAGCCACAGCGCGTGCGGTCGGCAGCACGCCGATCCCGCCGTCCGGAACGGTGTCGAACAGCCCAACGGATGAAGCCGGCTTCGCCTACATGTGGCACTCGCATAACGAGCGTGAGATTACGACCAACAACGCCTTCCCCGGCGGAATGATGATGATGATGCTGGTGGACCCGTGGGTCTTTCCTATCATCGAAGCTAACTAAAGCATTGGGAGAACCATCATGAGAGCAAATAAGATGATCAAGACGAGTCTGATTAAACTGGGACTCGCCGCCTCGATGCTCCTGTTTGCGAGCGCGGCTTCGCTTGCGGACACCGTCAATCTGACGGCAGCACCCACCCAGGCCGTCCTGCCGGACGGGCAAGCTGTGCCGATGTGGGGCTACAGTTGCGGTACGGTGGATGCAAGCGCTGGAAGCGCTACCTGTGCGGCCTCGAATCCGAACGCGGGAGCGAACTGGTCGCCGGTGGTGATTAGAGTGCCATCAGGTACCAACCTGACGATCAACCTGACTAACAACCTGAGCTTCGCCGCGGGCGCCGGAACCAACGCGGTCCCGACCTCGCTGGTGATCGTCGGTCAGCTCGGCGGCGGCCTGGGAAGCGCACCGATGCGTGTACCCAGCCCGGTGCATGCGCCGCAGGGGACAACATGGCCTGGAACATTGGGAACCACCAATCCGGGTGACCCTGTATTCACGCCGCCGGCTCAACCTGATCGTGTCCGGTCGTTCGCGACCGAAGTTGCAGCAAGTGCAACGACTCCGCTGACCTGGAACAACCTTCGCGCCGGCACCTACCTGATCCAGTCCGGCACGCAGCCGTCGATCCAGGGACCGATGGGCCTGTACGGCGTGCTGGTGGTCACCGATGCGACCTACCCGGGCCAGACCTTCGATAACGACGCCACGCTGCTATTGAGCGAAATAGATCCGCTGCAAAACACAGCGGTCGACACGGCCGTGCGAACCGCCGGCTTCAGTGACGCGCTGGTATGGAGCGGCCAGACCGGCAAGTGCGGCGACCCGACGGTGCATACCTGTTACCCGCCCGCCGTCAACTACGACCCGCGCTATTTCCTGATCAACGGCACGTCGTTCGACCGCAGCAATTCGGCCGCGTCGGCGCTCCCGGTACCAGCGTCCGCTACTCAGGGGCGCGTCCTGCTTCGCTTCGTCAACGCCGGCCTGCGCATGCACGTTCCTTCGGTCGTCGGCGCGAACATGGCGCTGCTCGCCGAGGACGGCAACAAGCTGCCGGGCGTGCCCAAGGTGCAGAGTTCCTTGTTCCTCGCTGCCGGCAAGACGTACGACGTGACGATCCAGCCGAAGCAGACTACCCCCGGCACCTATGACGCGGCCACCTACGCCGTGTTCGACCGCTCGCTGGGCCTGTCGACCAACAACCAGCGCGACGGCGGCATGCAGGTACAAATCAACGTCAACGGCGGAGCCGCGCCGCTCTCGGTCGCAGCCTCCGCGGTGGCTGATACGTACTACCTCGTCGCAGGCAACGTTCTCGGCGTCGCAGAGCCGGCTAAGGGCTTGATCGCCAACGATACGGGCGTGTATGGCGTGCAACTGCTGGCCGCCCCGACGGGCGCTGGCAGCACGCTCAGCCTCAATGCTGACGGAACCTTCACTTATACCCCGGGCGCCGGCGTGACCTCCGACTCCTTTACCTACTGCGCCAACGGCACGGTCACCGGAGCGACATGCTCTTCGGGCATCACCGCGACGGTCACTCTCGCCCCCTGCGCCGCCGGCTGTCTCGGCGCTGCGCCCACTGCCAACGCCGACAGCTACAGCAGCACCATCGCCTCGCGGCTGCAGATCAGCACACCCGGTGTCCTGCAGAACGATAGAGATCCTTCCGGGCTGCCGCTGAAAGCGGTTCTGGCAAGCGTTGGCAGCTGCGCCAGCGTCGAACTCAACGCGGATGGCTCGTTCACAGCAACTTCGGCATCCGGTGTGCCATGTTCCTTCACCTACAACGCGGTGAATTCGCAGAACACCGCCAGCGCTGCAGCAGCAGCGGTTGCACTGAGCTTCCCGGTTGCCACTGGCCTCAACGTTGCGGTCAAGGATGCGAAGAGCGGTGCGGCGATCACCGACTACCGCTGGATCATCGAGGAAGACCGCACCGTCTTTATCGATCCCGCAATTGAATCGAGCAACACCGCGCAGGTTCGCAACGTCGCGGTCAACTTCTACACCAGCCACATGCCGGTGGTGGCACAGGGCTGCGTCGGCACCATTTCGTGCGAAGATGGACAGACTCTGCTGAGCCTGCCGGCCGTGTGCGATGTGGGCAACGGCGCATGCCGTCCCGGCACGCAGAAGGCTGAAGTGAATCCGAGCCAGGTCGCCCTCGATCCGACCAAGCGCTACTACCTCTCCATCCTGCCGGGCGACGGCTGGATCACTGACGATGCCGCGGGCGGCCACACCATGGGCGGCGCGCAGATCGCGGCAGGCCAGACAACTGTCGACGTGAACCTGCAAAGAACGCCTCTCCAACCGGCGAAGATCTCGGTGTTCGTGTTCCAGGACGACAACCCGCTCAATGGCGAAGTCGACACCGGCGGGGGCGTCGACGTGCTGGCACCCAACGAGGCCGGCCTTGGCGACTTCAATCTGGTGCTGCTTGACCAGGCGGGCGCCTTCGGCGACCCGGCCGGGCAGATCACCTATGACATGTTCGGCATGCCGGTGTCCAATTCCCTGGCGGGCACCATCGACCGCGCCACCGGGCTGAATGCCTGTCCGATTGCCAAGAACCCCGACAGGCTGGTGGGCGTGATCCCGGTCTGCCCGAAATACGAGGCCAATCTCGATGGCACACCGACGACAGTACTGTCGCCGCTGGCCGGGCACGCCCTCATCGACAATCTGTACGCCGGCCTGTACGAAGTCATGGCATCGCCAGGTGCCGACCGCTTCGCGCGCGGCGAAGAATGGCTGCAGACCAACACGCTGGACGGCACCAAGGCCATCGAGGCGTTCATCAAGCCCGGCGAGCCGGGTTACTTCCAGGAGTTCGGTCCCGGCGGCTACCACATCACTTTCGGTTTCGCCAACCCGAAGATCATCAACAACCGCAAGGCTTCGGTTTGCGCGAACCAGACCTGCACCGCCACCATCAACGGCATGGTCACCGGCCTGCGCATGAGCCGCACGCCCGATCAGCGGGTCTACAGCAGCGGCAGCTATGACACCTACAGCTTCGCACAGTGCTACGTGAGCCTGGGTTCACCGGACGCGGCCGATTTCGCCTTCACCAAGTGCAACCCCGATGGCACCTTCCAGTTCACCGGGATTCCCAAGGGCAACATGAAGGTTACCGTCTTCGACCAGTGGAACGACCTCCTCGTCGACGGTCTGTCCACGCCCATCAAGGTCGATGGCGAAAGCATCGGCACGCCAACTCAACCGCTCGAGATTGCTGTCACGCAATGGCGCACCAATCTCTATGGCCGCGTTTTCATCGACCAGAACGGGGACGGCGTGTCGCAGGAAAGCGAACCGGGCTTGCCCCTGGTGCCGTTCAACATTCGTGCGCGAGACGGCAGCTACTTCGGCTTCAACAACACCGACATGGGCGGCTATGCCGGGTTCAACGAGGTGTTCCCGATCCTCAACTGGCTCGTGGTCGACACCGACAGCGCGCGTTACAAGCTCGCCGGCGTCCACGTCGTGTATGACGCCGGCGGCCCGGTCGACGGCACCACCGGCGGCGGGACTTCGGCCATCGCGGCCGGACTGGCGAACACGATCGAATCGCCCACCGCCCATCTGCCGCCCGAACTCCGGGTACCGGGTGCAAGGTATTGCGCCTCCGCCGACTGCCCCGCTGGCGACACTGCCGGCGGTTCGACCGGCCGCGTCGACCCGGGATGGGCTTCCAGCCAGGGCTGGCAAGGCCTGCTGGGCAATAATGGTTTCATCGAGTTCGCCATGAAGCCCTTTATTCCCGGCGAGAACGGCGGCATCAAGGGCCACGTCATCTACACCTCGACCAGACCGTTCGATGACCCGGCGCTGCTGCTGCAGCTCAGCTGGGAACCCGGCGTGGCGAATGTGAAAATCAATCTGTACCAGGAAGGCACCGCGGCGGACGGCACCAAAAGCCTGAAGCTGGTGGACACCACCATGACCAGCAGTTGGGACGCGTGGGCCCAGGGTTTCCGTAAGGATGCTTCCGGAAATCCGGTGCTCGCTGCCGACGGGAAGCCCATCCCCAACATGAACTGTCCGGGCCAGGAAACAACCAGCCCGTTCTACTACACCCTGGAAAACAGCACCCAGACGCTCGACCCGAATACGCCGCTGGCCTACAACTCGCGCTTCAAGTGCTATGACGGCTGGTCCATGCTGACCCAGATCCAGCCGGCCCCCTACGACGGTATGTACAAGTTCCCCAGCATCGTCGGCAGGAATACTACGACAGGAGCACCCGAAGGCAGCGGCACCGCCGTCGACCCGGCCGGTGGCTCGCAGGCAGGCACGAACTGCACGATCTGCGTGGCCAACCCGGACGACGGCACGCCGATGCTGCCTGCCGGCAAGTACGTAGTCGAAGTCATCGTGCCATCAGGCTACGAACTGGTGAAGGAGGAAGACAAGAACATCCTGCTCGGCGACGCCTACATTGCGCCGGTGACGCAGCAGTTCGCCGGTTTCGGCAACATCTTCATCATGCCCGACCAGGCGGCAATGAACGCCTTCTACAACCCGACCAACCAGATCCAGTCGACCACCAACAACGGCGCGGTACCACGGCGTGAAGGCGATACCGGCTCGGTCGAGGTGTTCTGGCCCTGCGTCGGCGAGAAGCGCATCGTGCCTGACCTCAACAGCCTTTTCCCCGGTGCGGGACAGGCGGCACCGTTCGCGGGCGCCACACGTCCCCTGTGCGACCGCAAGGAAGTGACGCTCGAGGATCAAATGGCTGCCCTGGCGAAGTTCTACGTCTTCAATTCGACGCACATCGCCGCTCATTACACCGGCACCATCACCAACGACTTCGCGTCCGAGTTCGACCCGTTCTCGCCGCAGTTCGGCGAGAAGTTCGCGGTACCCAACACGCCGGTCGCCGTCCGGGATTTTGCCGGCAAGGAAGTCTCCCGCATCTACTCCGATCAGTGGGGGGCCTACAACGGCCTGAACTACTCGAGCTACACGGTCAATCCGCCGAGCCCGAGCGGCTACATCCCGCAGATGATGATCATGTGCATGAACGACCCGGGCCCGATCATGGATACGCGCGCCGGCTCGCCGACCAACGGCCAGATGATCACGGATCCGGCATACAACCCCGCGTACAGCAACTTCTGTTATGAATGGCCGTTCATGCCGGGCCAGACTGCGTACCTGGACACGCCGGTGATTCCCACCATGGCCTTTGCGGACAGGTACAACCTGCCTGACTGCGAATATCCGGATACGACCCCTGCGATCAAGTCAGTGCTCGGTTCGTCGATAGGCGGCGGCAGTGGCCCATGGGTAAGTGGACCCGGCCAAACCCTGACCATCAATGCCCTCGGCGACAAGACCGTGATCAACCACGCCTACTCGGGACCCCGGGCAACGCAAGTGCCGTACAACCAGAAATTCATCACCCGGCACTACGGGTTCGGCAGCCGTCCAAGCACGTGCCCCACTTCCGGCGCCTGCCCCAACGCGACCATCGCTGGCGTGCCCATGACCAATGTCACCACCTGGACCGACACGCAGATCATTGGCAATGTGCCGAACGTGAGCCCGACCCAGTCCACTTGCACGCTCATCCAGCGGACCTCCCCGGCCAGTATCGGACAGTCGGCCCGTTGCGGCCAACTGGAGATCACTGCAGCCAACGGCAAGAAGTCGATCGACTCGATCACGGTGACTATCGCCGGCAAACCGCCGGTCTACGTCACGCCGGCGAGCCCAAGCAACAACTTGTTCGGTCGTCTCGAACCCAGCCCGCTGCAGACAGCGATCGATAATGCCGCTCCCGGCGACCTGATCCTCGTTGGCCCCGGCATCTACAAGGAAAGCCTGCTGATGTGGAAGCCGGTCCGCCTGCAAGGCGTCGGCGCAGCCTCGGTGACCATCAACGCGGACGCCCACCCGGCCGGCAAGCTGGATGCGTGGCGCCGGCAGGCCGTCTGCCTGTTCGGTCTGACGGCGGAAGGCCGGCCCGCCAGTGCCGAATACGCTGGCTGCCCGCTGAGCATGTTCGCCCGGGTCGACCGCATCCCGCTCGAAGGCATCGTCGGCTGGGACACTACCCTCAACGGCAACCTGGCTGAGCAATTGCAGGAGCCTACGCTGATGGGCGCATACGAAGGTGCAGGGGTTACAGTCCTTGCCCGCGGCGTGCGCGTGCCGGTGGGCACTACGCCTGACGAGCGCTTCGGCGTGGGCGTCGAAGGTGCCTTCCCGGCTGGCCATACCTACCTCACGAGCAGCAACGCGGATTGCACGGTGACGACGAACGCCAACCAGGTACGTGACGCTAGGGATTACGGCACCGGCAACTTCATGTGCAATCCGTCGCGCATCGACGGCGTGAGCATCATCAACAGTTCGCAGGGTGGCGGCGCAATCTTCGCCCATGGCTGGAACCACAACCTGGAGATCGCCAACACGCGGATTTCCGCCAACCACGGCACGCTTACGGGCGGTATCACCGTGGGCACGCCCGAGTTCCCCGATCCGTTCATCGTGCTTGCTCCGACGGATCCTGAATTCGTACCGCTGCCAATCCCGGTCCCCAACGGCACGCCGGTCGGCACCCAGCTCGGCTACGCGATCGACAAGAATGTGCGTGTGCATCACAACAGCGTCACGAGCAATGCGTCGATCGGCGATGCGCTGTACTCGGGAACGCCTTCAGCCGCCGGTGGCGTCAGCTTCGTCACGGGTTCCGATAACTACCAGCTCAGAAACAACTGGATCTGCGGCAACCTGAGCACGGGCGACGGCGGCGGGGTGGTGCACTCCGGCTTCATCAACGACGGCACCATCGCGAACAACTGGATCCTGTTCAACCAGAGCGCCAGCCCCACCATACCCACCAACGGCGGCGGCCTTGCAGTGCTGGGTGCATCTCCGGACCGCTTGCTCGTTATCGATGGTGTCTTGACCGAATGCGGCTCCACCACAGACCAGGACTGCCCACCCGGGCTGCCCGAGGGCACTGGCCGCAACCTGCTGATCGACGGCAACCTGATCATGGGTAACAGCGCCGAAAGCGGCACCGGAGGCGGCCTGCGCCTGCAGATGGTCAACGGCGAGGATGTGGTCGCGTTCCCCAATGGCCCGGATCAGCGCTTGGGCGGGCCCCAGGCCTTGCGGAGCCCGGGCTGGAACAATGTCACGGTCACCAACAACATCATCGCCAACAACGTGGCGGGGTGGGATGGCGGCGGCGTGTCGATGCAGGACGCGCTGAAAGTGGCGTTCGTCAACAATACGGTGATTTCCAACGACACAACGGCCTCGGCGGGTGTGCTGTTCAACACCCTCGGCGCGCCAAATGCGGCCGTGCCACCACCTGGCTGCACGCCGACGACCGATCCGAACCTGCCGCAGAATCCGAACTGCATCAACCCGGTCACGACCTCGACCAACCAGGTGTCTGGACTGGTGACGATGCAGAACACACCCAACCTCATCGCGGCCTTGCCGGCGAACACCGCGGGCACCCAGATGACCTGCCCGGCCGGCTATGGGTATGGGACGGGTACTGCCCTCAATGATGGTTCGTGCAGGGATGTCTCGCTGCCGTTGCTGAGAAACAACTTGTTCTGGAAGAACCGCGCCTTCCACGTAGAAGTGGGCAATCTGGGGACCGACCAGCAGAACCAGCAGGCGGTGGTCACCCTGGTGCCGTCGTTGAACCAGACGGCGACCGGCTTCTGCGCCACTATCGGGACCGACAACGGTGCGCCCGGCAGCGGTGGGTCGCCCTACTACTGGGACATCGGTGTGCGTGGCGACACAAGCTCAACGCCGAATTCCGGATCAGGGTTCGTCCTTTCGCCGATGAATTCGATCCTGACTAACGCCGCAAGCTACCCGGGCGCTAATAACCTTGGATCGGACCCGGCAGTGCTGCGCCAGTACTGCAACGGTTCGCGGCTGCCGCCGGAAGGAGGCGGGCTGTTCTCCGGCTTCAACGCGCCGCCCGGGCGTTCTGAAACAACAGGGCTCTACCCAGTGTTCGCGCTGAACCAGATCACGCCGGCTGCGACGGTCGACGAGGGCAACAACTGGATCAACCTGGGCTACGGTCCGCTGTCTGTGATCAATGCCGCCACCGCTCCAGGAACGGGTGTTGCGCAAGTGCCGCTTGGGGATTACTCGATCTCTGTGGGGTCGCCGGCAGTCAACACCGCAAGCCCGACGGGCGCGCCGAACCACGACATCTGCGGCCATCCAAGGCCTTCAGGTGCCGGGTACGACATCGGCGCGTTCGAGGTCAGCGCGGGCAATTGCAATCTGGTCACACCCTGAGTCAGGCAGCCAACGGCGGGGACGGTCGAGCTGATCGTCCCCGCCCGCGCAAAGGCCCGAAATTCGCTGGTGGATAACAAAAGGGGATAGAGATGTGTCAAACCGCAACACGTAACAAGACAATCATGGGGCTCATGGTGACGGGAATGATCCTTTCCGCAACCCCGGTCCCAGCGGCTCAGGCGGCCGAAGTCAAAGCAGCAAGCCAAGCTGCCGCGCCCGCAACGCGCAAGGTTTCCCCCTATCGCCCCGGCGTGCCAGATAGCGCCAGGGACTACTACCAGTCACTTTGGGGCGTGGACAACCTGCTGGTACGCCAGACAGCTTCGGGAAACCTGATCCGCTTCAGTTACCGCATCACCGATCCCGAGCGTTCCAAAGCGCTCGGCGACAAGCGCGCGACGCCATTGCTGTATGGCCAGCGTAGCCGCGCGGTGCTGCATATTCCGGTCATGGACAAGATCGGCCAGCTGCGTCAGACCGGCAGCGGCGAAGCCGGCCAGGAATACTGGATGGTCTTTTCCAACAAGGGCAATCTGGTCAAACCCGGGGATCGCGTCAACGTGGTCATCGGTTCCTTTCACGCCGACGGGCTGATGGTGGAGTGACGGAGCAAGCGAAAAACGTGGTGCATATAACGGAGGGTATGAACATGAAACGAATTCTTTTCCTGGCAATCAGCCTGATCTCATTCGCGGCATCGGGCGCCGTGGCCCCCAAGCGCTCGCCAGATGTTGCGCCGGCAGCCAAGCTGACAGCAGCCCAGGTCGTCGACAGGAACGTGGCGGCCCGTGGCGGGCTGGAAGCCTGGCGTGCGGTCGGTACATTGACCCTGTCCGGCCGGCTCGAGGCAGGCGGCAAGAAAAATACGGAACTGCCGTTCGTGATGAAAATGAAGCGATCTCACATGAGCCGCCTGGAGATTCGTTTCCAGGACCAGACCGCAGTGCAGGTCTACGACGGTGCGCAAGGCTGGAAGATACGGCCTTTCCTCGGGCGTGATGACGCCGAACCCTTTACCCCGGCTGAGGCCAAGGCGGCGGCGGCATGGGAGGAACTGGACGGTCCGCTGGTCGATTATGTCAAGAAGGGGACCAAGGTCGAACTGGTTGGGACGGAAGCAGTGGAAGGGCGCAACGCCTACAAACTCAAGCTGACCATGAAAAATGGCGAGGCGAGAAATATCTGGATCGATGCGGCGAGCTTTCTGGAAGCAAAAATGGACGGCGAACCGCGCAAAATGGACGGCAAGCTGCGCAACGTCGCCATTTATTTTCGCGACTACAAGAGTGTGAACGGGTTGACCGTGCCGCACGTCCTGGAGACCGTGGTCGAAAAAGACAAGCAGCCTCACAAGATGACCATTGAACGCGTGGCGGTCAACCAGCCGATGGAGGGAGCCTTGTTCGCGAAGCCGCAAATGACGATGGCCAAGGTAAGCAGCCAGCCAGCGGAACAACGCCCATGAGAAAAATCGCTGTGTGTGCACTGGCGTGCTGGCTC
This sequence comes from Sulfuricella sp., assembly GCA_039683315.1. Lineage (GTDB taxonomy): Bacteria > Pseudomonadota > Gammaproteobacteria > Burkholderiales > Sulfuricellaceae > Sulfurimicrobium. The sequence continues at coordinate 14,959 of JBDKRR010000398.1, forward strand.
TCGACAGCCGCCCTTGCGAATGTACCTGAGGTGGCGCCGGAGCTGACCGCGGCTCAGATCGTCGAGAAAAATGTGGCGGCAAGAGGGGGCCTGGAGGCGTGGCAGAAGATACACAGCATGGTCTGGGTCGGACACATCGAGAGACCGGATGCAGCGGGCGCGCCCAATCTGCCCTATGTCCTGGAGCAGAAACGACCCAACAAGACGCGTTTCCAGATCAAGGCGCAAAACCAGATATGGGTACGAACCTATGACGGCGCCCATGGCTGGAAGCTGCGTCCGTCAACCAACGGTATGCCCGAGGCGGAGCCTTACACGGCGGAGGAGCTGAGTTCTGCGCAGAATGGGCAGGAGAGTTTCGGCGGCCCGCTCATGGATTATCAGGCCAAGGGAGTCGCAGTGATGCTGGATGGCGTCGATGACGTCGAGGGACACAAGGCTTATCGCTTGAGCGTCAAATCTCCGTCTGGTACCAGCAACCATGTGTGGGTCGACGCGCAGACCTTCCTGGATGTCAAGTCCGATCGGCAGTCTCGCAATGCGCTCGGCCAGGCGGGCACGGTGTCGGTTTTTTACCGCAACTACGAGACGATAGAGGGGGTGCAGATGCCACTCATGATCGAAAGCGGCTCGGACACAGCCACGGCAACTGACAAAATGGTGATCGACAAGGTTTTGCTGAACCAGCCACTGGACGACCGGATATTTGCCAAGCCCAGTGTGCCGGGGCGGGGTAATGCGGCCTCAGTCAATGCCGCAGCGCCTCAGTCGGTCAGGCAGAAGTCTTCATCCATGTCCACGAGGTTTCCGCGATCGAATCCACGTTTCTTCATCGGGTCGGGGGTTGCCCATTAGTGCGCGTCCTGACTGGCATGAAGGTGTGTTACATGCTGCGGTTTTTTCGCGCAGCCACTCCTGTTCGTACCGTTGCCGCAACGCTTCTGTCTATTCTGTTCGCTGCGTTCATGAGCCCCGCATGGTGTGAATCGAAAACAAATGCGGGCGAGTCGATCTATCGGTATGGCGTACTCGGGTCGGGCAAGCCGCTCGAAGCGACACGTGCGGCCGGTGTGCGCCTCGAAGGCAAGGATGCGGCCTGCGTCAACTGTCACCGGCGCAGCGGCTTCGGGTCCAAGGAGGGGGTCATCTCCATACCGCCGATCACCGGCCGATATCTTTTTCATCCGCGCGCTTCAAATGCCGAGGGCCTCGATCTGCCATACGTCGAGAGCATGCGCGCAGATCGCGATCCCTACACCGATGCGACCCTTGCCAGGGCAATTCGGGATGGACTCGATTCCGAGGGCAAACCGCTCAATTATCTGATGCCGCACTTTGCCCTGAGCGACGCCGACATGAGTGCGCTCATCGGTTACCTGAAAGGCCTCAACCAGCGCCAGCCGCCCGGGGTGAGCAATACAATGCTGCACTTCGCCACCATCATCACACCGGATGCCGATCCCGTTAAGGCCCAGGGCATGCTCGATGTCCTCAAGCAATACTTCGACGCCAAGAACACGTTCCCGATCGGTGCGACGCCGCGCGTGCACTCATCGCGCAAGATGATGTACATGGTGAATCGTCTCTGGCAATTGCATGTCTGGAGACTGACCGGCCCGGCGGATACTTGGCAGCGGCAGCTCGAAAGGCATTTCGCCGAGGAGCCGGTGCTGGCCGTGGTATCGGGGCTGGGCGGCAAGACCTGGGCGCCGGTCCACGAGTTTTGCGAGCGCCAGGCCGTGCCGTGTCTCTTTCCGAACGTGGAGGCGCCGCCGGCTAATGCCAATCGCGACTTTTATTCCCTGTATTTTTCCAAGGGCGTGGAGCTGGAAGCTGAGTTGATCGCGAACCGCATCCTCAGGCCGGGCAGCGGCAAGGCAGCAAAGCGGGTGGAACAGATCTACCGCGCCGGAGACAGTGGAGAAGCGGGCGCCCAGGCGCTTGCCGCTTCCCTCGAGCGCCAAGGTGTCAAGGTGCATAACCAGGTCATTGCGGCGAATGCGCCAGGGCAGGGCGTCACCAGGGCCGTGCGCCAGAGCTCAGGCGCGGATGCCCTCGTCCTGTGGCTGCGCCCGCCCGATATCGCCGCGCTCGGCGAGGCGCCTTCCGCGCCTTCTGCCGTGTTCGTTTCTGGGCTGCTGGGCGGTCTCGAACGCGCTCCGCTGCCGCCAAGCTGGCGCAGCCGCGCACAACTCGCCTATCCCTTCGATTTGCCGGATAAGCGGCGCGTCCCTGTCGACTATGCCCTTGGCTGGTTCCGCATCCGCCAGATACCCGTGATCGCCGAGCAGGTGCAGGCGGACACCTATCTTGCCTGCGGGCTGCTCGCCGAAACGCTGAAACATATGGTCGATACCTTTGTCCCCGACTATCTCGTCGAGCGCGTCGAGGACATGATCGACCGCCGCATCATTACCGGCTACTACCCACATCTGACGCTCGCGCAGGGCCAGCGCTTTGCGTCCAAGGGCGGATATGTCGTCCATTTTTCAGAGCCTCAGGGTACGCGTTTGGTTGCTGACGGCGGTTGGGTTGTGCCGTGAACCGAGGACTGGATATTCGTTACTGAATAGGCTATTAGACAGTTGAAGTGTTGCGAGACCGTAGGCTGGCGGTGAGGTACGAACCCCAGCGTTTGGGGGCTTCGAATATGCTGGGGTTCGCGTTGCTCACCGCCAGCCTACAAAATTGTTGACAGCTTTTCGGGGAGATCAAGATGAAAACATTTGCCAAAACCCTCGTCAGCGCCACGGCGCTGGCTGTTGCCGGCACGCTCGGCCCGCTGGTTGTCGTCTCGCAAGCCGACGACATGCCGGAAATGCATGACCCGCACGCTCACCATCACATGATGCAGATGCCAGAGACAACCCGGCACACGGCTGAATACACCGTTCCCAATGTTGACCTGGTAAGGGACGACGGCAAGACCGTTGCGCTGCCGGATGAATTGAACGACGGGCGCCCGGTGGTCCTGAATTTCATCTACACGACCTGTACGGCGGTTTGCCCGTTGGTGAGCCAAACGCTTTCGCAATTGCAGCGCAAACTCGGCTCCGACCGGGACAGGGTGCACCTGGTGTCGATCTCGATCGACCCCGAGGAAGACACGCCGGCGCGGCTGGCTGCCTATGCCAATAAATATGGCGCCGGTCCGGAATGGCAGCACTATACCGGCACGTTAGCGGCGAGTGTCGAGACCCAGCGGGCCTTCGGCGCTTACCGTGGCGACAAGATGAACCACAGCCCGGTGACATATTTGCGCGCAGCGCCCGGTAAGCCCTGGGTCAGGATCGAAGGGTTCGCGACGGCGGACGAGTTGCTGGAGGAGATCCGGAGCATGCTCCCGTCGAGTTGAGAGCTCTCCACTTCCACCCGGTGCGGGCTGGGTGAGTTACAAATTTCCTGTAGCCGATCTACATTTTTTCCCTAAGGACGGGCGCAACGTATGAGCAAAGTTCGCTCAATACGCTGGGTTTTTCCTGAACTTGCCCCAGGCATGCATCTTGAGTTGTCGAGTCCGAATGTCAAGGGTCAAACATCACGGGAGCCGAAGCTCCCGCCATTCATTGTGGATGTGATGCTGTCAGGCCTGAGCTGCCTTCCGTCTGTAGCTTGAAAGGGCGAGCCCTGACAGACCGAGGCCGAGCAGGGCCAAGGTACCCGGCTCCGGAACACTGGTGGTTGATGCCACCCACTGCACGGCATAGAAGCTGTCGCCGGCCAGGTCGCCGGAGGGGCCGATCGCCAGCGAGGCATCGCCGTCGAGTGCCGTGCCGTCAAAACCGTCAGGAAAGAAGGCGATCGCCTGGAGGCCGTTGTCCGCCAGATTTCCTGCGCCGTTGACGATGGACGGCAGCAGACCGGAGGAATCGATAACGGTGCTGGCACCCGTTGCCACGTCGGCCAGGGTGTAGGTCTGGCCGAAGACGCTCAGAGCCAGAGCGGTAATAAACGAGTTGGGGACGAGTTGGAAGTTCGACCCGTCGAAGCCGAGGTCGTCGAACTGGACGAAACCGGATACGTTGGGGTCGCCCGTGGCAGTGAAGGTAAAGAGGGAAGCCTGCGCCTGGCCGACGGTAAAGAACACCCCGAACGCTGCCAGCATGAGTTTACGAGTAAACATGTCTATCTCCTTAATTCAAGAAAACAACTGTATTTTGAAATAGAACTTTTGACGGCGACCCATTGCCTCTCAAAAGCCGACGTTACTTATTATAGCAATATTAGTGCCATAACTTATAAAGTTAACAATAACAACGTGATACAAGATCGCGGCGACAATATCACAGCGAATTGTAAAAAAAGCCGACAAAAACCCCGCCGAATCACAGCAGGTTCGGTGGGCTCGCGGCGAATCAGACGATGGAGACGCCAGCGCGGCTGGTGAAGGAGATCATCATGCTCCCATCGAGCTGAGTGTTATTGTGATAATTCCGCCCCGTGTGGGCGGCAGGGTGAATTACACGTCCCCTGTACCCTGAACTACAGGTTTTCCCTAATAGGAGGGGCGCGGCATTACGAGTAGAGTCCGGTCAACATACCAGGGGTTTTCTTGAATTTACCTCAGGCATGCATCTTGAATTGTCGAGTCCGAATGTTAAGGATCAAACATCATGGACCATTTACGTGTTTCTTCCATTTCAAGCCCTAAACAGCCGGCGCCAGGTTTTGGCATTCTGGCGCTGATGCTCTACCTGTTTTTCTTGTTGCTGGTAATTTTCGTTTGAAGGTCTGCAGGCTTACCGGCAGACAATGAACTCATGCCTTGTCTCGTACAAGGCAGAGTAAGGCTCGTCTGAAGAGCCATTTTCCACTCCCGCGCAAGGCGGGATTTTTTAATAAGAAAGGAGATATACATGAAGAAATTTTCGACAATTCTGGTGTGCAGCCTGTTCGCGGCCAACCTTGCCGTAACCGCTCAGGCCGCGGACTATGGCAGCCCCGGAATGGCCATGGAAAAAATGAAGGGCGACGGCATGATGATGGGCAAGCACAAGATGACAGGCACCGTCGACAAGATCGATCATGCGAAGGGTACGCTCGTGCTCAAGACCGGGATGGCGGACATGTCGCTGCATTTTCCGCCGCCATCGGTAAAGGATCTCAAGAACGGCGACACCATCACGGTCGAGTTGGGTTTCACCAAGGGTGAGCCGCCGATGAAGTGATGGAGAGGGGGTGAGTGAGACCGCACGTAAATGGGTTCCCTCTCACCCTCAGTGGTACACACCAACTATGCCAAGTAATTAACGAGTCCTAAGTCTTCAGTCGTCGTTTGTTGCCGCAAAATAATCCGGATCGACACCGAGTATCGCGGTCATCTTCTCCGCCCGCATGGGGTGGCTCATGAAAAAACCCTGCACGGCGTCGCACTCGCGCGCTTTCAGGAAGCCCATCTGTTCCTGAGTTTCCACGCCCTCGGCGATCACCTTGAGCTGCATGCTGTGCCCCATGGTGATGATGGCCGATGCGATGGCGGCATCGTCCTCGCTGGACGCCACTTCGCGAATGAAGTTGCCGTCAATTTTCAGGGAGTCGATGGGAAAGCGCTTGAGGTAATTGAGGGAGGAATAGCCCATGCCGAAATCGTCGATCGCAATGTGGATTCCCATATCCTTCAACTGGTGCATGGTCCGGCTGGCCTGATCGGTGTCGTCCATCATGGCGCTTTCCGTCAGTTCGATTTCCAGCAGTTCGGGATTGGTGTTTTTTTCCGCGATGATGTTGCGGATGGATTCCGCCAGGTGATTATGGCGAAACTGCCGTGCGGACAGATTGACCGCAACGCGGAATCCGTTCATTCCCCGCCTTTCCCATTCCGCGATCTGGCTGCATGCCGCGCTCATGACCCAGTCGCCGAGGGAAAGAATCAGCCCGCTGGATTCCGCCACCGGAATGAACTGCTGCGGGGGTATCAGGCCCAGTTGGGGATGGCGCCACCTCAACAGGGCTTCCACGCCGATGATGCGTCCCGACTCCAGCTCGATCTGCGGCTGGTAGGCCAGGAATAGTTCGTCGTTCTTCAGTGCCAGGCGCAAATCCTTTTCCATCTGCGCTCTTTGTTTGGCCTTGACGTTCATGTGCTCGGTGAAAAACTGGTAATTGTTTTTGCCCGTCTGCTTGGCCTGGTACATGGCGGCATCCGCGTTTTTTAGCAGATTTTGCAAGTCAGGTCCGTTGTCGGGATAAAGGGCGATGCCCACGCTGGCGCTGACCTGTGCTTCATGGCCATCGAGATGGAAGGGCTGGGCCAGCATGTCGATGATCCGGCGTGCCGTAGACGACACCACGCCGATCGGATCTCGCAGGTCCTCGGCCAGCACGGTGAATTCGTCACCGCCCAGACGGGCGATGGTGTCCTCCTTGCGCGTGCAGGCGCGCAGGCGTTCGGCGGTCTGCGTCAGCACCAGGTCGCCCATTTCATGGCCCATTGTGTCGTTGATGGTCTTGAAGTTGTCCAGGTCGATGAACATCACCGCCAGCTTTTCCTTGCTCCGCAGGGCTTGATCCAGCCCATGCTGGAGGCGGTCATAGAACAGGTTGCGGTTGGGCAGCCCCGTCAGGCGGTCATGGTTTGCCAGGAATTCGAAATGTTCCTGGGACGCCTTGAGTTCGGAAATGTCGCTGAACATCAGGATGTAACGGTAGGCTCTGCCGCGCGCGTCCCGCACCACGCTGACATTCAGCAGGGCAGGGAAGATGTCACCGTTCTTGCGCTGCTTGTGCGCCTCACAGCGCCAGTGGTCGCACACCCGTAGCATTTTCCAGATGGTTTTAAAGAATTTCCTGTCCAGCATCGCCTCGACTACCCATGGCTTGAGCCCGGCTACTTCCTGCTGGGCGTAGCCGGTTGTGGCGGTATAGGCCTGGTTTACTTCGATTATCGACATGCGGGCATCGAGTATCATGATGCTCTCGGCGGTGGAATTGAAAACCTGCGCGGCAACCTTTTGCCGTTCCTCCAGCTTGCGGCGTTCGGTAATGTTTTCCATGACGTGTACGGAATGGAGATATTTCCCGGACTTGTCGCGAATGACGAAAGAATTCGACAGGTAGATTTCTCCCTCGGTGGTAACGACCTCGTCCCGACTTTCCTCTGTGTCATGTTCCTCATAGGCGCGTACACAGCCCGGCAACGGACCTTTTCCTTTGGGGAATACCTCCCAGTATGGCTTTCCGATCAATTCGCCGGGGGGCAATCCAGCGGCAGCGGCATAGGCGCGATTGGCGTGCACGATGCGGAATTCATAGTCATGGATGAAGATCGGACTGCCGATGGCGTTGATCGCATCCACCCACTGGTGCAGGGTTTGCTCGATGGCGCGCCCCAGTGCTTTTCTGGCCGATTTTTGCGGAGCATGGGTTCGCTGCGGGAGTGACAATGGCATGCGCGGCTCCGGTTAGGAAAGACACTGAAATAGTCTCTAACTTTAAGCCCCAATTGGCATGACAGCTGTAGGGGGAATTGCATAATCTCGGGAGGGGTACACAGTATTTCGGCTGGCGAAGCTGCAGTGGCTGACTACAGTCTGAGCGGGCGCCAGTAGCCGGTCAGCTCGAGGTAGCCGCGACCGATTTCCCTGCCGGTTTGAAGGGCGCGCACCGCACCCTCCCAATAGATCGTCCCGGCCGTGGCGCGGGCATCGTTTTCCTGATCATCCATCATGGGTGTCAGGTCGAATTCAAGGCCCTTGGCGTCGATATGCCAGGCCACGGGGTAGCTCGTTCCGCTGCGCGGAGAACGCCACTGGCGCACGGGGGTGAAACGGATGTCGCCGGGTTGGTACAGGGTCACCGATCCATCCGGCTTGCGAAGGGTGCCGCCGGCCCAGCGTGTGTCGCCGTTCTTGTCGCGCACGCGGAACAGCATCAGTGCGCCGCCGTCGGCAAGGTTGAGGCCGGTCCAGTCCCAGCCGACCGCATCCGCCTCCAGGTAACTGTCCGACCATTCGTGGTCCAGCCAGGCGCTGCCCGTGACGGGTTCGTTTTTCCCGCCACGCGCGACGGTACCCTTGGCGAGCAGCTGGGGCTGGCTGTAATAACGGCTGGTGGCGACTGGGTCGGGACCCTTTCGGCTGAGGCCGCCGGGACCGTTCAGCAGCGGAGGCTGCATGGTTTTCAGTGCGAGGGCCAGGCTGAATTCCCGCGCCGGAAGCTGGATCGTATAGCCGTCCCCGTCCCCAGCCTGGCGTAGCGACCAGTCGTCGATCCAGACGTCGGTTTTTCCTTCCTGCGCCTCGGCCAGCCCGAAACCGGCGCGCGCCGCGCGCTGGTCGCCGAGCAAATGCCCAATGCGCGGGTCGCTCACGGCGGCATGAGCGAACAGGATCTGGCGCGGGGCGAAACGGCTGGGGTTATCGTCGTTTCCCTGGGCGCGGCTGCGAAAAAAAGTGACCTGGAAGCCGAGATCGCCGCCATCCTCGGTGCGCAGCCAGCCCGTTACATACCACCATTCGGTGCGCGCGGCGGGATGGCTGCCGGCGTCGCGCGGCAAGGAAATATCCGCTGCTGACGAAGAGAGCGGCCAGAGCGCGGCCAGAAGCAGCAGCAAAGGCAGTGCACGCTGCATCACCAGTCCTCCCGCACCGCATGCACCGGGTCGCCGCTCATGGCGCGACGGCCGGCGGCCATGGCGGTGAGCGACGCCGCGATGACGAGCGTCGCCGCCAGTCCGAGCAGAAAAAACCAGGGCGGATGAAGGTCCATGCTCCAGTGGAAGGACTGACGGTTTACCACGCGGATCAAAATGAGCCCGACCAGCCATCCCAGCGCCAGGCCGGCAATTGCACCCAGCGTGCTGACCAGTGCGCCTTCGAGGCCGAACATGGCGCCGATCTGGCGGCGCGACATGCCGATGTGGCGCAGCATGCCGAACTCGTTGCGCCGCGCCAGCGCCTCGGCGGCGAAACCGCTGCTGACGCCGAACAGGCCGATCAGCACCGCGACCGCCTCCAGCAGGTAGGTGACGGCGAAGCTGCGGTCGAATACCTCCAGGCTCCTTGCGCGGATTTCGCCGGGCTGGGCGATTTCCAGCAGCGAGCCGCCCGGTATGCGCGCGCGCAGCGTTGCGGCTACGGCTACGGGGGAAACGCCAGGCGCGAGCCATAACGAGGCGGAGCTGGCGCGCCGGTCGGCCGTGAGCTGAATATAGCGCGCACGGTCGATCACGATGGCGCCGGACTGGCGCGCATAGTCGCGCCAGATTCCTGCTACCGTGAATTCGACCAGCGCGCCGCCGATGGGGAGCCGGATGCGCTGCCCGATACGGTAGCCGTAGAGATCGACGACCGCCTCCGATATCCAGGCCGGCGGCGGGGCGCCCTGTGCCGGGGACCCGCCGAGTTCGGTGAACGGCAATATCTTGCGGACATCCCGTCCCGCCATGGGGCGCGCAATCAGCGTCACGGGAGCCGTTCCGGCGCGCAGCAGGAGGTCGCTGCTGCGCAGGAAGTCCACCCGGCTGATGCCGGGCGTCTGGCGGATGAGTGCCTGGATTTCCGGGCCGATGAATGAACTTTCCACCACCTGGGCGGCGCGCACATACAGGTCGGCCGGCAGGATCTCTTCCAGCCAGCGCTCCACCGAGTGGCGAAAGGAGCCGACCATGATGGCCATCGCCGCCATCAGGCTGAAACTCACCAGGATCGCGCCCATGCTGATGGCGGCGCGTCCCGGTGCGCCGCGCAGTTGCGCCGCTGCGATGTGGAGCGGGACGTGGCGCGAGTCGGGCAGCCAGGCGAAGGTTCGCGCCGCGAGCGCTGGCATCAACAGCACTGCGCCCAGCAGTATCAGGGCGATTGCGAAATAGCCGAACAGCGGCAAACCTCTGAACGGCGGCAAGGGCACCAGAGAGGCGCCCAGGAGCAGTAGCACCAGCCCTGGCCAGGCGCTGCCGACCTTGGCGAGGGCGCGTTCCCGGTCGCCCGGTTTCAGCGCCTGTGCCGGTGGCGTGCGTGCGCATTCGAGGGCCGGGGCAAGGGCGCCGAGCATGGCGGCACCGGTGCCGAGCGTGAAATAGAGCGCCAGATCGCCGGGGGCGACCGTGGAAACTTGTACCACGCTCTCGAAATAGCCGCCTCCCAGGTCTGCGCCGAAATGGCGCAAGCCGTAGGCGGCGGCGAAATAGCCCAGCGCGATGCCCAGCGCCGCTCCGAGCGCACCGATCGCGGCGCCTTCCGCCACCAGCAGCCAGGACAAGGCGCCGCGCGTGACGCCGAGCACGCGCAGCAGGGCGATCTGGGCGCGGCGCCGCAGCACCGTCAGCGCCTGGGTGGTGAATACCAGGAATGCGCCGGTGAACAGGGCGACCAGCGCCAGCACGTTGAGGTTGACGCGGTAGGCGCGCGACAGGTTTGCCGCGCGGGCGCTGGCGGCGGCGGGCGCGATGGCCTCGACGCCGGGCGGCAGCTGCGTTTCCAGTTTGCGGCGAAATTCGTCGATGGATACGCCGTTCTTCAGGCGTAGATCGAGCCGGCTGATGCGCCCAAGTGAATTGAAGCGCCACTGCGCCGCGCCGATGTCCATCACACCCAGACGCTGGCGGTAGCTCTCCTGCGGGAGAATCCCGGCCAGGCGGAGCCGCACGGGCGCCAGGCCGGCCTGCAGGACCAGGGTTTCGCCTGGCTTGATGCCGAGCCATTGGGCTGCGACGGCGCTGAGGAAAATGCCCTGCGGGTCGAGCATAGCCGCGCCGGCCGAGTTGCCTTGCCCGCTCTCGAAAGCCAGCGGCAACAGGCGGGAAGCGCGGAACACGTCCAGGCCCAGCAGCCTGAGCGTATCGCGGCGGCCCGGCAGCCTCGCCTCGATCTCCAGCGCGGGACTGGCAAGCGCCACCTCGGGCATGCTCGCCAGACGCGGATAGATGCTCTCATCCATGCCCGTGGCGGGTCCCTGGACCGTCAGGTCGGCCTGCCCCGAGACGTTGCGCACTGCCTGGGAAAACTCGCCCACGGCGGTGCGGTTGATGAGGTCGATGGACACCCCCAGCGCGACACCCAGCGAGATTCCCAGCAGGCTGAGGAAAATTCGCCCCGGATGCTCGCCGACCGGCCCCAGCACGGCGCGGATGAGGGCGGGGAGGTTCATCATGGATGCGGCAATTTCGGTAGGAGCGAGCTTGCTCGCGATTGCAGAATCCGCATCGCGAGCAAGCTCGCTCCTACCGGAAACGCGATATTTCTATTATTGGGGGTGGCGCCAGGTGCCATGCCTATTGGATTCATGCTTCCCCCTTGGGCACAAGCCCATCCGCACCCAGCACGTAGATGCGGTCGGTCGTGGCGGCGGCGGAGGCGGAATGCGTAACCAGAATGCCCGCCGCGTTGCCTTCCTTAACCTGCGTGCGGAGCAGCTCCAGAACCTGAGCGGCGCTGGCCGGGTCCAGGTTGACGGTGGGTTCGTCGGCCAGGATCAGTTGCGGTCGGTGCGCCAGGGCACGGGCGATGGCCACGCGTTGCATCTCGCCTCCGGAAAGTTCGCGCGCATAGCTGTCGCCCCGTCCTGCCAGCCCGATCGCCGTCAGCAACGCGCCGACACGGAGGTTGGCCTCTCCGCTTTGCTGCTTGTTGAGCGCCAGCGGGAGGGCGATGTTCTGGGCGACGGTGAGGTAGGGCAGGAGGTGGAAAGCCTGAAACACGAAGCCCATTTTCTGCCGCCGCAGCAGGGTGAGACGGTTGTCGTCGAGGCCGACGATTTCACAGCCGTCGATCATGATCGAGCCCCGGTCTGGCGGCTCCAGTCCGGCGATGAGATTGAGCAGGGTGGACTTGCCGATGCCCGATTCGCCCATAATGGCGATGTATTCGCCGCGCGCCACCTCCAGCGAAACACCGCTCAGTACCTGCCGGATTCCGGGGCCGAGGTAGGATTTGCCGAGATTGCGGATGCTGAGCATGGCAATGGCTTTCAGTTATCAGCTGTCGGTACTATCGCCCCTCAATCCTGGACTGTCCACTGGGGGTTCCAGACGACTTCCCACAAATGCTGATCGGGGTCCTGGAAATAACCGGCGTAACCGCCCCAGAAGGTTTCTTGCGCCGGCTTCACGATAACGGCGCCGGCATGTTTCGCTTGTGCCATGACCGTGTCGACTTCTGCTTTTGACGATACGTTATGCCCGAGAGTGAATTCGCCGGGATTCGGGCTTTGCAGAGGAAGGCCTGAATCGAGAGAGATGCTCGTGCGCGGCCAGATCGCAAGCTTCAAACCGGCCTGCAGGTCAAAAAATGCCACGGCCCCGTATTCAGACTCCTTGCCGATGATGCCCCCCGTCTTCCAGCCCAGGCCGTCGTGATAAAAGCGCAGCGACCGCTCCAGGTCGTCAACGCCGATGGTAATGACAGTGAGCCGGGCTTTCATTCCGTGACGATTCAACTGCAGCGCATGATGCGGGCCAGTGCGTAGGACTCCAGCTCCTCCAGCTCGAAAGTCCTTTCCAGGCTGAATCCGGTTTGCGAGACGAGCCAGCGCTTGAGTTGCTTCAGGGCGATGCACAGGCGCTGGATGCGCTCCACGATGTTCATTTTCAGGCGAGTCGGCAGATGATCGAACAGCGAGTGACCTGACTCGTATGCGTCATCAATGTTCAGCTCGTTGCATTGACCGATGCAGGTCACGTAGATCGTCGATTCCGTTTCTTCCTTGCAGCAGACTTTGACCTGTTCAAGTGGTTCCTTGCCTGATTCGAGCGGGCTGAACACGTTCATCAGGATGATGTCGGGGTTCAATTCGCCGATCAGGCTTCGTGCCTGCTTCACCCCGTGAGCTACGAAAACTTCGTAACCTTCCATCCGCATCATCTGTTCGAGTAAACGGCGTCCGTTCGGGTCTTTTTCTGCAATAAGAATACGCATCCTGTCCTCCGGGATTAATCTGAAAGTCGGGTTTGTCTAGGGCGACGCCCTAGCAGCCTGTCGGACTTAAAGGAAATCGGCTGCAAATTCGCCTGGCCGGTCCATATTTCGCCGCTTTTTTGGGCAATAGAATGACTATTGCCCTGCAAAACCGGCAAAATCTGTCCTCGCCCAGCCAAATTTTCGCTTCGATTCTTCAAGTCCGACAGGCTGCTAGTTGCTGATAGATCTATGCGCAAAGCCGGTCATCGGGTGCGAAGATGGTCGCTGCTGGAAGTCGCCCTTATCCTCCAGGGCAGAAAGCAGCGAGATGGTATTCCCGGTCACTTCAAGGAAGCGCGCTTCTTCTCGGGCCAGTGTTTCCATTTCGCTTTGCATCAGGGAAAACTGATGTACCAGGGAAACCTGCTGAAGAAGGGAAGAGACCTTGTTTATAAAAGGAAAGTTCATATTGTGTCACCTCGTTTACGGCCATGGTTGAATGGGGAGTGTCGTCCATTTCTACGGTGGGTCAAGTATAGATTTATGCTCATGGAAAACCATTTGTTCGTGCACGTATGGGTATACGTAATTACCCCTATTGAGCCTGGGTAAAATCCCCTACATGATGCTAAAAAGGATTTTTTGACATCGATACGTTTCACACGGCGGAGCCCGACTTACGTGCCATTCATGGTTTTACTGATGGTTAACAGCGCATTACTTTGCGGTAATAAATTCTGCACATGAGTTCCTTATTCCGCGTGTTCGGAATCGCGCCTATTCGCAAGCTCGCTCCCTATATCCCTTTGCTGGGGTTTGTTGCGATTTCGCTGGTATTTGCCGTCACCAGCTTCCAGGCCTTTCGTCAAATCGAAGATGTGATCGTGAAGGACAAGATCCAGGATCTCGATGCGGTTGCCGATCTCAAGGCGCGGCAAATCAACCACTGGAGGCAGCAGCAGATACGCGCAGGTGAGATATTTTCCAACGGCTCTTTCCTGCCGGACCAGTTCGATCAATGGATGCAGCAGGGCATGCCGCTTGAAGGGAAGGAAAAAATCTTGCGATTTCTGTCCGGCACGCAACGTGTGAATGGCTACAGAGCCATTACGCTGTTCGACAAGGATGGTGTGGCGAGGCTAACGACCATGCCAGGCGAGCAGCAGGATGCGGATGATGTCGCCATGGCGCAAGCCGCGATTGCCAGTCGGCGGGTGTTTCTGTCGGATATCCACATGGGGGGGGCCGAATTGAACAGGGTCAAGATAGACCTCGTCGCACCGCTCGTCAGCCTGGAGGGAAATGGAAGCCGTGTAACGGGCTCAGCGGTGTTCGAGCTTGACCCGCACGACTTCCTCTATCCGCTGATGCTCGCCTGGCCATATCCGAGCCCGAGTGCAGAGAGCTTGCTGGTGCACCGGGATGGTGATGACGTGCAGGTGCTGAGTGAATTGCGGCACAGGCCCTGGGCAGCGCTTTCCCGGCGCCAGCCGCTGACCAATACCAGAGTGCCTGGTGTATTGGCGATCCTGGGAAAAACGAGCAGCATCGACAGCATCGATTATCGTGGCGTTCAGGTGGTTTCGGCGATGCGGAAGGTGCCGGGGACATCGTGGTTTATCGTGAGCAAGGTCGATAGGGGCGAGTTCCTCGCCCCCGTAGCGCACCTCAAGCAATGGTCGATGGCGCTGGGCCTGGCGTTGGCGTTCATCGGCGGCCTGGTGGTTTATTTCTGGCTCAGGGCTTATCAGGTCCGCTACCGGTATCTCAAGGAACAGCACGATGCCGCGGTCGAGCGGGAGATGTTGATCAAGCATTTCGAGCTCCTGACCAAACATGCCAACGATATGATCATGGTGGCGGACGACACGACGCGCATTGTCGAAGCCAACGAGCGCATGCTGGACGCGTTTGGCTACACGCGTGATGAACTTCTGGCCATGCAGGTCGCCGATTTGCGCGATCCTGAGCATGACCTTTCCTATGTTGATGTCAGGCTCGCCGAACTGATGGCGAAGGGCGAGTTGCGCGTAGAGGAGAGCGTGCGGCGCAAGGACGGTTCGACGTTCCCGGTGGAAATCAGTGCCCGTGTCATCGAAGTGCAGGGCAAGGTCTATCTTCAGGGCATCCTGCGCGATATCACAGAGCGCAGACGCGCCGAGGATGCCTTGCGCAAGAGCGAAGCCATGCTCAAGGAATCGCAGAAGATGGCCCACATCGGTAACTGGGAACTGGACCTGATCAGCAATGTGCTGACCTGGTCGGACGAAAATTACCGTATTTTCGAAATTGACCATACCCGGTTCGGTGCAAGCTACGAAGCTTTCCTGGCGGCGATACATCCGGACGACAGGGAAACGGTGGACAAGGTCTATTCGGATTCGGTGAAGAACCGGACGCCGTACAGCATCGCTCACCGCCTTCTTTTGCCCGGGCAGCGGGTCAAATATGTCCGGGAATGGTGTGAAACCTTTTACGACCAGGACGGAAAACCGCTCCGCTCCATCGGGACGACGCAGGACATCACCGAGCACAACAAGGCCGAACAGGAATACCAGGCCATCCTGCAGGCGACGACTGACGGTTTCCTGGTGGTCGATGCTTACGAAGGCCGGTTTCTTGACGCGAATGTCGCTTATTCGAGAATGACCGGCTACAGCCTGGAAGCGCTTAAAAATATGCGCACCGCTGATGTGGAGGCTCTGGAATCTCCTGAACAGGTCCTGGTGCACAACACGGCGCTCAGGGAAAGCGGAAGCGCGTTGTTCGAAACCCGTCATCGCCGCAAGGATGGCGGGATTTTCGATGTCGAGGTCAGCGCCCATTTCCTCGACATCCGGGGCGGCATATTTATCGTATTTATTCGCGACATTACCGATCGCAAGCTGGCCGAACGGAAAATCAAGCGTCTCAATGGTCTTTATTCCGCAATCAGCCGTGCCAACGAGGCAATTGTGCGGATCAATGATCGCGACTTGCTGCTCGATGAAATCTGCCATATCGCCGTTGAGTCAGGCCAGTTCAAACTGGCGTGGATCGGTCTGGTGGATGACGCCACTCAGACGCTGAAAGTCGCCGCATCCAGCGGAGCGGCACGTGAGTACCTGGACGGCATACATGTTTCCATCGATGCGGACAAACCGGAAGGGCGCGGTCCCGTCGGCGTGTCAATCCGCGATAACAGGGAATATGTCTGCGAAGATTTTTTCAATGACCCCCGCACCCAGCCCTGGCAGGAAAAGGCGCGCAAGTATGGGCTCCACTCCAGCGCCTCGTGCCCCTTGGGCGCAGAAGGCCGGATAGTGGGGGCGCTGGTCGTCTATTCGGACGAGGTCGGCTATTTCGATCAGGAACTGACGAATCTGTTAACCAATCTTTCCCGGGATATTTCGATCGCCCTGGACAACTTTGCCCGTGAGGCGCGGCGCAGGGAAGCTGAGGAAACATTGCGGCTGAGCGAGGAGAAGTTCAGGACCCTGGTGGGGAATCTGCCGCAGAAAGTTTTCGTCAAGGATGCGAATTCCGTCTACACGGCCTGCAACGCACTTTTTGCGGCGGATTTGGGGATCAAGCCGGAAGAGGTCGTCGGCAAGACGGATTATGATTTTTTTGCGAAGGAACTGGCCGAAAAATATATTGCGGACGATAGCCGCATCATCAATACGGGAGAGGCAAGCAGCTTCGAAGAGATGTACTACCTGCACGGGCAGGAACGCTTCGTCCATACCACCAAGGCGCCCCTCAAGGACGAGCAGGGGAGAATACTGGGGGTTATCGGCGTGTTCTGGGACATCACGGATATCAAGCTGGCGGAGAAAAAGCTGTCCGAAAGTGAGCAACGCTTCCGCACCATGGCTGACAATGCGCCCATCATCATCTGGATGGCCAATGCCGGCAAGGGAAAGATGTATACAGGCTGCGGGTTTTTCAACAAGCAGTGGCACGACTTCACCGGCCTCACGCAAGATGAGTCGCAAGGGTACAACTGGATGGCCTTCATTCACCCTGACGATAGGGGACGCTGCCTCGACGCCTACATCAGGGCGTTTGAGGAGACCTGCGAGTTCACGCTCGAATATCGTCTGCGGCGGAAGGACGGGGTATACCGCTGGATACGGGACTTCGGCAAGCCGCGATTCACCGCGGAAGGTGAGTTTCTTGGATTTATCGGTACCTGTATCGACATTACCGACCAGAAGCTGATCGAGGAAATGCGCGCCGAGATGGAGCATGTCGGGCGGCTCAACATTGCGGGTGAAATGGCTTCCGGGCTGGCCCATGAGTTGAGCCAGCCGCTCACGGCTGCCAGCAATTACCTGGACGGTTGCCTGCACCGCATGGAGATGGCCGAATGGGACCAGGAGAAGCTGCGCAAAGCAGTCAGGCTGGCCTATCTCCAGACCGAACGAGCGGGTGGCATCATCAGCCACCTCAAGGCATTTATCCGCAAGCAGGGGCCCGAACGAGCCATGATGGATATCAACGACCTGATCAAGGACAGTGTCGATTTCATGGCGCAGGACATCAGTCATCAATCCGTCCGTGTTGTCCCACATTTTTCGGATTTGCCGCCGGTCTGGGTGAACAAGATCGAGATCGAACAGGTGTTGCTCAACCTCATGAAAAATGCCATCGATGCCATGGTCTCTCAGCCACGGCGCGAGTTGCACTTGACCACGTCCGTGGTTGATTCGGGAAATGTCCTGGTAACGGTCAGCGACACGGGCAAGGGCATCCCAGAGGCCGATCTGGAGCGGGTCTTCAATCCCTTCGAGACTTCGAAACAGGACGGGCTTGGCCTGGGGCTGGCGATCTGCCGCTCCCTGGTCGAGAACTACGGCGGACGAATCTGGGCTGAACGGAATGCCGATAGCGGGACGGAATTCAGTTTTACGCTGCCGACGGAGCCGATGGAAGCGCCAGAAGAGTACGACAATCAAGTGGACGAAGCTCTCGCGCTTCAATTGCAAAATACAGGCAACACCGTATAAATTAATACAGTGCTTAGCCTAGAGTGGACTACGGTCCATAGTGATAATGTCGGAATGGACGAAATGCTCCAAAGATGGGGGTTGCATGAATAAAAAATATCGCCTGCTGATTGCAGAAGACCACACGCTGTTGCGGGCCGGCCTGCGCGCGTTGCTGGCGCAGGACGCGGATATCGAGATTGCCGGCGAGGCGGACAACGGGCGCGATGCGGTCCAGGCTGTCGGGACGCTGTCGCCGCACCTGGTGCTGATGGACCTGACCATGCCCGGGATGAACGGGATCGAAGCGATACGCGACATCAAGCGGCGCTACCCGGAAACCAAGGTGCTGGTGCTGACCATCCACAAGACCGA
>JBDKRR010000399.1:0-2321 GCA_039683315.1 Sulfuricella sp.
CGCAAAACCAGGCTAGCTGCGTGCCTTTGACTTTTCCCCTCCCCCCTATCGCCTCACCCCTCACCTCGGCAAGATATCGCGAAAATCCCTGATCGCCGTAAAATCCCCCACATCCTTGTCCAGCAGACGCGTATCGGGCCGGTACACGGCCAGCAGGTGCCCGATACCATAATCCCGCGCCGAGCGGAGTACCGGCAGGCTGTCATCCACCAGCAATGTGCTTTGCGGCGCAAAGGCCTCGACGGCCTGCAGCTTTTGCCAAAACTCGGGATGCTCCTTGGGCACACCGATGTCGTGGGCGCAGATCACCGCATCGAAATACCCGCTCAGACGCGTTCTCTCCATTTTCAGGACCAGGCTTTTGTGGTGGGCGTTGGTGACCAGCACGACTCTTTTCCCCGTTCCACGTAGTGCGGTCAGAAAATCTATCACGTGGGGATGCACAGCGATGAGATGGGACACCTCTTCCTTCAGGCGGGCAATGTCCAGCTGCAATTCGCGGCTCCAGTAGTCCACGCAGTACCAGTTCATGGTGCCTGCCACCTTGTCGTAGCGCGGCGCCAGCTCCTCCTTGGCCGCCTCATGACTCAAGCCGCGCTGCTCGGCGTAGCGTTGCGGAACGTGCGTCAGCCAGAAATGGTTGTCGAAATGGAGATCGAGCAGCGTGCCATCCATGTCCAGAAAAATGCTTTGTATGCCGGACCAGTCAATCATCTCACATCGCCTCCAGGCGTTCATTCTTCGTATCAAGGGCAAGGTCGACGGCATCGAGGAACTGATCGAGATTCAGCGGCTTCGCGAGGAAATTGCAGAAACCCGCTTTCAGGGATTTCTCGATCTGCTCCGGGGTGGCATCCGCTCCCATCGCGATCACCGGAACATCGCGCAAGCTATCGAATTCGCGCATCAGTTCCAATGCATCGAAGCCGTCGAGGCCGGGCAAGTTCAAGTCCATCAGAATCAGATCCGGGGATTCGGACAAGGCCATTCCCAACGCCTGCTCTGCGCTGGTGGTGCAAGTCAGTTGAAGCTCAGGGCGGTGGCTCTTGATGTAACCATCCACCAGTTCGGCATTGGCCCGGCCTTCTTCCACATAAAGTACGCGAGGCGTCTGAGTTGTATCTGCGGAGTCAATTTCATCGCCCCCTTTCCCCGCCATTTGGCTGTGCGATACATCGCCCGTATCGGGAACCACCTCTGGTATGTCGAGCCAGAAAGTGGTGCCTTGAGCAACTTCGCTGACAACACCCACACTGCCTCCCATCAATTCGGCAAGGCGCTTGACCACCGCCAGGCCTACGCCGGTGCCCTGCACATCGGTACCGTCCGCGTCGAGCCGATTGAAAGGCTGGAATAGCTCAGCCAGTTTGTTCTCTGGAATGCCCGGTCCGGTGTCGCTCACGCTTACCCGTAACACGCCTCCGAGCATCTGCTCGCACTTCAGGAAAACTTCCCCGCCCTCGCGGTTGTATTTCACCGCATTGGAAAGGTAGTTGAGAATAACCTGCTTAAGGCGGGTGTGATCCGCGCGAACATGATGGGTAATGCATGGCGTTATCTCGTCATGTACCTGTATCCGGCGTTCTGCCACCAGCGGCATAATCAGGCCGATGCACTCCTGCACCACATCGGCGAGTAAAAGGTCGGCCATCTGCATCTGCATCTTGCCGGCTTCGATGCGCGACAGGTCGAGCACCTCATTCACCAATTCCAGCAAGTGCCAGCCGGCTTTGGTGATCTGTTCGACGTTTTCCAGTTGGGAAATAGTCAGCGGTTCTTCCACATCGCTTTCCAGCAACTGTCCAAAACCGAGAATCGCGTTTAATGGCGTGCGCAACTCATGGCTCATTCGCGAGAGGAACTCCGACTTGGCACGGTTGGCTGCTTCCGCCGCATCCCTGGCGCGCGTCAGTTCCGCTTCGGCCTGTTTGCGCGTCGTGATGTCAGTGCGGATGGAAACGTACTGGTAGGGTGAACCGAGTGCATCCATGAACGGCACGATAGTGGTTTCCACCCAGTAAATATCGCCCCCCTTTTTGCGATTGCAAACCTCACCGTGCCAGACTTTCCCCGACACGATTGTGGTCCACATTTCCTGGAAAAACTTGCGGTCATGAAAGCCGGAATTAAGAATGCGATGGTTCTGGCCCAGCAGTTCTTCGCGGCCGTACTCACTGATTTCACAGAACTTGTCGTTGGCGTATGTAATATTGCCCTGGGGGTCGGCAATGGCGACGATAGAGTGTTGATCGAGAGCGAATTTCTGGCTAATCAATTCAGCGGTAGTCTGCTCCAGGTCGTGGGCGTGGCGCGCCAGTGCT
>JBDKRR010000400.1:0-5076 GCA_039683315.1 Sulfuricella sp.
TGTCGTGGGGACTGGAAGCCCGCGTGCCGTTCCTCGACCACGAGGTGGTCGAACTGGCTGCGCGGATGCCACCCGAACTCAAACTCAGGCACGAGGGCAAATTCCCGCTCAAGGCCATGTCGCGCAGCCTCCTGCCCGACGCGGTGATCGACCGGCCCAAGGGCTATTTCCCGCTGCCGGCCTTGAAGCACGTGCGCGGCGCGTTCCTCGATTTCATGCGCGACATCCTGCTGTCCGATGCGTGCATCAAGCGCGGCCTGTACAACCGTCCCTACGTGAACAAGTTGCTGGCGCAGCCGGAAGCCTATTTCACCCCGCTCCAGGGCAGCAAGCTTTGGCACCTGGCGCTGCTGGAACTGTGGCTGCAACTCAATATAGACACCTTATGAAACTCTACGGCATCCCCAACTGCAACAGCGTCAAGAAGGCCCGCACCTGGCTGGCCGAACAAGGCATCGACCTGCCCTTCCATGACTTCAAGAAACAAGGGGTCAGCGAGGAACTGTTGATGTCCTGGCTGAAGGAGACCGGCCGGGACAAGCTGGTCAACCGCCAGGGCACCACCTGGCGCCAACTTCCCGACGACGCCAAGGCCGCCGTCGGCGACGATGCCGGCGCGATCCGGCTGATGCTGGAAAAGCCCAGCGTGATCAAGCGGCCGGTGCTGGAAAAAGACGGTAAGATCACCCTCGGATTCGACGAGGCTGTTTACCAATCGCTATTCGGGATCAAGTAATGAACAACGATACGCTGGATCTGGCCAAGGCACTCATCGCTCGGCGCTCTCTCACGCCGGACGATGCCGGCTGCCAGGAAATACTGATCGAACGCCTGGAAAAAATCGGCTTTAAAATAGAGAAAATGCGCTTCGGCAACGTGGACAATTTCTGGGCCAGGCGCGGCAACGCGGCGCCGCTTGTATGTTTTGCCGGCCATACCGACGTGGTGCCGAGCGGCCCTGTAGAAAGCTGGAACAGCGACCCGTTCATTCCCACCATGCGCGATGGCATGCTGTTCGGGCGCGGCGCGGCGGACATGAAAACCTCGCTCGCCGCCTTCATTACCGCGATCGAAGCCTTCGTGGCCGAGTACCCCGCGCACGGTGGTTCCATCGCCCTGCTCATCACTTCGGACGAAGAAGGCGTGGCGGTTGACGGCACGGTTAAAGTGGTCGAAACGCTGCAGGCGCGCGGCGAAAAGATGGACTACTGCATCGTCGGGGAACCCACCTGCGTCACCAAGCTCGGCGATACGCTGAAAAACGGGCGGCGCGGCTCACTTTCCGGCAAGCTGACGGTCAAGGGCGTGCAGGGCCACATCGCCTACCCCCATCTGGCAAAGAACCCCATTCACCTGGCCGCCCCTGCCATCGCCGAACTGGCGACGACGCAATGGGATACAGGCAACGAATATTTCCCACCCACCACCTGGCAGATTTCCAATATCCACGGCGGCACCGGCGCGACCAACGTGATTCCCGGCACGGTGGAAATGCTGTTCAACTTCCGCTTTTCCACCGCCAGCACGGTGGATGGTCTGAAAGCCAAAGTGCACGCTATTCTGGACAAGCATTGCCTGGAATACGATCTGCTGTGGGAGCTTTCCGGCAAACCCTTTCTGACGCCCAAGGGCGATCTGGTGGACGCGATTGCATCAGCCATCAGGCAGGTTACCGGTCTGGATACCGAACTTTCCACCTCCGGCGGCACTTCGGACGGTCGCTTCATCGCCGACCTCTGCCCGCAGGTGGTCGAACTCGGCCCCAACAACGCCACCATTCACAAACTTAACGAGTGCGTGGCCCTTGCCGATATCGAGCCGCTCAAGGAAATTTACCGGCTCACGCTGGTGAACCTGCTGCCCTGATGTCGCTCTCATTCATCCTCTTCGTCGCGGCCCTGGGCGGCCTGATCGTGTTCCTGTTCATCCGCGCGGGAAAACATCGCGGAAAAGGCTCCGACGGGGGCGACACGTCGGGCACCAGCTTCAGTTTTGATTCGGACAGCCATTGCGGGGATTCCGGCGGCGGAGACTGCGGCGGAGATGGTGGCGGTGGCGGAGATTGACGATTAGCGCTGGCCCAATGCAACGAAGGCTGATAACTGATAGCTGAAAACTGATTACTCAAAGGAATACCATGTTCGACCAGGCAAAAACCCAGTTTTCCACCGTGCGCGACCTGTTGCGCTTCGCGGTCAGCCGCTTCAACGAAGCCAACCTGTTTTTCGGCCATGGCACACAGAACGCCTATGACGAAGCGGCTTACCTCATTCTGCATAGCCTGCATCTGCCGCTCGACACGCTCGAGCCTTTTCTTGACGCACGGCTGACACGCGACGAACTGGAAAACGTGCTGCATATACTGGAACGGCGCGTCACCGAGCGTATCCCCTCCGCCTACCTGACACACGAGGCCTGGCTGGGCGATTTTCGCTTTTACGTGGACGAGCGCGTGATCGTGCCGCGTTCCTTTATCGCCGAGCTGTTACGGGAACAACTATCGCCCTGGGTGGAAGATCCGGAAGTCGTCACCTCGGCGCTGGATCTGTGCACCGGCTCGGGTTGCCTGGCGATTCTCATGGCGCATGCCTTCCCCAACGCGGAAATCGATGCCGCCGACCTCTCCCCGGATGCACTCGAGGTCGCCAAACGCAATGTCGCGGATTATGCCCTGGAAGATCAGGTTCATCTGGTTCAGTCCGACCTGTTTGCCGCCCTGGAGGGGCGAACCTACGACGTGATCATCAGCAATCCACCTTATGTCAACGCCCCGTCGGTGCAAGCGCTGCCTGCGGAATACCTGCATGAGCCGGAATTGGCTCTCGGCAGCGGGGAGGATGGCCTGGACGCCACCCGGATTATTTTGCGCGACGCGCCCAAGCACCTGAATCCCGATGGAATATTAGTGGTCGAAATCGGCTACAATCGAGATGCACTGGAAGCGGCATTTCCGGAACTGCCATTCACCTGGCTCGAAACCAGTGCTGGGGATGGGTTCGTCTTTCTGCTCAAGCGCGAACAAATAACATGAACAACAATACACATATTACTGATAAATAACGCCTTATGAAACCATCTGGCGTTGCTTCCACCATATCCTGGATGGCCGCCCTGGTCGGAGGATTGGTGACGGCGCTGCTGCCGGCTTCCTACTGGTGGCTGACCTACCAGTATCAACTGGGCGAAATGACAAACGAGGCCATTATCAACGCCAGCCAGGTGGCGGCGCTTGTCAGTCAAAGCCGGAGCGTGCTGGACTCCGATAAATCTCGCCTAACCGAGCTGATAAGCAAGGATCTGACGCTGACCGAGTTGCCCGAGGCTCGCTACGTCCGCGACCTCAACGGCAGTATCCTGGCTGGGAATCAGGGCAAACTCGAAAAACCGATTCTTTCCGCATCCGAACCTGTTTTCGCTTCCGGCCGCAAGGTCGGGGAAGTGGTCATTACTCGCTCCCTGCTGCCTGTGGCGTATCGGACCGGCATAGCCGCCCTGCTGGGATTAGCCATAGGCATGACCATTTTCATCATCATGCGCGTCATCCCGCTACGCGCACTCGAACGAGCGCTGGCCTCCCTGCATCGCGAGAAGGAGCGGTTGCGCATCGTCGTGGATTACGCCCTCGACCCCATCATCACCTTGAGCCACGACGGCATCGTCGAATCCTTTAACCCGGCGGCGGAAAACAGCTTCGGTTATCGCGCCAAGCATGTCATCGGCAAGCATATTGAAATGTTGATGCCCGGTTTCGAACCGGGTCAGACCATTCTTGCCCTTGGAAAAGCGCAAACCGGCGAGACTGTGGAGGGGGTGGCCAGACGTCGAGACCGTTCGCTGTTTCCTGTGGAATATGCACTCAGCAGCACCTCGGACTCGGCCGATGGAACCCTGGTGTGCATCCTGCGCGACATATCCGAGCGCAAAGAAGCGCAACAATCTTTAGCCTTCATGGCAAATTATGACAGCCTGACCCAATTGCCCAACCGCACCCTGTTCCGGGACCGGCTGACTCATGCGCTAGCCAGGGCAAGGCGCCACGATAAGTTGGCAGCGCTGATGTTTCTCGATCTTGACCGATTCAAGCTGGTCAACGACAGTCTGGGCCATGCGATCGGAGACAAGCTGCTGCAAGGTGTAGCTGAGCGCCTGAGCCTGACGCTGCGCGAAGCAGACACGGTGAGTCGCTACAATGCCAACACTAAAGAAGTCAGACAGGAGGAAACGGGCGGCGCCCTTATATCGCGCCTTGGCGGCGACGAGTTCACCGTAATCTTGGAAGGCCTCAAACACGTCAACGATGCCGCAAGCGCCGCGCAAAAAATCATCGACGCCCTCGCCGCCCCGTTCGACATCGATGGCCACGCTGTCTATATCAGCACCAGCATCGGCATCTCCCTGTTTCCCCTGGACGACAGCAACATCGACACCCTGCTCAAACAGGCCGACATGGCGATGTATTACTCCAAGGAGTCGGGGCGTAATAGCTACCACTTCTATGGCGAACAGATGAACCACTTTGTTCATCAGCGTGTGGCATTGGAGTCGAGCCTGCGCGCCGCACTCGATAACAAGGAATTCTCCCTTTGCTACCAGCCCACGATCAACGCCGATTCCGGTCGATTGATCGGCGTCGAGGCATTGTTGCGCTGGACTAACCCAGGTCTCGGCAAAGTTCCTCCCGAGCAGTTCATTCCAGTGCTGGAAGAGATGGGCCTGATGGCCGAAATCGGCGAATGGGTGCTGCTCACGGCGTGCCGGCAGGTCCGGGCATGGCAGCAAGCGGGGCTGGCGCCCTTGCGCTTGGCAGTAAATCTTTCTGCGCGCCAGTTCAAGCAAGGCGATATCGTCGAACACATCGGCAGACTGCTTCGTGAAACCGGTATCGCCCCACATATGCTCGAACTGGAAATGACCGAAGACATGCTCATGGAGCACACCGAATCCAGTGGCGCAACGCTCACCGCGCTATCGGCGCTGGGGGTCAGGATTTCGATCGACAACTTCGGCACGGGATACTCATCGCTGCCCGATCTCAAGCGTTTTCCGATCGACACACTCAAGATTGACCGCTCGTTG
>JBDKRR010000401.1:0-4362 GCA_039683315.1 Sulfuricella sp.
CTGGCAACATTCAGCGCGGAACCGCGCCTGTCAAACACAGCGCTAGATTACGCACCACGCCCGGATTATCGCCCGCTCACGAAATTCGAGCAGCGCGGTTTAAGGCTGGGGCACGGGGTATGGGATATCGTATTTAGGCGGACTGCCCAGGGCTAGACTGCCTCGGGCAACTTTTCCACCAGCAGGGTATGCAAGCGCCGGCTGTCGGCACGCAAAACCTGAAATTTCAAGCCATCCAGGACAATGCTTTCACCGCGCTTGGGCAGGCGGCCGAATTTGCTTACCACTAGGCCGCCCACGGTGTCATAGTCTTCGTCGCTGAATGACGTACCAAGCACTTCGTTGAAGCCTGCCACTTCGGTTACCGCCTTTACGCGGTAGTTGCCGGCGCGGTCCTGGATTATGTTGTCTTCGGTTTCATCGAAATCGTATTCGTCCTCGATTTCCCCCACGATCTGCTCCAGCACGTCCTCGATGGTCACCAGCCCGGATACGCCGCCGTATTCGTCCACCACCAGAGCGATATGGTTGCGGTTCATGCGGAATTCCTTGAGCAGCACGTTGAGCCGCTTGGCTTCCGGGATGAAAACCGCCGGGCGCAGCATGTCGCGCACGTCGAATTCCACGCCGGCGTAGTAGCGCAGCAGATCCTTGGCGAGCAGGATGCCGATGACGTCATCCTTGTTCTCCCCGATCACGGGAAAACGCGAGTGGGCGGTCTCTATTACAAAGGGAATAAAGGCTTCGGGAGCATCGGCGATATCGATCACGTCCATCTGGGCACGCGGAATCATGATGTCGCGCACCTGCATCTCGGACACCTGCAGCACACCCTCGATCATGGAGAGCGCGTCGGCGTCGAGGAGGTTTTTTTCGTAAGCGGTGTGGAGGATTTCCACCAGCTCTTCCCGGTTATCCGGTTCGGGCGAGAGCCACGCCCCCAAGCGTTCCAACCAGCCCGGTTTGGCAGGTTCATCCATGCGACAGCATTGCCTCTTTAAACAGCATAGGGATCAGTATAACCGAGCTTTCTCATGATGTGGGTTTCCACCGCCTCCATCGCCAGGGCGTCGTCCTCGTTTTCGTGATCGTAGCCCTGCAAATGCAGCATGCCGTGTACCACCAGGTGGGCGTAATGCGCTTCGACACTTTTGCCCTGTTCTTCTGCTTCGCGACTCACTACCGGCGTGCACAACACCAGATCGCCCTGGCATGGAAATTCCTGCTGGTAAACAAACGATAAGACGTTGGTGGCGTAATCTTTGCCCCGATATTCACGGTTAAGCTCGCGCCCCTCTTGTTCGTCAACCAAGCGCACCGTCACTTCGGCGTCACCCTCGAGTGCGGCGACCGCCCAGGCTCGCATCTGCGGGCGAGTAGGCTCATCGGCTTGCTTGAAAGCATATTGCACAGCAAGTGTCAGCTTATGCCGCGCGGCTTTCATTTGTTGGCTTCTTCGTAGCGTGCGTAGGCATTCACGATGTGCTGGACCAGCGGATGGCGCACTACGTCTTCCGACTCGAAGAACGTAAAAGCGATACCTCGTACTTTACCTAGCACTGCGTGCACATTGGCCAGTCCGCTTTTCTGCCCCTTGGCCAGATCAATTTGCGTCACGTCACCGGTTATCACCGCTTTTGTGCCGAATCCGATCCGCGTCAGGAACATCTTCATCTGCTCCGGCGTAGTGTTCTGCGCTTCGTCCAGGATGATGAAGGAATGATTGAGCGTTCGCCCGCGCATGTAAGCCAAAGGTGCGATTTCGATAGCACCGCGCTCAAACAGCTTGCCTACCCGGTCGAAGCCCATCAGGTCATAGAGTGCATCGTAAAGGGGGCGCAGATAAGGATCCACTTTTTGTGCCAGATCGCCGGGCAAGAATCCAAGATGCTCGCCAGCCTCCACGGCCGGACGCACCAGTACGATGCGTTTTACCGCGTCGCGCTCCAGGGCGTCTACCGCACTGGCGACAGCCAGATAGGTTTTACCGGTCCCGGCAGGGCCGATGCCGAAGGTAATGTCGTGCTCCTGGATATGCTGCAAATACGCATTCTGGCGAGGGGTACGGCCACGCAGATCATGTTTGCGAGTCATCAATACAGGCACCATCTCGGCGGCACCGTCGGACTCGCGTTCATTGTTCAATTCGATAAGACCAAGCTGAATTTCATCGACGGAAAGCGCATGTTTTGCCTGCGCATAGAACAGCTGCAATGCCTGCGCTGCGCGACGGCTCTGCTCCGGACGTCCGCCTACGGAAAAGTGTTCGCCGCGACGGGCGATGCTGACATCCAGGGCGGTCTCAATCTGTTTGAGGTTTTCATCCAGCGCGCCGCACAGGTTGGCTAACCGGTTATTATCTACCGGGGAAAACGCGATCTCGATCGATTTCGATTTCAATGCTCTCTCACTATGATATCGCCGCGCAAACTGTGTGACATCGCAGCGGTGATGGCCACACTCACTACTGAGCCGATCAAACGCGCCTGACCGGCAAAGTAAACAACGCGATTATTATCGGTACGTCCGAACATTTCGTTTGCATCCTTCCGTGATACACCTTCGACCAGGATGCGCTGGACCGTGCCGACCATTTCTTGTCCGATAGCGATGGCCTGAGCCGCGACCTTTTCCTGCAATCGCTGCAAACGTTGCTGCTTGATCTCCAGCGGAGTTTCATCACAGAGTTCGGCAGCAGGAGTACCGGGACGTGGACTGAATACAAAACTGTAACTGACATCAAAACCGATTTCATCGATCAGCTTCATCGTGGCTTCGAAATCCGCCTCGCTTTCTCCTGGGAACCCGACAATAAAATCTGACGAGATCGTTATGTCCGGCCGTATCGCGCGCAGTTTGCGAATTTTGGATTTATATTCCAGCGCCGTGTAGCCACGCTTCATGGCCGCAAGGATGCGGTCCGATCCCGACTGCACCGGCAAATGAAGGAAGCTCACCAGTTTGGGGATGCTGCCATAGGCATCGATCAGATTCTGGGAAAACTCTACCGGATGCGAAGTAATAAACCGCAAACGTTCAATGCCGGGGACCTCTGCCAGATATTGCAGCAGCAGTGCCAAATCGGCACTATCGCCATCATGCATTTCCCCGCAGTACGCATTTACATTCTGTCCGAGCAAGGTGATTTCCCTCACGCCATTCTCAGCCAACTGCGCTGCCTCAGCGAGGATATCGTCGAATGGACGGGACACCTCCGCTCCCCGAGTGAATGGAACGATGCAGTAAGTACAATACTTGCTGCACCCCTCCATCACCGAAATATACGCGCTGACGCCCTCAACCCGGGCCTCGGGCAGGTGATCGAATTTTTCAACTTCGGGGAAAGATATGTCAACCTGGGGCTTGCCGCTGGACTGACGGTCCTTGATCAACTGAGGAAGGCGATGCAAAGTTTGGGGCCCGAATACGACATCCACGTAGGGCGCACGAGCAATGATTGCGCTTCCCTCCTGGCTTGCCACACAGCCACCCACGCCGATCACCAAGTCGGGATTACGTTGCTTTAGTTTGCGCCAGCGGCCTAGCTGGTGAAACACCTTATCCTGCGCCTTTTCGCGTATGGAACAGGTATTCAACAAAATAACATCAGCGTCTTCGGCATTGTCTGTACTAACCATGCCACTCTGTGCATGCAGCACGTCGGCCATCTTGGACGAGTCATACTCGTTCATCTGGCAGCCGAAGGTTTTAATGAAGATTTTTTTTGCCACGTGTGATTTGTAATATCAGGTTGATAACAACAATTCTACCAGCGTGAATTTGCGCCGCAAATGACAAAGCCCTCTCGAGGAGGGCTTTGTCTGGGTGAGGAGCTTGGCGGTGACCTACTTTCACATGCGTAATGCACACTATCATCGGCGCGGAGGCGTTTCACGGTCCTGTTCGGGATGGGAAGGGGTGGTTCCACCTTGCTATTGCCGCCAAGCATAACTTGTCACTCACAGCTGACTGGTATTGCGATCAGCTGTCAGTATTAAAACGGAAGAAGTAATGGGTAATGATTGTATTGGCTTATAGAAGCCGCTTAAGGTTATAGGATCAAGTCTCACGGGCAATTAGTATCGGTTAGCTTAACGCATTACTGCGCTTCCACAACCGACCTATCAACGTCATGGTCTTGAACGACCCTTTAGGGGAATCTAGTTCCCGGGAAGTCTCATCTCTAGGCAAGTTTCACGCTTAGATGCTTTCAGCGTTTATCTCTTCCGCACATCGCTACCCGGCGATGCGACTGGCGTCACAACCGGTACACCAGAGGTGCGTCCACTCCGGTCCTCTCGTACTAGGAGCAGCCCCCCTCAAACTTCCAACGCCCACGGCAGATAGGGACCAAACTGTCTC
>JBDKRR010000402.1:0-4577 GCA_039683315.1 Sulfuricella sp.
TGACGAGAAGCCGTAAAGCGCGAAGCGGTCGCCGGTGGCCGACAGCGCTTCGGAGAACAGGAACAGAGTGTCGCGGATGACGTCGATGACGCGGGCGTGATCGCTGACGTAGGCGTCGGTGGAGAGCGACAGATCGGCCAGCAGCAGGCAGGCGAGGTCGCGGTCGCGGTAGTGATGGGCCTTGTACAGCCCGGCTTCCCGCGCTTCCAGGCCGCTGATGCGGTCGGCGGTGAATTGCACGCAGGCGTCGAGATCGAGTTCGGTGCCGTCGAACTGCCCCTTGAACCACACCTTGGCCGGCGTCAGCGCCTCGAACTGGCTGCGCAAACGGCGCGCGGTGGCGGACAGGTGCGCGGGCAGGGGCTGCGCTTCGGCGTTGCGCGCCACCATGGGCTGAACGCGGCAGTGCGCAGGCTGGAGCTTCTGCTTCTTGTAATGCCATTCCGGCAGCAGGATGCCTTCGCCGAGCGGCAGGTCATCCGCTGCCTCGGAAGGCAGGTCCAGGTCGAATTTCAGGCGCGAGGCCGTGGTCTTGCCGTCCTGCGCCACGCTCAGGCGATCGAGATCTTCCGCCGGGCGCTCGTCGGGCGGCTCGTCCTCTTCGGTGGGGCGGTTGACCTTGATGTATTCGGCCCAGCTGAAAATACTCTCCGCCCGGAAATACATCATGAAGGCGTTCTTCTCTTCCGGCATGTCGACCCGCTCGGCCTGGTAGCGGCGCTCCTTGTCGCTTTTCCTGCTGTCGCCTCCCTCGTGGCTTTCCGGCTCCTTGCCGCCGCCCTTGGCCGGCGCGCTCACGGGCGGATCGGGGTGCAGCCACAGGAAAACCGGCTGGGGCGCACGCCGGGCGGGCGGCAGCCGGTCCACGCTGCCGGGGTTCAGAAGTGCGGCGCGGATCGCTTCCTCCTGCTCCCGTTCCCCTTGCTGCAGGCTCCGCGGCAGCGGACGCATGGCCAGCACGGCATCCACCAGGCGGCGGTAGCGCGGGGCCAGGCCGGGAAAGCGCGCCAGCACATCCAGCGTGGCCTGCTGGTTGCGCCGTATCCATGGCTGGGCAGGGTCGGACTCGGCGGCCGCCAGCGCGATCAGCCACAGGTAAAGATCACGGTTCAGGCTGCGCTGGGGAAAGAGATCGATAGCGGCGGGCAGGTTGAGCGTTTCGCCATCCAGCCAGGTCAGCTCAGTTTTGAGATTGCTGCCGGCGATGCGCTGCAACAGGCTGCGCTTCGCGCCGTGCTCAGTGGCGCTGGCGGACTTCACCGCCAGCCCGCTGTCGCCGCCCCAGGCGCGGAACAGGATACCGGCAGTCTTGCTGATCTGTTCCAGCGCGACGGCCTCGGCGGGATAGCGCCTGTCGGCTACGCCAGTGATGAGCTTGTGCCAGAGTGCGCCGACCTG
The DNA here is from genome assembly GCA_039683315.1 of Sulfuricella sp. Classification (GTDB taxonomy): domain Bacteria; phylum Pseudomonadota; class Gammaproteobacteria; order Burkholderiales; family Sulfuricellaceae; genus Sulfurimicrobium. Next base: position 1,399 of record JBDKRR010000402.1, read on the forward strand.
TTCTTCCATTTGATCCAGCAGCCATGTATACGGGAGGAGACAGTTTAGCGAATCTGGCGCACGGTGCCTTGCTTTGCATCAAGGGGTGCGTGTCTCGGAAGCGCTGTAAGGCGTTTTGGACACATCAATCTCATTTTTTTTACGTACAGTTTTCGGTAATTCTAAAAATGGACAAAATATACATTAATAGACTGAAATTAGGATATTGTTTATAAGGGAATATGGTTGATCCCACAGATAAATTTCATGCTAAATTCGATTTGACCATAGCATATATAACCTAATTACTGCGATCAAAAGTTGCTGGTTCACAGAGGGCTACGTTCATTTTCAGCTAACCTTTTCCTTAATTTAACTTTTGACCCCCAACCCGTGCTTTTCAATAGGTGCAATGATGATTGAGTTCAAAGATATCGCAGGATTGAGTAAGCCCCTAACACGGTTGATAGAGGTGATCTCAGAAGGCATTGGAGCTGTATCTCGCCCATACCTTGTGAAAAAAAACGCAGAGGCCAAGGCACACGAGGTTCGCGTCATATCTGCAGCCTTGAAAGATGTCGCGGAACAGCACAAGCTTCCAGTCATTTATAAGGAAGGTGTCATTGAGATTTGGCAGAAACCAGAAGACCGAACGCTGACGCTGGCGGAATTATCGTCGCAAGACCGGACTTCGCTTCGATTGGACTATCAGGAGAGGAAACGACAGCAAAATATCGAAAGCATTACCTCTGTTACAGCTGCAGAACTTGCGCATCAGGAAGTCGTACCCGACGATAAGCCTGACGAAGATTGGATCACAAGATTTTTTAGCTCGGCCCAAGATGTCTCATCAGAGCAAATGCAGGATCTTTGGGGCAGGATACTAGCCGGTGAGATAAAAAAGCCCGGTACTTATTCACTCAAGACGCTCGAATTCATAAAGAACATAACAAAGAAGGACGCCTCTCTTCTGGAGCATGTCGGCAAGCTTGCAGTTCAAAAGGCCGGAACCACTTTTGTTGCAATGCATGATAAGAACTGGCTCGAAGAAAACCGTCAAATTTATCCTAGCCATCTTTTCGCAATGGGAGAGCTAGGTGTCATGTACCCAACTGAACTGGCCTTAAAGACCTTCCGCGAAGATTCTATACAGGAAGAGTTCTTTATCACCATCTCCGGCGATTTAATATTGCTGGTCAACAGAGGGGAGATTAAGGGCGAGATCCAACTGCCAATCTGGAAGTTCACATCAATCGGGCAAGAATTGCTTGAACTAATTCATCGAGACCCAGACGAAGCATTTCTTGAGTCGCTTGGTAGGTTTTACGTTGAACGGAAGGGCGCTGCATTACTGGCGAAAGTTGTCGAACGTCTGCCGAATGGGCAAATCAACTACTCCACTATCCGCGAAATTTGTTCGCCTCCTGCATCAAGTGAAATGAACGGGGTAAATGGGGTCAGTTCACGTAGGGCGGATTAGCGTAGCGTAATCCGCCGGATGGGTTCTACCATGCGGCGCAATGCCCTTCGGTTATTGGCGCCCTACGAGGGGGTGAATTCGGTTAGTCACTTTGCAATTCTGGAGTTTTAATTTCATGAATGGTAAGGATAACGCGATTGCTTGCTGATGCGTTTTATCGCGTCACACCACGCGTACAGTCGATCCGTAGCGGGCCAGTTTGGCGTCGCTCGTCAGCAGTACCAGCGGTTCCGTCCGGCTTTGCGCGGCCAACAGGCGGTCGAACGGGTCGCGGTGATCTTCGAATAGCGGCAAGGTGGCAACGGCCAGGAGATGTTCGTTCTTGATGTCCAGCCATTCGAAGCCGGAAGCTTCGGCCATTTTGACGAATCGCGGCAGGTCGATCTCCAGCTTGCCGATGGAAATCTTGATCGCCATTTCCCATAGCGAGGCGCGGCTGATTGCCACCGGTTCAGCCGCGCTTTCGACAAGTTCCCGCGCCTCGGCGGAGACGCGCTGAGCGCGAATCAGCCACCACAGTGCCAAGTGGGTGTCGAGCAGCAATCTCATGCGGCAGGGTCTTTCAGGCAATCGAACAGTTCGTCGATGGGTGCATCGAAATCGTCGGCGATCCTGCCTTCGCCCTCCATCGCGCCGGGTGGCGCGATCCTGCGCTTGGGCGGCGCGTAAGGGATGAGGCGGACGATGGGCGCGCCGGCCTTGGCGATCACCACGTCCTCGCCGGCTTGCACTTGTTCGAGCAGCTTGGAAAGCTGGGTCTTGGCTTCGTGTATGTTGACGAGTTGCATGGCAATCTCCCGGGATTGAGTTAGCTAGGTGTTAGTCTAGCCGGGTTCTGATTGCATGGCAAATACGTTGATTACCGCTATTGCTATTTAATGGGCCGGCCTCACGCCATGCCAGCCAGGGTGGTCAAAGTAGGTTCCATAGTTATCCAGCGCGTGTGCGATTTTTTCTACACCTTCGCGGGCCTTGCCGCTGTCCGGTCCCATCATGGCGTTCGCGCCGGCGATGATGTCGGCCAGCACGACATGGAGCATGGCGTCTGCTTCCGGCTTCAGCTTGCAGTTCTGGAACAGGAATGCGATCTGGCCGTCGGTCTTTTGCGCCAGCGTCCGGTACTGTTCAGCCGTCGCCTTGCCGGCGTGGATCGCCGGGAGTGCGGCGTTTAGCGCGTCGCGGATGCGGGTCATGCCCTGGCGCAGGCTGTCGTCTGTGGCCCATTTGTGGCCATGGTCGAGGATTAGCCGCGCCGGCCCGGCCGTCTCATGGGAATGTTCGTGATCATTGGCCAGGGCGGGCTGTGCGCCCAGGCACAGCAGTGCGGCGGTGCTCAGGGTTGCGGTAAGTCTTTTCCATTGGGTATGCATGTTTATTTCCCTTTATTTCTTTTTTCCCGGTTCGTAGCAATGCGCCGGGATGTTTTCGTGATGGCCGAAATCGCGCGCCGACTTGTCCAAGGCGCATTCGTCATCGACCCATTTCAGCAGCGTGCCGCGCGGGTTGTCGGCCTGGACCTGGGTGCAAGCGTTGGCGCATTGGTTGCACTGCGTGCAGGTGAACATGTGGCGCTTGATGCTGCGCGGTTTGATGCGCATCGGGCAGACATTGTCGCAGGCGGCGTTGCAGTCGGCGCATTCTTCCGCGCGGCGGCGGTCGAAGCCGATCACCAGCGCCTTGCGGTTGCCCATCCAGGCGAGGCTCTGGAACAGGCCGACGG
>JBDKRR010000403.1:0-1504 GCA_039683315.1 Sulfuricella sp.
AGATCTGCGTGCTGTGAATGACGCCCCACAGGTTGACGTCGAGCACCCGTTCCCAGTTGCCGGCTGGCCCGAACATGGCGCTGCCGGGCTGAATGCCAGCGTTGTTCATCAGGACGTCGGTTCCGCCGAAGCGATCGCGAACAGCCGCCTCCAGCCGGCGCAGGTCTTCGACGCGGCTGACGTCCGTCTCCAAAGTCATCACGTCATCCGCTCCGCCCGCCGCCAGGATGGCGACCTCGTCGGCCGCGCGGGCCAGCCGGTCCGCGCCGAGGTCGGCGATGCAGACGCGAAGTCCGAGTTGTGCCATCCGTTTGGCGGCGGCGAGGCCGATACCGGCAGCGCCGCCAGTGACGACGGCAACGGATCCGGAAGTGAGGGCAGCATGGGTCATTGTGAATTTCTCCTTATTGAGACGCAGAAAGGGGCGTAGGCTACACCGCCACCGTAATTTTGGATCATTTTTTTCCTAGAGAGCCACTTGCGAAACTCCAACACCGATCTGAATAAGCTCCGCTGAGCTGCAAAAAAGAAGTTGCGGGCACCCCGCAGGGCTGGACGATCGGGGCATCAAATCAAGACCTTGATGCCCAACCAATTAGGTTTGACTTTAGGAGGGAATCTCTTGTGGTGACAGAACCTGTCCCAGTGGGTTTGAGGCGGAAAAAGCGTTTACCACGAACTCCACAAATGCACGCACTCGCGCCGCAGTCTGTAGGCGTTGCGGGTATACAGCGTGAATATCGGCTCCCGGTGTCTGCCAGTTCTCCAGCACCTGCCGGAGCCGCCCACTGTCCAAATATTTTGCTATATCCCACTCTGCCCGCATGATGAGGCCATGACCTGCAAGCGCCCAGTTAACTGCAATTTCGCCATCGTTGGTGCTCAACGTTCCACGCACCTTGACCGTCTCGGCGCGTTGGCCGCAAGTCAGGTGCCAGATGCCATAGGCTTCGTCACCTTGACGAATGCATATGCAGTTGTGATGCGCCAGTTCATTGGGCGCTAGCGGGGTTCCCTGCCGGGCCAAGTAGGCCGGTGCCGCGCAGATCAGGCGTCGGTTGGTCGCAATGCGCCGCGCAATCATCCGTACATCGGGCGGCTCACCAAAGCGGATGCAGACATCAAAGGCATCCTCAGTCAGCGGCGGCGGGTTGACAGTGAGCTGCAGTTGGACCTGCACTTCCGGATAGCGTTTCGCAAAATCAGAAATCAGCGGAGCGATATGGCTGCGGCCAAAGCCCAAGGTGGCGTTCACACGTAGCAGGCCTTTGGGTGCGGCAACCGAGTTGGATACCAGCTGCTCCATGTCCCCAATATCGGCGAGGATGCGCCGCGCGTGCTCCAGGTAAACCTCACCTTCGGGCGTGAGACCAATACGACGCGTCGTGCGATTAAGCAACTGCACACCCAGTCGCGCCTCCATCTGGGCCAGCCGCTTGCTCACCGCTGGGGTTGTGATATCAAGCTCGCGCGCAGCGGCAGAGAAGCTGCCGCTGCGCGCGAG
>JBDKRR010000404.1:0-13299 GCA_039683315.1 Sulfuricella sp.
TCGATGAATTTCCACATCTGGCGGTTGTCGTCGCGGTAATCCACCACCGTGTCCTTGAAGTGGATTTTGGGCAGCTGGTCGCTCTGGCGGCGCGCCTTGGCGCCGAAGGAGACGGCCAGGTCGACCATGTGCTGCGTGGTCGTGTCGCCGGCCTGCATCAGGGCATGAAAGCGCTGGGCGAATTCGACGATCAGCGGGTTGTGGTAGGGATGTTTCGCATCGAGGATGGCGCGCGACAGCATGGCCAGGCGATGGCGCACTGCCGATTCTTTCTCCGGGTCGCAGGCGTCTTCCGCCGGAACGGGGTGCAGCCCCATGAAAATGCGGCGCAGGCCGGGGTATTGCTGCATGGCGAGGTATTCCACGCGGGAATCCTCGAGAAACTCGATCGCCATGCGCTGGAAGGGGCTGAAGTTGTCGGCAAAGACCGCTTCGGTCCAGCGCTTGTGGCCGATGATGTGGGCCAGCGTGGCACGGTAGCGGTCGATGCCGGCAATGCCGTTGAAGTCGTCGTGCACATCCGGCAGACGGATGCCCAGCTTGTCGTAGTAGGGGACGGGTTTGCGCAGTTCGTCGAAACCCAGCGAGTAGGGCACCAGGTAGTCGTGATGTTCCCACAGGCCGCGCAGATAGAGATCCAGCTTGCGCTCGTGGTCAACCAGCAGGGTGCCGTGACGCTCGCGCTGCATGACGGCTTTGCTGTCCGCCGATTGCAGGCTGAAATAATCGATCTGGCGTTCCGGATGGTCGCCGTAATTGCGGATGCCGTATTCGACCCAGTTTTTCAGCCCCTGCAGGGAAATCTGGCTGAGCAGGTAGGGCATTTGGGCGTAAAGCTCGGGCAAGCCGGGGCTGGGGAAGGTGGTGTGAATGCCGTGGATCGAGCCGGTGGTGCGGTCCATGAACTCCAGCGCCAGTTCCATGTAATCCTGCATCTGCTCCTGGGAATGGAGCCGTCTGGATGTGGCAGCCAGCGTCTGCAGAAACGGCACGATCGCCTTGCCGTTAGGCGATTTGTGCATCTTGCGGATGAATTCCATGATCGCCGGCAGGGCAGACTCGCCGAGATTTTTGGCGACCGAGGGCCATTCCTCGAGGAAGATCAGCACCGGCTCGACGCCGCGCCCCATCCTGCACAAGAAGCCGCCGGCCTCGAGATAGGCGGCGATGCCATCCTTGGACAGAATGGTCAGTGCTTCCGCCATGCAATCGTCGAAGACATCCTTGACTTGCGGGAAGCCGCACTTGAGCTGCTCGCGGAAGCCCTTCATCAGGGGATGTTCGTACTCGGTGCTTACTTCAGCCATTTTCACGGAATCCAGAATAAGTTCTGTAGGGTGCAATAAGCGTAGCGCATTGCACCATTCGACATTCGGCGCAATGCGGCTCCGCCTTATTGCGCCCTACATTAGGAATCAGGCAAAAATGGCATCGATGGCGTGATCCAGCGTGTCGCGGATGTCCGCGTCGTCGGTGATCGGACGCACCAGGGCCATGCGGCAGGCGTCGCGCGGTTCCACGCCGCCCTTGATGAGGGTGGCGGCGTACACCAGCAGGCGGGTGGAAATGCCTTCATCCAAGCCGTGGCCCTTGAGGTTGCGCGCGGTGGTGCCGATTTTGACCAGCTTGGTCGCCAGTTCTTCGCTCATGCCGGTTTCCTTGGCCACGATGCCGGCTTCCAGCTTGGCTTCCGGATAATCGAACTCGAAAGCGGTGAAGCGCTGCTTGGTGGACTGCTTGAGATCCTTCATCAGGCTCTGGTAGCCCGGATTGTAGGAAATCACCAGCTGAAAGTCGGGATGAGCTTCAAGCAGTTCGCCCTTCTTGTCCAAGGGCAGGGTGCGGCGGTGGTCGGTCAGGGGGTGGATGACTACCGTGGTGTCCTGGCGCGCTTCGACGATTTCGTCGAGGTAGCAGATGGCGCCGATGCGTGCCGCCGTGGTCAGCGGGCCGTCCAGCCAGCGCGTGCCGTTGGCGTCGAGCAGGTAGCGGCCGACCAGGTCGGATGCCGTCATGTCCTCGTTGCAGGCCACGGTAATCAGCGGCTTGCCCAGTTTCCAGGCCATGTGCTCGACGAAGCGGGATTTGCCGCAGCCGGTCGGGCCTTTGATCATGACGGGCAGGCGCGCGGCATAGGCCGCCTCGTAAAGCGCCGTCTCGTTGCTTTGGGCTTGGTAGAAAGGTTCCTTGTGAACCTTGTATTGATCTTTGTTGGTCATGATTACGCTCCGTAATCCGCGTGAGAAAAGTGGTTTCTTCACCCGGAAAAAAACGCCCCCGGCAAAGTGGGGGCGCATTTCACTGCTAGCTTTGAATACTGAGCTTACTTGTGTACGCCCAGTTTTTCGCGCCAGCCCGGGAAGATCTTGTCGGCGTCTTTCGGGAAGGACTCGAATGCGCGGGCAAATTCCTTGTGCTCCTTTGCGAATTCGATCGGATCGGCACCGGCCTTCCAGCACTCGTAGGACTGACGCAGGGAGATCGCGCCGGCTGCCGGGCTGTCGATGTGGCCGTAGGAGCCGCCACCAGCGGTGTTGATCACGTTGCCGTGGCCCAGGTTTTCGAAGAAGCCTGGCAGGCGCAGTGCGTTCATGCCGCCGGAGATGATCGGGGTGGTGGGCTTCATGCCGTACCACTTCTGGAAGTAGACCGGACCCTGGCACTCGTCGCGCTCGATCATGTAAGCGATGACCTTGTCGTCGCCTTCACCTTCCATCTTGCCATAGCCCATGGTGCCGACGTGGATGCCGGACGCACCTTGCAGGCGGGACATCTTGGCCAGCACGAAGGCGGTGTAGCCGCGCTTGGCCGACGGGGATGTCACCATGCCGTGACCGGCGCGGTGGTAGTGCAGGTACTGGCTGGGGTACTGGCGACGGGCGGTGGTGACCATGCCCGGACCACCGACGAAACCGTCGACCAGGAAGGCCAGCTTGTCGGCGTCGGGGCCAAACGTTTCCAGCGCGAAATCGGCGCGGGCGCACATTTCGTAGTGGTCGTCGGCAGTGATGTTCATGGAGAACAGCTTGGCCTGGCCGGTTTCGTCCTGGGCGCGCTTCATGGAGTCATACACCAGGGGCAGGGTCTTCTTGATCGGGGCGAAAACCTGGTTGCCTTGCGGTTCGTCGTTCTTGATGAAGTCGCCGCCCAGCCAGAACTGGTAGGCAGCCTTGGCGAACGGCTCGGGGCGCAGACCCAGCTTCGGTTTGATGATGGTGCCGGAAATGTAGCCGCCGTTGACTACCGGGCGACCGAGGATGCGCCACAGGTCGGAGATGTCCTTGGCCGGGCCGTCGAACATCTGAACCACGCGTTCCGGCACGTAGAAGTCGATCATCTTGGCGTGTTTGATATCGCCCATGCCCTGGTTGTTGCCGATGGCCAGGGTGAGGAATGAAACCAGCATGAAGCGGCCGTCGGTGACGTTACGGTCGAACAGCTCGATCGGGTAGGCGATCCGCATGTCTTCGGTGGCTTCGTCGATGTAATAGACCAGCGCGTCAACACCCTTTGTGAAGTCGTCGGTGGTGGAGACTTCCACGTTGGTGCCGGTGGAGGATTCGGCGGCGAAGTGAGCGGCTGCTTCCAGGTAGCCGGTTCCTTCCTTGGGCGCCATCTTGTAGGCGACCAGAATGTGCTTGCCGCCCTTGATCAGGTCTTCTTCTTTCAGATCGAGGTTGGCGTAACGTGCTGATTGATCCATTACTTTCTCCTGTGGTTATGAATGTATTCCCGAGGGAATGGTGCTGATGCGATGGGAAGCACTATACGCATCAATTTGTATAAGAAACATTAAATTGTTATGATTGTTATCATAAGTATTAGCTTATGGCTGAATTGAGTTGAGTCCCCATGTTACACCTCACGTTGCGCCAGTTGAAAGTCTTCGAAGCGGTGGCGCGCCAGCGCAGTTTCTCGCGCGCGGCCGAAACGCTACATTTGAGCCAACCTGCTGTATCGATGCAGGTAAAGCAATTGGAGGAAAGCATCGGTTTGCCCCTGTTCGAGCAGATGGGGAAAAAGATTTTTCTCACCGAGGCGGGTCAGGAGATGTTCCATTACAGTCGCACCATCGCCGAGCAGCTGGATGAGATGGAGGGCGTGCTGTCGCGCATGAAAGGGTTGGAACTCGGGCGGCTGAAAATTACCGTGGTGAGTACCGCGAATTACTTCGCCCCGCAGCTACTGGCGAACTTCTGCCAGCGCCATCCTGCCGTCACGATCAATCTTGACGTCACCAACCGCGAAGTGCTGCTGCAGCAACTGGCCAACAATGAAACCGACTTGGCGATCATGGGCCAGCCGCCGGAGGGGCAGGACCTGACCGCCGAGTCGTTCATGCTGAATCCGCTGGTGGTGATTGCCCCCCCAGGCCATGTGCTGGCCGGAAAAGAGCGCATACCGGTGCAGCAGCTGGCAGGGGAAACATTTCTCGTGCGCGAAGCGGGCTCGGGAACGCGCAGCGCGATGGAGCGTTTCTTTCAGGAACACGGCATCGCGTTCAATACCGGCATGGTTATGAGCACCAACGAGGCCATCAAGCAGGCGGTACAGGCGGGCATGGGGCTGGGCATTGTGTCGCTGCACACCGTGGCGCTTGAGCTGGAAACGCGCCGTCTGGCCATCCTCGACGTGGAATCATTCCCCATCGTGCGCCACTGGTTTGTGGTGCATCGTCAGAACAAGAGGCTGTCCCCGGTGGCGGCGGGCTTCAAGGAGTTTCTGCAGCATGAAGCCGCGCAGCTGATGGAGAAGAGTCAGGCTTCCCCGCCGTCTTCCATGCCCAGTTCCTGAATTTTGCGCGTCAAGGTATTGCGCCCCAGACCGAGCAGCAGTGCTGCTTCGATTCTTCTTCCGGCGGTGTGCTTGAGTGCCTGAGCGATCAGGGCGCGCTCGAACTGGTGGGTGAGGTTTTCCATAATGCCTTTCTCGCCGCGATTGAAGGCGTCATTGGCCACCAGTTCCAGTGCCGTGATCCAGTCGGTGGCAGCGGGGGCGTGGCTTTCCTCGCGCAGCTCGGGGGGCAGGTCCGCCACCTCGACGTTCTGACCGGGCGCCATGACGGTGATCCAGTGGCAGACGTTCTCCAGTTGGCGCACGTTGCCGCTCCAGGGCAGGGTGGCGAGATACTTGAGAGTAGAGTCGGAAAGCTTTTTCGCTTCCACGCCCAGTTCCTGCGCGCTTTTCTGCAAAAACGATTTCGCCAGCAGCGGGATGTCCTCGCGTCTTTCGCGCAACGGCGGGAGACGCAAGCGGATAACGTTGAGGCGGTGGAACAGGTCTTCGCGAAACAATCCCTGTTTGACCCGTTGTTCCATGTCCTGGTGGGTGGCGGCGATGACGCGCACGTTGACCTTGATCGGAGAATGTCCGCCGACGCGGTAGAACTGGCCGTCGGAGAGAACGCGCAGCAAGCGTGTTTGCAGCTCGGGCGGCATGTCGCCGATTTCGTCGAGGAACAGGGTGCCGCCGTCGGCTTGTTCGAAGCGCCCGCGCCGCATGGCCTGAGCCCCGGTAAAGGCGCCCCGCTCGTGGCCGAACAGCTCCGACTCCAGCAGGTCACGCGGAATAGCCGCGGTGTTGATGGCGATGAAGGGCTTGTCGGCGCGCGGGCTGTGGCGGTGCAGCGCGCATGCCACCAATTCCTTGCCGGTGCCGGATTCGCCGTTGATCAACACCGTGACGTGCGATTGCGAAAGACGGCCGATGGCGCGAAACACTTCCTGCATCGCCGGTGCCTGGCCAAGAATTTCAGGTGCCCCTTCGAGTGCTTCCTGCGTGCCGCTCTGGCTCATGCTTTCGTCGACGGCACGGCGGATCAGTTCGACTGCATGTTCGATGTCGAAAGGCTTGGGAAGGTATTCGAAAGCACCCCCCTGGAATGCAGCAACCGCGCTTTCCAGATCAGAATGGGCGGTCATGATGATGACCGGCAGAGTGGGGAAGCGCTGCTTCAGTTGCTGCAACAACTCCAGCCCGGATTCGCCCGGCATGCGGATGTCGCTCACCACGACCTGGGGAGTGGAAGTCTCCATGGCAGCCAAGGCTTCCTGAGCGGAAGCGAAAGTCTTGAATTCCAGCCCGGCGCGCGTCAGGGTTTTTTCAAACACCCAGCGGATAGAACGGTCGTCGTCGATAATCCAGATCGGTTTCATGTAGGCTACTTAAATAGATTTAGTGGGAAGGCTCGGTCACCGGCAGCAGTATTGTAAAGCACGTGCGCCCCTGCCGACTGTCGCATTCGACCGAGCCGTGATGCTGCGCGACGAAAGTCTGCGCCAGGGTCAGGCCCAGCCCGCTGCCGCCTTCGCGACCAGAAACGAGGGGGTAGAAAATCTTCTCGCGAATGTTTTCGGGGATGCCGGGGCCGTTGTCGATGATTTGGATCATCAGCGCGAGCCGGTAGCGCTTTTTCGCCAGCGTGACTTGCCGGGCAATGCGCGTGCGCAGGGTGATTTCCCCTTGGCCGTGCATCGCCTGGGCCGCGTTGCGGGCGATGTTGAGCATCACCTGGATGAGCTGTTCCTGATCGGCGGAGATGTCCGGCAGGCTGGTGTCGTAATCGCGGCGGATGACGATGCCCTGCGGGTGCTCCGCCAGCAACAGGCTGCGCACGCGCTCCAGCACTTCGTGGATGTTGATGAGGCGGTATTGCGGCAAGCGGTGCGGGGTGAGCATGCGGTCCATCAGGGACTGCAGGCGATCTGCTTCCTTGATGATCACCTGGGTGTATTCCCTGAGTTCCGGCTTAGGTAGCTCAAGCTCCAGCAGTTGCGCTGCTCCCCGCAATCCGCCGAGCGGGTTCTTGATCTCATGGGCGAGATTGCGCAGCAATTCGCGGTTGGCCTGCTGCTGCAGCAGCATGCGCTCTTCCCGCGCGATCTTGAGTTGCTTGTCGATCTGGTGGAATTCCAGAATCAGTCTGACTGGCTCGATTTCCACCGGCGTAATGGTGCAACTGACGGAAAGCAAGGTATTGCTGGCGTTGGGGAAAATGAGTTCGTGCTCGGTTACGCTGGTGTTGCTGGAGAGCGCCTGTTCGGCGGCCGAGCTCAGCGTGGTCGCCGGTCCGAAGGTTTGCGGCAGCCCAAGGCCGCTGATGTGGCTCAGGCTGATTTCGAACAGATTCTCCGCGGCGGGATTTGCGTAGGCGATGCGGAAATGCGCGTCAAGGAGGATGACCGCCGTGGAGAGGTGCTCCAGGCCGAGGAAGGACGGCGGCGTCACTTGATATTGGCAAGTTCTTTTTTAAGGGCGGCAACATTCTTTTCATGCAGCGAGATCGCCGTTGCGTCCTTCTGCGTCGTGGCCTCCGTCAACAGCTTTTCTTCTGCAGCGAGTTCGTCTTCCAGTATCTTGCGTCTCGTGTCATCACGCTTTTTTTGCGTGTCGCCGTCCACTTTAGGGAAGCCGGAAGGAGATGGCGTACTCGCCTTGGTGCGTGTGGCCGGCACCGTGTTGAGCGGCTCAAGGTTCAACTTGGTAGCGCCCTTCATCGGCACGTTGGAATAGGTGACGCGGCCTTGCGCATCCACTTGCTTGTAGATTTCGGCGTGAGCTGCATTGAAGGCGAAAGCTGCAAACCCGGCAATCATGCACTGGCTGATGTAAATATTGTGTTTAATAAACAGCATATTAAGGCCAACCAAAAAGAGTGGAAACCAGTTTAGGTGATGCGTACCGATTTTGCAATGCGTTTAACATATGAATGGGATCAGGCTTGCTCGATAATCTCGAAGTCATGGGTAATTTCAGCGCTCTTGCCCAGCATGATGGAGGCCGAGCAGTATTTTTCGGCGGAAAGTTTTACTGCACGTTCCACCTGTTCCGGTTTCAGGGCTTTCCCGGTCACGATGAAATGAATATGGATTTTCGTGAAAATCTTGGGATCTTCGCTTGCCCGTTCGGCTTCGATTTCAGCCACGCAGTCGGTGATCTGCTGACGACTCTTCTTCAGTATGTGTACCACGTCGAAAGAAGTGCATCCGCCGGTGCCGAGCAGCAGCATTTCCATGGGGCGCGGTCCGATGTTGCGTCCGCCCATTTCAGGAGGTCCGTCCATCACCACCGCGTGGCTGCTTTCGGTTTCGCCGATGAAGCTGGCTTCTCCGGCCCATTTAATACGTGCCTTCATTGACAGTCCCTCTTGGTTAAATGCGCCATGGGCGGCGCGAAATATGGCAATATTACCAGATTGGGAGCTGCCTAAAACCGACGATCAACGGATCTATCCCGTTATTATTTGACAGGGGGGGTAAGCTGGAATAAAATGCGCCCCTTTCTCCATTTGAGTAACTGGATTCCTGCATGAAAACTTTTTCTGCGAAATCGCACGAAGTCAAGCGTGACTGGTTCGTGGTGGACGCCACCGATAAAGTTTTGGGGCGGTTGGCCAGCGAAATCGCATCGCGTCTTCGCGGCAAGCACAAGCCTGAATACACTCCGCACGTGGACACCGGCGATTATATCGTTGTCGTCAACGTTGAAAAACTGCGCGTGACCGGCAACAAGGCCGAAGACAAGCTGTATCATCGTCACAGCGGATACCCCGGCGGTCTTTACACCACCAACTTCACCAAGCTGCAACAGCGCTTTCCCGGCCGCGTGCTGGAAAAAGCAGTCAAGGGCATGCTGCCGAAAGGCCCTCTGGGCTACGCCATGCTGAAAAAACTCAAGTGCTACAGCGGGCCGGAGCATCAGCACGTCGCGCAGCAGCCTAAGGCATTGGAAATCTAAGGAAACGCCATGATCGGTAATTACAACTATGGTACCGGCCGCCGCAAGAGCTCTGTAGCACGTGTGTTCTTGAAGTCTGGTTCCGGCAATATCGTCGTCAACGGCAAGCCTGTGGACGTGTTTTTTTCCCGTGAAACGGGCCGTATGGTCGTGCGCCAACCACTGGAGCTGACCAATAACCTCACCACTTTTGACATCATGGTCAACGTGGCAGGTGGCGGAGAGTCCGGTCAGGCCGGTGCAGTGCGTCACGGTATTACGCGTGCCCTGATCGACTACGATGCTAGCTTGAAAAGCGAGCTTTCCAAAGCCGGTCTGGTTACTCGCGATGCTCGCGAAGTGGAACGGAAAAAAGTCGGTTTGCGCAAAGCACGTCGCGCCAAGCAGTTCTCCAAGCGTTAATCTGCGCTGGTGCCGAAAAAGCCGCCTATGGGCGGCTTTTTTATTGCCTGTTAGGTTGCCTAACGATGAGTGTCCTTTTATGATTAGTGTCTTTCTGTGGCAAAGGCGTTGTTTATGATCAAGGTGGGGATTGTTGGTGGCACGGGGTACACCGGTGTCGAGTTGCTGCGCTTGCTGGCGCAGCACCCCGAAGCGCATCTGGAAGCCATCACATCGCGCAAGGAAGCCGGGATGGCGGTGAGCGACATGTTCCCCAACCTGCGTGGGCGCGTAGACCTTAAATTTCAGGACCCGACTGAAGCGCCGCTGCATCGCTGCGACGTGGTGTTTTTCGCTACGCCCAACGGCGTAGCCATGCTGCAGGCCAAGGCCTTGGTCGATGCCGGTGTGAAGGTGATCGACCTGGCGGCGGATTTCCGTATCAAGGACATCCCTTTGTGGGAGAAATGGTACGGCATGCAGCATGCGTGTCCGGAACTCGTCGCCGAGGCGGTGTATGCGCTGCCGGAAATCAATCGCAGCGAAATCAAAGGCGCACGGGTGATCGCCAATCCTGGGTGTTACCCGACTGCGGTGCAACTGGGTTTCATGCCGCTTGTCGAGGCAGGGGCGATAGAACTGCAAGGCCTTGTCGCTGACTGTAAATCAGGCGTCTCCGGCGCTGGGCGCAAAGCCGAGGTCGCGACGCTTTTCAGCGAGGCATCCGACAATTTCAAGGCCTATAGCGTGGCGGGCCACCGCCATCTTCCGGAAATTGTTCAGGGCTTGTCGCGGCGCGCGGGAGCGTCGGTCGGGCTCACTTTCGTGCCCCACCTGACACCGTTGATTCGCGGCATTCATGCCACGCTCTACGCCCGCCTCACGAAAGAAGTGGATTTGCAGGCGCTGTATGAGCAGCACTATGCCAACGAGTATTTTGTCGATGTGTTGCCGGCGGGGGGGCATCCGGAAACCCGTTCGGTGCGTTCCGCCAATTTCTGTCGCATCGCGGTACACCGGCCGCAAGGTGGGGACACAGTGGTCATTCTGTCGGTGATCGATAATCTGGTCAAAGGCGCTGCTGGCCAGGCAGTACAAAACATGAACATCCTCTTCGACTTGCCCGAGGCGACCGGATTGCAGCAAATTCCCATCTTGCCATGAGGAAAGTGGCTCGCGCCGTCAAACGCCGATATGGTCTTACCGCGCGGCGGGTGGCTGTGCGAACGCATGTCGCGTGGTATTGGCGCGGCTTGTTCATGGCGGTAGCGTTGGGCTGTGGCATCGGGTTGGCGTGGTGGATGTACGATATTGGGAGTCAGTTTGCCGGGTTCGATCGCGACGCTACGGACCGGGAATTGGTGCAGTTGCGCGACAAGGTCAAGCAACTCGAGGCGGATAACGGGCGATTGCGAGCTGTTCAGGTGGCTGCAGACCGCCATAGCATGATTGACAATGCTGCGCAGCAAGATACAGAACACGCGCTCAAAGTGTTGCAGGATGAGAACGCGCAGTTAAAGGAGCAACTCGCCTTTATTCGTGGAGTAAGCTCTGGCGAACGCGGCGGAGTGACCGTTTCTCGTTTCAAGGTCGAACCTGGCGCGGCAGGGGTGTATCGCTACCAACTGCTGCTGGTCCGGGCAGGGCAGCAGGATAGGATTTTTCAGGGGCGTCTGCAACTGGTGGTGACAACGCAGGATGGTGGAAAGAATGTTTTGCGAACTTTTCCGGCCGATGCATCTGCAAAGGGGGAATATATCGTCAGCGTGAAATCGTATCAGAAGTTGGAGGGGAAATTCCAAGTGCCTCCTGCAGCAGTGGTCAAGAGTGTTGAGGCGCGTGTTTTTGGCGAGGGCTCTGCCCAGCCAAAGCTCAGCAAGACATTCAATTTGTCGTGACAGAAAACGAGGATGAGCATGTTCGGTAAAAAAGCCCCAAAACCACAAAGTCGCATCGATAGCCTGATAGGCAGCGGTACGCGTATCGAGGGTAATATTTCCTTTTCCGGGGGGTTGCGTGTGGATGGCGAGATACAGGGGAATGTCCGCGCAGAGACGGGGCAGCCCAGTACGCTCGTACTTTCCGAGCAGGCACGCATAGAAGGGGTGATCGAAGTTTCCCATCTCGTGGTAAATGGTACTGTGGCCGGCCCCGTTTATGCTTCGGAATATGTGGAACTCCAGTCCAAGTCGCGAGTCACAGGTGACGTGTATTACAAAACCTTGGAAATGCATGTAGGCGCAATAGTCGAGGGAAAACTGGTTCACCAGGAACAGCTTGCACTGCCTTCCCCGGTTTCTGTGGCGATCGAGGGGAGACTAGTAGTTGACTAATTCGCTTTAGTTTAGCAGAATGTGATTTTGCATTTATTTTAGGAGTATGAATATGAACGCAGCGACCGAAATGCCCAGCCCGTTGACCTTTACCGATAGCGCGGCTGCCAAGGTGAAAAGCCTGATCGAGGAAGAGGGTAGTGCCGATCTGAAACTGCGCGTATTTGTCTCAGGAGGCGGCTGTTCGGGTTTCCAGTATGGTTTTACTTTTGACGAAGTAACTAACGACGACGATACGGTTATCGAAAAAAATGGGGTGTGCCTGTTGATCGATCCGATGAGCTTCCAGTATCTGGTGGGTGCCGAGATTGACTACACCGAGGGTTTGCAAGGCGCGCAGTTCGTGATCAAGAATCCGAATGCAACGACCACCTGCGGTTGCGGTTCTTCATTCTCTGCCTGATCGGTTGCCAAACACAATGAAAAAAAGGGGCTTCAGCCCCTTTTTTTCATTCATGCGCTGTAAATTGCCCCGAGTATTCTGGGGCCTTGCGCACCGGTAACTTCCGGCAGGTTGCCAGGCTGACCGTGCCGTGTGCGATAGGCTAGCCAGGCAAAGGCTGTCGCTTCCACCCAATCAGTTCCGATGCCGAATTCGTCAGTGAGTTTTAATGGCAGCGGGGCCAGCATTTCTGCCAGTCTTTTTCTCAATGCCGTGTTATGTGCGCCGCCGCCGCACAGATAGATTTCATCGGCCTCCCCGCAATGTCGCCGGATGGCTTCCGTGATCGAGTGTGCGCTGAGTTCCAGCAAGGTGGCCTGGACATCTGCCGGGGCGTAACTGCCGTAAAGGAAAGCTTGCAGCCACTCCAGATGGAACATGTCGCGCCCCGTGCTTTTGGGAGGAGCGGCAGAGAAAAAAGCGAAATCCAGCATGTTATGGAGCAATTCTGGTATGAGTTTGCCGCTCGCAGCCCACGCGCCATCGCGGTCAAAGGGTGAGCCCTGGTGCTGTTGCATCCAGCCATCAAGCAACAGATTGCCCGGTCCACAGTCAAAACCGGTGACTGCTCCTGTCGCCGGCAGCCATGTCAGATTGCTAATGCCGCCGATGTTGACGATAACGCGGTTGCGCTGGGCTGAACGGAACGCTGCAGCGTGGAAAGCGGGAACCAGCGGTGCGCCCTGTCCGCCTGCGGCAATATCGCGGCTACGGAAATCGGTTATCACGCTAATGCCGGTCTGTTCGGCAAGCAATGCGGCGTTACCGATCTGGATCGTGAGGCCGAGGTCAGGGCGATGGCGGATCGTCTGCCCGTGGCAGCCGATTGCAGAAATGGCTGAAACGGGATGTATGGTTTCGTTTAGGAGTGTCTGAACGGCATTCGCGTAGCGATATGCCAGGGCGTTCCCGGCCAAGAAGGCGCGAAGTAGTTCGTTGTGTCCGGCCTGGTTAAGTGCCAGCAACTCATGACGCAGGTCGTCTTCGAAAACTTGGAAAATGGCGTGGATGAGACGGCTTTTACCCTCTCTGATTTCGACTAAAGCTGCATCCACGCCGTCCAGGCTGGTGCCGGACATGAGACCGACATATAGCTCGGAGGGGTGCACGGCCGGGGGCTTAGTCGAGAGCGGCGAGATTGGTGCCGCGCAGCAGATCCAGGTTCGCAAGCAGGGGTTGGGCTATACGGTTGAATTCGGCTTTCTGGTTCGCGGCAATGGGAAAAGCAGTCGGCACTTCGATCGAAAGCGGGTTGCGTTGCACGCCAGCCACCTTGAACTCGTAGTGAAGATGTGGGCCGGTGGCCATGCCGGTCATGCCGACATAGCCGATGACGTCACCCTGGATGATGTGCTGACCTTTATGCAATCCGCTGGCGAACGCGGAAAGGTGGCCATATACAGTTTC
>JBDKRR010000405.1:0-1796 GCA_039683315.1 Sulfuricella sp.
GTTTGAAGAGCTGGCATCTGTTCCTAACCCAAACACGTTTATCAACTGGCAATGCGACAGAACCCTTACCTCATGTATTGGGTCGGCAGTCGAATATATGGAATTGGTCGCTATGGAGAGCTTTGCATAGCGACCAGAAGCTGACGTTCAGGTGCAGCCAGCGGCGGTTGCGGTGGAACACTCAACTACCAATATAGGCTGTCTTCACCGTGGTGAAGAACTCCTGCGCATAACGTCCCTGCTCACGCGAGCCGTAGCTCGATCCCTTGCTGCCACCAAACGGCACGTGGTAGTCGACACCGGCGGTCGGCAGGTTCACCATCACCATGCCGGCCTGGCTGTGGCGCTTGAAGTGCGTGGCGTATTTCAGCGACGTGGTGGCAATGCCGGCCGACAGACCATAGGGTGTGTTGTTGGCCTCCACCAGCGCTTCTTCATAACCCTTGACGCGGATGATGCTGGCGACCGGGCCGAACACTTCTTCCCGGTTGATCCGCATGGCCGCTGTGGTGTCGGTCAAGAGCGCTGGCGCCATGTAAAAGCCTTCGGTGCTGCACTGCAGGCGCTTACCACCAGCGACCAGCAAGGCGCCTTCGGCCTTGCCGATCTCCACGTAGCTCAGGTCCTGCTCGAGCTGGGCTTGTGAGGCGACCGGGCCGATGTCGATGCCGGCGGCCAAGGCGTCCCCAATTTTGAGGCCCGCCATGCGTTGTTTCATCGCCTCAACAAACCTGGAGTAGATGCCGTCGGTGACGATCAGCCGGCTTGCAGCGGTGCAGCGCTGGCCGGTCGCGAAGAACGCGCTTTGCACGCTGAGCTCGACCGCCTGCGCCAGATCGGCGTCGTCCAGGATGACTTGCGGGTTCTTGCCGCCCATCTCGAGCTGCACCTTCTTGAGGTTCGCGGCGCATTGCTGGGCAATGCGCTGGCCCACGCCTTGCGAGCCGGTGAAGCTGATGGCGTTGATGCCGGGGTGGTTGACCAGCGGGTCACCGATGACGCTGCCGCGGCCCATCACCAGGTTGAACACGCCCGCCGGGATGCCGCTGCGGCTGATGATTTCGGCCAGGGCCCAGGCACAGCCGGGCACCAGGTCTGCCGGTTTGAGCACCACGCAGTTGCCATAGGCCAGCGCCGGGGCGGTCTTCCAGGCCGGAATGGCGATGGGGAAGTTCCAGGGGGTGATCAGGCCGATCACGCCCACGGGTTCGCGGGTGATTTCGACGCTGACGCCCGAGCGTACCGAGGGCACGATTTCACCGCTCAGGCGCAGGCACTCGCCGGCGAAGAACTTGAAGATGTTGCCGGCGCGGGTGACCTCGCCAATGCCTTCGGGCTTGGTTTTACCTTCTTCACGGGCCAGCAGGGTGCCGAGTTCTTCACGCCGGGCCAGGATTTCGGTGCCGATCTTGTCCAGCGCATCGGCTCTGGCCTGGATGTTGCCGGTCGACCAGGCGGGGAAGGCGGCCTGGGCGGCCTTGACCGCGGCATCGAGCTGCGCGGCATCGGCCTGGGTGTAGTCACCGATGACGTCGGCAATATTGGACGGATTGATGTTGGGGGCGTACTTGGCACCCGCAATCCATTGGCCGTTGATGAGGTTGTCGTGTTTTTGAGTTGTCATGGCGATAGGTCCTTGGTATTTTGAATTTACTTGCCCCAGCGCAGCACCATCGGGTTCAGGCGCTGTGCGGTCTCTAACAGGCCCGCGCGGACGGCGGGGTGCATGGAAGGCCAGGGATGGCGCGGTGCTTCGCAGGCAATGACGCCGCCTTCCTTCATCAGCGCCTTGGCGC
>JBDKRR010000406.1:0-4528 GCA_039683315.1 Sulfuricella sp.
TGTCGATACCAATGATCGAATATTTTTCCCCACTGCTCACGAGACATTGATTCAAGGCTCATCTCAACTCCCTTTACTGGTTGGAAAACACGTTGTTGCAGGAAAATACGAGGTCAATCCCAGGACAACGCGCCGCCGGTCTGGTACTCGGTCACGCGGGTCTCGAAGAAATTCTTTTCCTTCTTCAAATCGATCATTTCGCTCATCCACGGGAACGGGTTGGTCGAATTCGGGTACAACTCGTCCAGGCCGATCTGCTGGCAGCGGCGGTTGGCGATGAAGCGCAGGTATTCCTTGAACTGCGCGGCATTCAGGCCCAGCACGCCGCGCGGCATGGTGTCCTCGGCGTAGCGGTATTCCAGCTCCACGCCCTTCTTGATCAGCCCGCTGATTTCCTCGCGGAAAGCTGCGGTCCACAGGCCGGGGTTTTCCATCTTGATGGTGTTGATCAGGTCGACGCCGAAGTTGAGATGCATGGATTCGTCGCGCAGGATGTACTGGTACTGTTCGGCGGCTCCGGTCATCTTGTTCTGGCGGCCGAGGGCGAGGATCTGCACGAAGCCGACATAGAAGAAAATCCCTTCCATGATGCAGGCGAACACGATCAGCGAGCGCAGCAGCTTCTGGTCGTTTTCCGGCGTGCCGGTCCTGAATTCCGGATTGGTCAGGGTATCGATGAAGGGGATGAGGAACTCGTCCTTGTCGCGGATGGACGGGATCTCGTGGTACATGTTGAACACCTCGCCCTCGTCCAGCCCCAGGCTTTCCACGATGTACTGGTAGGCGTGGGTGTGGATGGCTTCCTCGAAGGCCTGGCGCAGCAGGTACTGGCGACATTCCGGCGCGGTGATGTGGCGATAGGTGCCGAGCACGATGTTGTTGGCCGCCAGGGAATCCGCGGTGGTGAAGAAGCCCAGGTTACGCATGACGATGCGGCGCTCGTCCTCGGTCAGACCGTTGGGGTCCTTCCAGGTGGCGATGTCGCGGCTCATGTTCACTTCCTGCGGCATCCAGTGGTTGGCGCAGCCGGCGAGGTACTTTTCCCACGCCCACTTGTACTTGAACGGCACCAGCTGGTTGACGTCGACGGTGCCATTGATCACGCGCTTGTCCTCGGCGCGCACGCGGCGCGTGTCGTGGATGCCGGTCAACGCGGAGGAAAACTCCGCTTCATGAGCCGCGGGCTGTGCCGGCGGCATGTTGCCTAAACCGCCCAGCGGTGGCTGGGACACGGCCGGGGCCACATCTTCTTCAAAATTCAGCATATTTTCTCCACATTGTGGTTGTCATCTACCTGTAGGTCGGCATTCATGCCGACATGTCGGGCTCAAGCCCAACCTACCAAATTCACTGGCAAGCTTCGCATTCTTCAAAACCTTCATCGCCCGGGCGCAGCGTGCACGCCTTGCCGACGACTTCCGCTTCCGGCAGGTTCATCGCGCCCGCTCCGCCGCCCAAGCCGCCGCTGACCGGCACGGCATTGAGTTCGCCGCCCTTGCCGGTGGATTTCTCCGCGCTGGTGGCGCCCAGCGTGCGCAGGTAATAGGTGGTCTTGAGTCCGCGCAGCCAGGCCAGCTTGTAGGTCTCGTCCAGCTTCTTGCCGGAGGCGCCGGCCATGTAGATGTTGAGGCTCTGCGCCTGGTCGATCCACTTCTGACGCCGCGAGGCGGCTTCCACCAGCCACTTCGGTTCCACCTCGAAGGCGGTGGCGTAAAGCTGGCGCAGTTCTGCCGGCACCCGGTCAATCTTGGACAGCGAACCGTCGAAATATTTCAGGTCGCCGATCATCACTTCGTCCCACATGCCCAGCTGCTTGAGGTCGCGCACCAGGTACTGGTTGGCCACGGTGAATTCGCCCGACAGGTTGGATTTGACGTAAATGTTCTGGTAGGTCGGCTCGATCGAGGCCGACACGCCGACGATGTTGGCGATGGTGGCCGTCGGCGCGATCGCCAGGCAGTTGGAGTTGCGCATGCCGTATTGGCGGATGCGGGCGCGCAGCGCGTCCCAGTCCATGCTCGTGGACTCGTCCACCTCAAGGTAGCCGCCACGCTGCTCCGCCAGCAGCTTGTTGCTGTCGTGCGGCAGGATGCCCTTGTCCCACAGGCTGCCGGTGAAGCTGCTGTAACGGCCGCGCTCCTGCGCCAGTTCGCTGGACGCCCAGTAGGCGTAATAAGCCACGGCTTCCATGGAGCGGTCGGCAAACTCCACCGCATTGTCGGAGCTGTAAGGAATGCGCAGGTTCAGCAGGCAATCCTGGAAGCCCATGATGCCCATGCCGACCGGACGGTGCTTGAGGTTGGAGTTGCGCGCCTTGCCCACGGCGTAGAAGTTGACGTCCACCACGTTGTCCAGCATGCGCATGGCGGTGGCGATGGTGCGCTTGAGCTTGTCGTGATCCAGTTGGCCATCTTTGAGATGGTTAACCAGGTTCACCGAGCCCAGGTTGCACACCGCGATTTCATGGTCGTTGGTGTTGAGGGTGATCTCGGTGCACAGGTTGGAGCTGTGCACCACGCCGACGTGCTGCTGCGGGCTGCGCACGTTGCACGGGTCCTTGAAGGTGATCCAGGGATGGCCGGTTTCGAACAGCATGGACAGCATCTTGCGCCACAACTGCTGCGCCGGGATTTTCCTGAACAGCTTGAGTTCGCCGCGCGCCGCCTTGTCTTCGTAAGCGATATAGGCGGCCTCGAAATCCTTGCCGAAACGATCGTGCAGGTCGGGCACGTCGTTAGGGGAGAACAGGGTCCATTCCTGGTTTTCCATCACGCGCTTCATGAACAGATCGGGAATCCAGTTGGAGGTGTTCATGTCGTGCGTGCGGCGGCGGTCGTCGCCGGTGTTCTTGCGCAGCTCGAGGAACTCTTCCATGTCGAGGTGCCAGGTTTCCAGGTAGGCGCACACCGCGCCCTTGCGCTTGCCGCCCTGGTTCACCGCCACGGCGGTGTCGTTGACCACCTTGAGGAAGGGAATGACACCTTGAGATTTGCCGTTGGTACCCTTGATGCGGGCGCCGAGGGCGCGCACGTTGGTCCAGTCGTTGCCCAGGCCGCCGGCGAACTTCTGCAGCATGGCGTTTTCCTTGATGGCCTGGTAGATGCCGTCGAGGTCGTCGGACACCGTGGTGAGGTAGCAGGAGGAAAGCTGGCTGTGGCGCGTGCCGGCGTTGAACAAGGTGGGCGTCGAGCTCATGAAATCGAAGCTGGAGAGCACGTTATAGAACTCGATGGCGCGCGCTTCGCGGTCGATCTCGTTCAAGGCCAGACCCATCGCCACGCGCATGAAGAAGGCTTGCGGCAGTTCGATGCGACGTTCTTCGATATGCAGGAAATAGCGGTCGTACAGGGTTTGCAGGCCAAGGTAGCCGAACTGGTTGTCGCGCTCCACCTTGAGCGCCGCACCCAGGCGGGCAAGGTCGAACTGCTGCAGCTTCTCGTCCAGCAGCTCCGCGTCGATGCCTTTCCTGATGAATTCCGGGAAATACTCGGCATAGCGCGTGGCCATGTCGCTCTGCGGCACTTCCTCGCCCAGCACTTCGTGGCGGATAGTATTGAGCAGCAGGCGCGCAGTTACCAGGGAGTAAGCCGGGTCGTTTTCGATCAGGGAACGGGCGGAGAGAATCACCGACTTGCGCACTTCGTCCATCGACACGCCGTCGTACAGGTCACGCAAGGTCGGCTCGATAATGGCTTTGGCGTTCACCTGCTCGCCCAGTCCGGCGCAGGCAGCATCCACCAGGGAAGCCAGTTTCGCCGTGTCCAGCGGGACGCGCACGCCGTTTTCAATGGCATGCAAAGCATGCTCGGCACCAGCCGGCGCCATGGCCTTCGCCTGGGCGCGCTCCTGCGAGCGCTTTTCGCGGTACAGCACGTAGGAACGCGCCACGTCATGCTCGCCGGAACGCATCAGGGACAGCTCGACCTGATCCTGGATATCCTCGATATGGAAAGTGCCGCCGTGTGGCTGGCGGCGCATCAGGGCATTGACCACCGCCTGGGTCAGCATGTCCACCTGCTCGCGAATCCGTGCCGAAGCCGCAGCCTGCCCACCATTGACGGCGATGAACGCCTTGGTCATGGCGATGGCGATCTTGGCGGGCTCGAACGGCACTACCCCGCCGTTGCGGCGGATGATCTTGTAGTCGGCATAGGAAACGCCCGGAGCGGACGCGGGAGTTTGGGCGCCGAAATTCGAAGCCGGTAAGGAAGAGCTAGAAACGTTCTCAGTAGCCAGTTGCATATGGTTGAATCCTCCTTGTTTTTAGTCGCTTTGCGAACGGATTTTCAGGCTCTTATCCACAACATATCCAATGATGTATCCACAACATATTGTGATCGGCCCTGCAATATTTCACTAATTCTAGTTATTGGGTTGATAAATTGCAACCTAATTTAGCATTCATTCGTCATCGCCCGATTCGCCCATTACTCCTCTTTAATGCGGTTGTAAATCACCCCCCGCTGGGCTACTCTGAAGCGGCAGACTCAGCGGGCTCAACCACCCGGAACGGGGCATTATTTTGCAG
>JBDKRR010000407.1:0-2754 GCA_039683315.1 Sulfuricella sp.
TGGCGCGTTGGAGGTGACCACGATGTTCCGCCGGCGGCGGTATCTGCCGTCCACGATGACAAAGAGCCGCTCGTCAATCCACTCCGTCCACTTCTCTGCCCCCAGGTCGTCCAGGATCAACAGGTCGCAGGAGTAGAGCGTGTCCATGATCTCGGCGTCGCCGCTTGGCCCGTTGAATGTGGAGCGGATGTCGATCATGAGCTCCGGTACCTACCGGAACACGTAGGTCTTGGCGGCCTGGGCCACCCGCTTGCCGATGCTCTCGGCCAGATGGCTCTTGCCGTTGCCCACCGGCCCCAGGAGGATGAGCCCGCTATCCGGCTTGCCTGCGGCAATGTGCTCGGCGCACTGTAGCGCCTTTTGGAAGGCCTCGTCGGTGGCCAGCGACCGCCGCCAGGTCTCGAAACTGGCACCGGTCAGGCGGGCTGAGGTGCCAGCGTCCCGGATGATGCTGTTGATGTAGCGTTGGCGCTCCTCGGCGGCCTCCTGCTTGCGCTGGCGCTCCTGTTCATCCTTGACGCACTGGCAGGTGGCGAGCATCGGCGTGGTGCCACGCTCATAGACCGGCTGGCCGTCAACCTCGTCGACCTTTCGGATGGTAGGGCGCTCGACGACGCGAAGCTCCCGCCCGCACCGCGGGCAAACCTCAGAACGGGTATCCATCGTCCTCGCCTCCTTCCTTGCTGTCACTGAGCGGCCGGCCATTGGCAGCCCGGGCAGCCGGTTTCTTCACCCCGTCGTTGTCCCTGGCGATCCAGTTGCAGATCATGGCGTAGTGGCTCTTGTACTTGGCGGCCTTCTTTGGGCCGATCTGTTCAAGGTAGCGGTCGGCCTTCTCGATGTAGTCGTCTCGCATGCCGACCCCATACCGCTCCATCTTTTTGAACTCCTCCGGCGTCAGGAGGACGTGCCCGAACTCCTCGCCATGGGCTTTCTTCTCGACCTTTGGCTCTTTGGGCGTGGGAGGCGACTTGTCGCCAGGTGCGTCAGCACCACTCCCATCGTTCTCTTTAGGTACGGTATGGTTAGGTTTGGTATGGTTAGGTACGGTAGCCCCTGCACATGCACCGCACGTGTTCTGCACTATATCTGCACGTGAGCGCTTCATGCGCATACGTTCTGCGTTTTGTGCGCGGCGCTCTATCAACCTTCCGGCATAGTCGCCCCAATCATGTAATGTGCACGTGCCGTCGTCGTGACAGTCAATGAAACCGGATGTGACAAGCGCATCAAACAGGGATTTGGGGTTGCCTTTGTTCCACCCAATGGCGTTGGCAATGGCCGCCGGCGGATAGCCGGTGATGTCGCCGTCACCAGCCTGCCTGACCGCCCACCGCCCGAGGCAGGTAACGATGCCGACAGCCTTGTGCCGGTCAACCTTCAGCGCTTCCATGAGGACGTAGACTTTTCTGTGATCCGGCAATGTGTCGTGCATCTCAATCCACATCCTCTCCCACCTCCTCAATCCACACTTCCACCCTTGGGTTGCTGGCGTCCACGGCCACCGAGTCGGACGTCCTGACGATGTTGCGCCAGCCGTCGTTGGCGAGCACGCCGGCCTCCACCAGCGCGTCCTGGATGAACTTCTTGGCAAACGCGATGTTGTCCTTATCCCGCCGCCGGTTTGGCTCGTACCACGCAAAGGTGATGGCGACGGGCCGTTCAATGCGCAGGCCGGGCAGTTGCCGCTTGATGGCCCAGCCAACAAAGTCCTGCGTCTCTCGCTTCATCTGTGCCGCCTTGCGCCAGTGCGCCCGTTCGGCGTCGCTGTAGTCATTCATGTCCGGCAGGCGGCCGGGTATTGTCAGTGAATAAGTCATGGGTCAGCAAACCTCCGTTGGAATTCCCGTTGCCTCACGCACCATCCGGGCGAACAGCCCCGCGTTGCCCCTGTCGTTGCTCATGTGGAGCATCCAGATCTTGCGCACCCGGCTCAGGTCGTTGGCCGCACAGAACCCCAAGAACGTCTCCACGGCCATGTGCGTACGCATGACGCGGCGCTTGAGGCTGAGAGGCGTGACGTCATCGTCCATGAGCGCTTCCATGCTGTAGTTGCACTCCACTGCGATCTCTGTGAGCCCGGCGAACCGGTTGGGCAGGTAACAGGTGTCGATTGCAAACAGTAGTTTCTCGCCGGTGGCCCGGCTGTAGATGAGGAACCCCAGGCTCGACACGTCGTGGCGCGTCTCGATGGCCGTCACGGCGAAAGTGCCGATGCGAACCGTGTTGCCCGGCAGCATCACCATTGCCCCGTCCTCGATGTGCAGCGCGTTGGCAGTCGCCGGGTGGCACCAGACATCCATGCCCCGCTTGACGAGCTCCTGGGCCGCCGCTGCGTGGTCTGCGTGCTCGTGGGAGAGCAGACAGGCCGCGTGACCCATCACGTCGTGGTTGAGCGCTGCCGCCAGCTTTGGGTAGGACAACCCACATTCAACCATGATCTTTGTCGCTCCGTCATCGCAAACATAAAGGTTGCCTGAACTGCTTGACGCTAGACTCCTAAACATGATCTTACTTTTGACCTCGCGGCTTCTTCTCCGTATTTGTGTAGTACCCACTGAATTGAGCACCCTGTGCGCCTGCTCCATTCGGTAATGCAGGCCGCCTCGCCATCAACGGTCAACAGGACAGAATTTCTTCTGTTCCAGTTATTGAGCTGCGGCGTAACAAACCTGCAGTTCACCGGGCAATAGTTGCCGTTGTTGTCGATTCGATCAAGTTGGAGCCCGTCTTTGTAACCGTTGGCGATTGCCC
>JBDKRR010000408.1:0-15006 GCA_039683315.1 Sulfuricella sp.
GCGGAGATTCCGCCTTGGCTGCGCGCGATCAGCTGGCCCTTTCTGACCAGGTCGCCTGCTTGCACCAGTGCCTCCGCAGGCGTACCGATGTGCTGCTGCAGGGGAATGTAGAGCAGCTCCGGAAGCGGCAGGGCGACGATGGCCTTCTCGCTGGTCTGCTCCTTGCGGTAGTCGGGATGGATGCCGCCGCGGATGGGGAAAAGCTTCATTTCAACCTCTAGTGCAAAACGTGTTCGGCTTCGGGCTTGGCCCAATGCCAGGTGCCCAGCGTTTCCGGCACCGTACGCATTTCAATCGCCTCGGTGGGGCAGACCTTGACGCATTTGCCGCAACCATGACAGGCTTCGACGATCACCGAGTGCATCAGCTTGTTGGCGCCGACGATCGCGTCCACCGAGCATTCCTTGATGCACAGCGTGCAGCCGACGCAGAACTCCTCGCGCACCACGGCGTATTGCGGCACCTTCTCCTCGTGCTCGGAGAGATCGGCGGTGACGCCCAGCTTCTTGGCGAGCGCCTCGGCCACAGCCCTGCCGCCGGGGGGGCACAGGGTCACCGGCGCCTCGCCCTTGGCCAATGCCGCCGCTGCCTGGCCGCAGCCGACATAGCCGCACTGGCCGCACTGCGAGCCGGGCAGCATGGCTTTCAGCTCCTCTTCCAGCGGATTTTCTTCCACCGCGAGAAAACGCGCCGCCGCGCCGAGGATGCCGCCCAGGGCGATGCCCATTACCGTGAGACTACCTACCGCGATTAACATGGCCATGACTCCTAATTAGTGCTCATGCCGGAAAAACCCATGAACGCCAGCGCCAGCAGGCTGGCGACGATAAAGCCGATCGGCGGGCCGGCGAACAGGCGCGGCACCTCGGCCAGCGCCAGCCGCTCGCGCAGTCCGGCGAAGATCACCATCACCAGGGTATAGCCGATGGAAGAGGCGAAGGCGAACAGCGTGCTGCCGATGAAAGTCATCTTGCCCGCGACCAGCAGCAGGGCTACGCCCAGCACGGCGCAGTTGGTGGTGATTAGCGGCAGGTAGATACCCAGCATCTGGAACAGGGCCGGCGACACTTTCTTTACCGTCATCTCGGTGAACTGCACGGCAGCGGCGATCACCAGAATGAAGGTCACGGTGCGCAGGTAGCCCAAGCCGAAAGGCTGCAGCAGGTAGGTTTCGACCGCCCAGTCGGCCATCGACGAGACGGTGATCACGAAGGTGGTCGCCATGCCCATGCCGACCGCGGTATCGATGCGCGTGGTGACGCCCATGAAGGAGCACAGGCCGAGGAAGCGGGCCAGGATGACGTTGTTGACCAGCGCCGCGCTCACCATTAAAAGTACATATTCTTTCATGCCCAGGCCTTTAACTGATTTTACACACCACGCCCACATTGGCGCGGCGCAGGAAGCGGGGGGCGAGATCGCCCCGGGAAGACAGGTGGCTGGCACTCAGGCGCGCGATGCCGAGACCGATCAGCAGTCCGGCGACCATGGCCGCCATGGTGATGCCGTCGCTGTCGGCGGCCCATTGCGCCATTGCGCCGGTGCCCAGCATGGTGGCTAGCGGAATGGCGTAAGCGGTGAGCGAAGCCTTGACCAGCGCATTCTCGCGGATGCCGACGACTACGCGCTCACCGACGACCAGGCCGGCGTGGTTGTCGAGCCTGAAGCGGCGCGCTTCGAGCCGGCTGGCGGCGGTGCCGATGCCCTTGGCGCCGCAGGCCGAAGAGGAAGCGCAGCTGCCGCAACTGCCGGTCTGCTCGGGTTCGAGCCAGGCTATGCCGCCTTCCACCGCCACCACAGTGGCAAAGCCTTCCACCATGGCGGGTGCGCTGAAATCCAGGCTGTCGTCTGTCGGCAGGTTCACGTTCAGGCTTCCACCGTGGAGACTACGCCCTCGGGGGTGACATAGAGGGCCTTGATGCCGCCGGCGGCACGGAGGATGGCCTGGCGGCGCTCGACCGGGGCCATCAGCATGGCGGTGGACAGCCCATCGGCGATGCTGCCGCTGTTGGCCACCACCGAGACTCCCAGCAGTGCTGGCGCAGTGCGGCCGGTGCGGGTGTCGATCAGGTGAGTGAAGGCGCCGGCGGGGTCGAACAGGGTGCCGTAGCCACCCGAGGTGGACACGCATTTGTCCACCACTTCGAGCGTGGCGACCGTGCGGGCCGGATCGGCGGGGTTGGCGATGCCGATGCGCCAGGCGGAGCCGTCGGGCTTGGTCGAGAGCGCGCGCGGCTCGCCCATGTCCACCAGCATGTTGGCGAAACCGTGGGCGCGCAGCACGTTGGCGACGCAGTCGGTGATGTAGCCCTGGGCACCGCTGTTGAGCGTCAGGCCCATTCCGGGGCGGGCGAATCGCACACGTTTTTGCTCAATGTCCACCTCCACCGAGCGCCAGTCGACGCGGGAGAGGGCTGCGGCGATGTCGTGCTGCGCCGGGCCGGCGGGGTCGGGGTTGGCCGAGGTGAAGTGGCGGAAATAGGTTTGCCACAGCGGTTGCACGGTGGGGTCGTAGACGCCGTCGCTGATCTTCGCCAGCGACAGGGCGCGCGTCAGCATGGCGATGAAGTCGGGCGGTGCGTTGTCCAGCGCGCCGTCGCGATTGAGCGCGGAGATGGCGCTGTCCGCGCGGTAAACGCTGAAGATCGCTTCCAAGCGCTGGAGTTCTTCCAGAGCAGCGGAGATGGCGGCCTGCGCCTGCGCCTCGTTGCTATGGTAAAGCTGGATGGAAGCCGGGGCGCCCAGCGCGGTACCCGCCCAGCGCGCCAGCTTGGCCTGTGCGCCCGCCGTATGGAGCAATAGCGGCAGGCCGGCGGCAGCGGCGGCGAAGGTAATGAAGCGACGGCGCGACAAGATGACAGGCATGAATGCAACCTCGGCTAGGTGGTCCCCGATGCTTCCGGGGGCCGTTAAATATTTCGGCGGTATTCTACACCCAATAAAAAGACATTTGTGTCGTGAAAGGGCTGACAAAGCTAAATTATGGAGCCGGAATTAACTGGAATGGAGGACGAAGAGGAAATCTGATTAATTAGAGTGGAGCGGGTGAAGGGAATCGAACCCTCGTCGTAAGCTTGGGAAGCTTCTGCTCTACCATTGAGCTACACCCGCACGACCCGGATTTTACGTTGGTTCCGGCCTTTACTCAACTGCGCCTGTTCAGGTATGGTGAGCTGAACAACATGAAACCGGATTTGCAGACCCGATAACCGTCCCGATTGTTAAAATCGGGACGGGAGGCAGAGGAAATGAGCGATACGAGAAGCCTTTTGCAGCTGATGGTGGACAGAGGCGCGTCCGATCTGCTTTTGACGGCCGAGACCCGTCCTCATATCAAGATCGATGGGGTAACCAGCCCGGTCGACATGCCTGCGCTCAAGGTGGGCGAGTCGAAAACGCTGGCGTACGCCTTCATGACCAAGCGCCAATGCAAGGAGTTCGAGGAGACCAAGGAATCCAACTTTGCGGTGTCGGTCGACGGTATTGGCCGTTTCCGCCTGAATGTCTACTACCAGCGCGGCGAAGTGTCGGTGGCCATACGCCAGATCAAATCGAACATTCCGTCGTTTGACGAGCTGGGCTTGCCGCAGCAGGCGCGCGAGCTTTCCTTGCTCAGGCGCGGGCTGGTGCTGATGGTGGGCGCAGCCGGGACCGGGAAAAGCACGACCATGGCCGCGATGGTCGATTACCGTGCCAAGCACATGGACGGGCATATTCTGACCATCGAAGACCCGATCGAATATTTTTTCGCCCATGGCCGGTCCGTGGTCGAGCAGCGCGAGGTCGGGCTGGACACCTTGTCGTTCGGGGATGCTCTGCGCAACGCGATGCGCGAAGCCCCGGACGTGATCGTCATCGGCGAGATCCGCGATCGGGAGACCGCTCAGCATGCGATCATGTATGCGGAAGCCGGCGTGCTGTGCATCTCCACCATGCACTCCAACAACGCGAATCAGGCGATTGAGCGCATTATCAATTATTTCCCCGAAGATATCCGTCACCAGATCCTGCTCGACTTGTCTCTCAATCTGAAGGGTGTGATCGCGCAACGCCTGTTGCCCGGCACCAACGGCAAGCAGGCGCTGGCGACGGGGGTGCTGCTGCAGTCGGCTTATGTTTCGGAGCTGATCCAGAACGGCAAGGTAGACGTATTGAAAGAGGCGATGAAAAAAGGCATCGAAGAAGGAATGCAGGTTTTCGACGAGAGCCTGTTCAAGCTTTATAAAGCGGGGCGGATCAGCTACGAGGATGCGCTGCGCAACGCGGATTCGCGCACGGACCTGGCGCTGCGCATCAAGCTGTCCTGAGCCTTAGGTACGCAAACAGCGGAGGAATCATGGCAGCGGAAAACAACACACTCATTCAGGCTACGGCCGAACATCTTCGCCGCCATGCGCCGTTCGACCGAATGGAGCGCGGGGACCTGGAGTGGCTGGCCGCGCGCCTGGCGGTCGGCTACTACGCCAAGGGCGAGGTAGTGCTCTCGCCGGAACAGGGCGATGCGCATAAGTTTTTTATCATCAAACAAGGCGTGGTCCAGGGCGAACAGGGTGTCGTGCAGGCACAGGAAGACACCGCCTGGCTCGAACTGCACGAAGGCGAATGCTTCCCGCTCGGCGCGCTGCTTTCCAAGCGCCCCGTCACCAGCACCTACCGCGCCGGCGAAGACCTGTTCTGCTACGAACTGGGCGTCGAGGACTTCCACCAGCTCACCCACCGCAGCGAAGCCTTCCACGACTTCTGCACCCGGCGCATCGCCAACCTGCTGGAACAATCCAAACACATCATCCAGGCCCAGTACGCACAGACCAGCAGCACGCAGCAATCCATGAACAGCCCTCTCAGCGCCATCATCCGGCGCGAGCCCGTCACCTGTTCGCCCGACACCCCCATCCGTGACGTCCTGCAAACCCTGCACGACCTCGGCATCGGCGCCATGATCGCCGTAGAGAACAACACCCCGGTCGGCATTTTCACCCTGCACGACGTCCTCAACCGCGTCGCCCTGCCCGGCGCCGACCTCGCGCAACCCATCATCGGCATCATGAGCACCCGGCTCACCACGCTGCCGCCTCAAACACTCGCTTACGAAGCCGCCCTCGCCATGGTCCGTGACGGCATCCGGCACGTGCTGGTCACCGACCAGAACAAACTGATCGGTATCATTTCGGAAAAAGACCTTTTCACCCTGCAGCGCGTCGGTCTCAGGCAAATCAGCAGCGCCATCCGCAACAGTCAGGGCCTCGAACAGCTTAAGCAGAGCGCGCAGGACATCCGCCAGCTCGCCCACAACATGCTCGCCCAGGGCGTCGCGGCGGAACAGCTCACCCAATTCATTTCCACCCTCAACGACCTGCTCACCCAGCGCCTGATCGAGCTGGAATGCCAGGCGCAGGGCATCAGCCACAGCGAACTGTGCGAGCTGGGGGTGTGCTGGCTGGCGCTGGGCAGCGAAGGGCGCTATGAACAGACGCTTAACACCGACCAGGATAACGGCATCATCTTCAGCGTCCCGGAGGGTACGACGGCGGAAGAAATCCGCCGCACGCTATTGCCGCTGGCTGAGCGCATCAACGCGGCGCTGGACGTCTGCGGCTTTCCGCTGTGCAAGGGCCAGGTGATGGCCTCCAACCCGAAGTGGTGCCTGTCGCTCGAAGAGTGGAAGGGGGCTTTCTCGGAGTGGATACAGCGCGGCGATGCGCCGGTTTTGCTCAATGCCACCATTTTCTTCGACTTCCGCCCGCTGTTCGGTCGCCATGAGCTGGCATACGAGTTGCGCGAGTGGCTCAACGCCAAAATCAAGGATAACCGCCTGTTCCTGCGGCACATGGTGCAGAACGCCCTGGGCAACCGTCCGCCGCTGGGAATGGTGCGTGATTTCGTGGTGGACGGCGGCACGCTGGATCTCAAGCTCAACGGCGTGTCGCCCTTTGTCGATGCCGCGCGCATCTTCGGTTTGGCCGCGGGCGTTGCAGAAACCTCGACCATCCGTCGCCTGCGCGCAAGCAGCGAAGCCTGGGACATGAAAATGAACGACGTGGAGGGATGGATCGAGGCCTTTCTCTATCTCCAGCTGTTGCGCCTGCGCCTGCAGCACGAGCAGTGCGAAGCGGGCGCAGCGCTGTCCAACCGGGTGGACCCGGACAAGCTCAACAACCTTGACCGGCGTATTCTCAAGGAAGCTTTCCGACAGGCGCGCAAGCTGCAGGCGGTGATGGAGAAATACTTCTCTTTCTAAGTGCCGTGGTGCGGAAAACGGATGGTAACCAGCGTCCCTTTCCCGTCCGGACCCGCATTCAGAGTGATTGTGGCGCCGTGGCGTTTCGCCACTTCCGCCACGATGGCGAGGCCAATCCCGCTGCCGCTCTGACCGCTGCCGAGCACGCGGTAGAAGCGCTCGAAAACCCGCTCGCGATGCGGCGGCGCGATGCCAGGGCCGTTGTCTACCACGCGCAGCACCGCCCCGCCGTGCTCGTAATCCACTCTCACCGTCACCTGTCCCCCTGTCTGGGTGTAGCGAATTGCATTGTCGATCAGGTTGCCCAGCATTTCGGTCAGGCTCGCGGCGTCGCCACGCAAGGGTGCGACCTGGGAAATGCCCTCGAAACCGAGGTCCATCCCCTTTTCCAGCGCCATGGGCACCCAGTTCACGGTGCACTCCTGCGCCAAGCGGTTGAGGTCGAGCGGTGCGAAGGTTTCTGCGCCCTGGCCCCCCGGCTCGTTGCGCGCCAGCGCCAGGAGCTGGTTTACCAGGTGATTGCCGCGCATCGCGCTGGTGAGTATCTGTTGCAGCGCGTACTGCTTGCGCTCCGGTTCCGTCTCCCGCAACGCCAGCTCGGTCTGGGTTTTCAGTCCGGCGAAGGGCGTGCGCAGCTGGTGAGCGGCATCGGCGACGAAGCGCTGCTGCGCCAGCATCACTTGCTTCAAGCGCTCGAGCAGGTCGTTCACGGCGTTGATCAGCGGGCGTACTTCCGCCGGCGCCTGGGTTTCATCCAGCCTGCTCAGATCGTCGCGGTGCCGCAGCGTGACGTCCTGCCGCAACCGTTCCAGGGGCTCCAGCCCCTGCTTGAGCGCATACCATACGGCGCCCACCGCGATCACGATCAGCAGCAGCTGGGGGATCACGATGTTGGCGAAAATACCGCGGATGCTAGCCTGGCGCTGATGCGTGGTTTCCGACATGTGCAGCTGGAAAGACGGCGAACCGGGCGGGCCGGGGTAAACCAGGCTCACCATGCGGGTTTTTTCCCCGCCATGCTCCGCGTTGCTGAACAGCGGACCCGTTTTTCCGCCGCGGTATGAGATGGGGCGCGCCAGGTCTGCGTTGCCGACCAGCAGGCGTCCCTCCTCATCGCTGACGCTGTAATACATGCGGTCCTGCTCGCCGGGGGCGCCACCAGCGGGCAGCGTCGGTTTGACGTCGAGCCGTTCCTGACCGCTGCCCAGCTTCATCTGCACCGCCAGCGACTGCGCACGTTCCAGCAGTGCCCGGTCGTATGGCTGGCTGGCGTAGTTCAGGGTGGCGACGTAGCCCGCCACCGTGCTGAACAGCCACAGCAGGAACAGTGGCGTCAGCAGCCAGTTCATGAGGCGATCGTGCAGAGAAAGAACTTCGTCTTCCATCGTGATCATTCTGCAGGGCGCCTATGGCGTGAAATTAGTGTTAACACGCCTAGGCGCCTGTCGGACTTGAAGTAAATCGGCTGCAAATCCGCCTGGCCGGTCCATATTTCGCCGCTTTTTTGGGCAATAGAATGACTATTGCCCTGCAAAACCGACAAAATCTGTTCTCGCCCAGCCGAATTTTGCGAGCAGCTGCTTTGCGGCTTGCCTGCTAAAATCGTTGCGCTTCGATTCTTCAAGTCTGACAGGCTCCTAGGGGGAAACCTTGTCGATTACATAGCCGAGTCCACGGATATTGCGAATCGTCACGCCCGCGACCTCGATTTTCTTGCGCAGGCGGTGGATGTAGACCTCGATGGCATTGGCGCTCGCCTCCTCGGCATAGCTGTAAAGGTGCTCCAGCAGCTGGTCCTTGCTGACCACCCAGCCGGTGTGCGACATCAATGCCTCCAGCACGCCCGTCTCGCGCGTGGTCAGCTCCAGCGACTCGCCGTTGATGGCGGCGCGGCGCCCCACGCTGTCGAAGCTCAGCGTGCCGCAGGAGAACACCGGGTTCACGCCGCACTGGCCGCGCCGCATCAGGGCGCGCACCCGCGCTTCTAGCTCCGGCAGGCAGAACGGCTTGACCAGGTAATCGTCCGCGCCCAGGTCGAGCCCCTTGACCCGGTCCGCCACCCCGTCCCGGGCCGTCAGGATGATGACCGGAACCTGGTGGTTGCGTTCGCGCAGGTTGCGCAACACGCACAGTCCATCCATGCGCGGCAGGCCGAGGTCGAGGATCACCAGGTTGAAGGGCTGATCTCCTCTGAGCATCAGGTCCGCGTCCATCCCGTCGCCGACGCAATCGACGGCATAACCGTTGCGCGACATGGAGCGGCACAGGCCATCGGCCAGCACTTCATCGTCTTCGGCAATCAGGATGCGCATAAGTAGGTAATCAAAATATTGTAAGTTTTGTGTAAGACGAGCGCGCTATGGTTTAAAAAGCGGATGGTGGAGTTTACAGCCAGCCCACTGTTGTAAAGCAATTCTAATTGGAGGATTTGAAATGTCAAAACGCGAAATGAACTGGGCGGCGATCGATGCCGATCCCAGGTTCCAGGCGCTGCATCGCAAGAAAACGACCTTCCTGTGGGGGTTGATGATTTTCTCGATTATTTATTATTTCCTGCTGCCGATCGGCGCTGCCTATTACCAGGATCTGTTCAAGATCAAGGTGTGGGGCGTGGTCAACGTCGGCATTCTGTTTGCCCTGTCTGAATTTGTCGTGGCCTGGACCATCGCCTTCGTTTATTCGAAGAAAGCCAATGCCGAATTCGACACCATGGCGCAGGAAATCATCAACGATGCGCACAAACTGGGAGCCTGACATGAGCAAAACTTTCAACAAGCTTGCCTTGTCTGCTGCCGCGCTGCTGGCCAGCGGCTCCGCCTTCGCGGCGGGCGGCGCGGTTGCCGACGAGTTCAAGTGGATGACTTTCGCGGTGTTCGGCGTGATTATCGCCATCACCATGGCGATTACCTTCTGGGCGGCAAAAACCACCCATACCACCTCCGAGTTTTACGCTGCCGGCCGCTCGGTGAGCGGCATCCAGAACGGCTGGGCGATTGCCGGCGACTACCTGTCCGCCGCGTCTTTCCTCGGTATCGCCGGGCTGATCTCGCTCTACGGTTACGACGGTTTCATGTACTCGGTGGGCTGGCTGGTGGCTTACATCACCGTGCTGCTGGTGATCGCCGAGCCCTGCCGCAACATCGGCAAATACACCATGGGCGACATTCTGGCCTTCCGTAACGATCCGAAGAAGACCAAGACGGTGGCGGCACTCTCCACCATCACCGTGTCCACCTTCTATCTGACCGCACAAATGGTCGGCGGCGGCGTGCTGATCAAGACCCTGATCGGTATCGATTATGAAATCTCGGTGATCGGCGTCGGTATCCTGATGCTCGCCTACGTGGTGTTCGGCGGCATGAAGGCTACCACCTGGGTGCAGATCACCAAGGCCGTGCTGCTGGTGATGGCGTCGATCCTGCTGGTGGCGCTGGTATGGGCGCCTTACGGCTTCAGCCTGCCAGGCTACCTGCAAGCGGTGGTGGGCGACGAGAAAGTCGTTGCACAGGTCGCCAAGCTGCTGGGCGACAAGGCAGCTACCATGACCCCGGCAGAACTGGGCCAGCGCTTCCTCGAACCCGGTCTGTTCCTCAAGAGCCCGATTGACCAGATCTCCCTGGGGATGGCGCTGGTGCTCGGTACCGCAGGTATGCCGCACATCCTGATGCGCTTCTTCACCGTGCCGACGGCACAGGCCGCACGCCTGTCCGTTATCTGGGCCATGGCGATCATCGGCGGCTTCTACGTGCTGACCCTGTTCCTCGGCACCGGTGCCGCAATGCTGGTCGGCCCGGCCAAGATCGCCTCGATCGATGCCGGCGGCAACATGGCCGGCCCGCTGTTGGCGCAGTTCCTCGGTGGCGGTGAAAACTCCATGCTCGGCAACTTCATGCTGGCTTTCGTTGCGGCCGTGGCATTCGCCACCATCGTCGCGGTGGTAGCGGGCCTGGTGCTGGCAGCGGCTTCCGCCATGGCGCACGACATCTATGTCGGCGTGATCCGCGGCGACAAGGCTACGCCGCAGGAGCAAGTGGTGGCAGCCCGCGTATCGTCCGTGATCGTAGGCGTAATAGCGATTACGGTGGGCATTCTGGCCAAGGGGCAGAACGTCGCCCACCTGGTGGCGCTGGCTTTCGCCGTGGCGGCATCGAGCAACCTGCCGGCGGTGTTCCTCACGCTGTACTGGAAGAAATGCAACACCACCGGCATCATCGCCGGCATGCTGGTCGGCTCCATCGCCGCCATCGGACTGGTGTTGATCTCCCCCAATATGACCTACCCCAAAGCCGTGATCAAGGCCGCGAACAAGGTCCTGGACGGCGAGCCGGCGAGCGAAGCGAAGGATGCGGTTCCGGCTCAGCCCGGAACCGGCTTCGTGTGCGAGCTGTTCGCATTGGAAGGCTGCAAGAAAGCCGAACCAGCCAAGGCCGCCGAACCGGCCAAGCCGGCCAAGCCGGGCACCCGGGAAAAACTGGTAACGCTGAAAGCCAAGCTGGATGCGGCGACAGATGAAGCCGAGAAAACGAAAATCCAGGGCGAGTTCGACAAGGTGAAGAAATCCAACGACAAGGCAGAGGATGACCTGAAGAAGATGGCAGGCCAGACCACCAGCCTCATGGGCCTGGAAAAGCCGTTCTTCCTGCTCAAGAACCCCGGTCTGCTCTCCATCCCGCTGGGTTTCCTGATGGTGATACTCGGCTCCCTGCTGACCCGCGACAAGCGCGCGGATGAGATGTGGGACGAGCTCTACGTGCGCCAGAACACCGGCATCAACGCGGAGGCGGCCACCGCGCACTAACCCGCGCCGGCCTTAATCCACTCAGCCCCCTGGTTCGCGCCAGGGGGCTTTTTTGTTTTTGACGCGGCTTTCGCGGCGCGTATCATGATTCCAAATCCCCCGAGAAATTCGCCATGAAGAGGCTCATGCATTTCTTTAGCCGCAAACCGGACCTGACCCCGGAGCTGGAATCACGCCTGGCGGCATGGCAGGCGTTGCCCTCCATCGGGACGAGTGTCGAACTGGAGTCCGCGCGTTTTGTCGTGGTGGATGTTGAGACCAGCGGCCTCATCCTGGCCAAGGACCACCTGATCGCCATCGGAGCGGTGGCGGTCCGCGCCGGCAGGGTCGATGTCGGCGACAGCTTTGAGGTGGTGCTGCAGCAGCAAACCGCCAGCGACAGGGAAAACATCCTGATACACGGCATCGGCGGCAGCGCCCAGACCGGGGGCATGCCCCCGCAGGAAGCGCTGCTGGCCTTCCTGGAGTATCTCGGCAAGGACCCCCTGATCGCGTTCCACGTGGTGTTCGATGAAACCATGATCCGCCGCGCCATGCGGCAATTTCTCGGCTTCGATTTCAAGCATCAGTGGCTCGACCTTGCCTACGCCGTACCCGCGCTGTATCCGGAATTGTCGAAGGAATACCGCGCCCTCGATGACTGGCAAAATCATTTCCGCATCCGGAATTACGCCCGCCACAGCGCCCTGGCAGACGCCTACAGCACGGCTCAGTTGTTCCTGGTCGCCCTGCAGCAGGCGAAGCGGCATCGCATTGCCCGTTACAAGGGACTGTTGGATCTGGAAAAAGCGCAGCGCTGGGTGAATTGGGAAGGCTGAGCAAGCTTCTCT
The DNA here is from genome assembly GCA_039683315.1 of Sulfuricella sp. GTDB lineage: Bacteria > Pseudomonadota > Gammaproteobacteria > Burkholderiales > Sulfuricellaceae > Sulfurimicrobium. The sequence continues at coordinate 11,867 of JBDKRR010000408.1, forward strand.
CTTTACCCCCTCCGAGCGAAGTCCTATACTCTGCCCGGCACCGCCCGAGCAGCCCGGAAAGGGCGTCACGCGTCAATAATCGACAATTATCAACATCCAGTCCAAACCATTAAGAAGCCTTCATGCAGTTGACGGACAAGCAAAAGCAATACTGGAAGAAAAATCTACACGTGACGGGTGCGCTGCTTGTGATCTGGTTCATCGTAACTTTCGTCTTCAGCTATTTTGCCCGCGAGCTGAACACCATCAGCTTTCTCGGTTTCCCGCTGGGGTTCTATTTCGGGGCTCAGGGGGCGCTCATCGTATACGTCCTGATCATCTGGTTCTACGCCCATTACATGAACAAACTGGACGTCGAATATGACGTCCACGAGAAGGGCGACTGAACATGGCACGACAAAACCATTCAGTGTTCACGTCCCGGCTGAAAAGATTCTACGGCTTCTATACCGGCGGCTTTATCGGCTTTCTCTTCATCCTGGCCATCCTGGAACAGATGGGTATGCCCAACCAGATTATCGGCTACGTGTTCCTGCTTTCGACCATCGCGCTCTACGCGATCATCGGCATCCGTTCCCGCACCATGGACGTGAACGAGTACTACGTCGTGGGACGCCGCGTGCCAGCCTTCTTCAACGGCATGGCCACCGGCGCCGACTGGATGTCCGCCGCCTCCTTCATCGGCATGGCCGGAACCCTGTATAGCGAAGGTTACGACGGCCTCGCCTACATCATGGGCTGGACCGGCGGTTATTGTCTGGTGGCGCTGTTCCTGGCTCCTTACCTGAGGAAATTCGGTCAGTTCACTATCCCGGATTTTCTCGGCGCACGCTACGGAGGCAACATCCCCCGCACCATCGGCGTGTTCGCCGCCATCATCTGTTCCTTCACCTACGTGATCGCGCAGATCTATGGCGTGGGGCTGATCACCAGTCGTTTCACCGGTCTCGAGTTCCAGGTCGGGGTGTTCGTCGGCCTGGCCGGCATCCTGGTGTGCTCGTTCCTCGGCGGCATGCGCGCGGTGACATGGACCCAGGTGGCGCAGTACATCATCCTGATCGTCGCCTACATGATTCCGGTGGTGTGGCTGTCGGTGCAGCATACCGGCAATCCGATCCCCCAGATTGCCTATGGCCAGGCGTTGCTGCAAGTGACCGAGCGGGAAAATGTGCTGAATGACGCAAGCACCCCGGACGGCGCCAAGGAGGCCGAAGTGCGTGCCATCTACAGGAGTCGGCAGGCCGACATGGAGGTCCGGCTGAAAGCGCTCGGAGCCGGTGGCTCAGCCTATCTGGCGCAGGAAGCGGCCAGCATGAAGGCGAAACTGGCCAAACTTAAGGTCGCTCCTGTTCCCGACAGCAAGGAAATCGAAAGACTGGAAACCTCGATCAAGGACTATCCGCTAGACCCGGAGAGCGCCAGGGAAAAATGGAAGAAGGCGGCGGATGTCGCCAGAGCCAAAGCTGCGCCGATCAAGGCGCACGCCGAACCGTTTGCGGGCGCGGGCGCAGAGAAACAGCTGCTTCAGTCCAATCCTCATGCCTCGCCGGATGAAATTTCCCGGGCCAGAGCCGAGGACGACAGGGAGTCCAACAAGAAGCGCAAGAACTTCCTCGCCCTGGTGCTGTGCCTGATGGTAGGCACAGCCGCGCTGCCGCACATCCTGATCCGCTACTACACCACGCCCAGCGTGAAGGAAGCGCGCCAGTCGGTATTCTGGTCCCTGTTTTTCATCGTCCTGCTCTATTTCACCGCGCCGGCTCTGGCGGTGCTGGCGAAATTCGACATTTATACCATTCTGGTGGGCTCAAAATTCTCCGAGCTACCGAGCTGGGTGAATGCCTGGGCGGCAGTGGACAAAACCCTGATGAGCGTGTCCGACCTTAACAAGGACGGCATCGTACAGTTGGCGGAGGTCACCATCGGACCCGACCTGATCGTGCTGGCTACCCCCGAAATTGCCGGCTTGCCCTACGTGATTTCGGGACTGGTGGCGGCCGGCGGTCTGGCGTCCGCGCTTTCCACGGCGGACGGCCTGTTGCTGACCATCGCCAACGCCTTGTCGCACGACGTTTATTACAAGATGGTCGACCCCCATGCTTCAAGCACCCGTCGTCTCGCCGCGTCCAAGGCGCTGCTGTTGCTGGTCGCGATCGCGGCGGCGTGGGCGACATCGCACAAGCCGGGTGACATCCTGTTCCTGGTGGGCGCCGCGTTCTCGCTGGCTGCATCCGGCTTCTTCCCGGCTCTGGTGCTGGGCGTGTTCTGGCGGCGCGCCAACAAGCTGGGGGCGATCGCCGGCATGCTGAGCGGTCTCGGTGTGTGCATGTACTACATGTACACGACTTACCCCTTCTTCGGCGTGAACGCCCCCAAGTGGTGGGACATCGAACCGATCGCCGCCGGCATCTTCGGCATCCCGGTCGGCATTCTCGGCGTGATCCTGGGCAGCCTGATCAGCCCGGCACCAAGCAAGGACATACAGGAACTGGTGGATCATGTGCGCTACCCCAATCTGGAAGGGCGCCCAGCCAGGGCAACGTAATTACTACCCTCCGGGAAGGGAAGGTCAGGCGTGGTTCAATTCGATGTGTTTTTGGTGCGGGCGCTGCGGGCAGTTGTCGAAGTCGCCGTTTTAGCCTTGCTGGGGCAGGGCTTGCTGGCCGTGCTGGCTGGCAAGGCGCGCGAGCAGAATTTCGTTTACCAGCTGTTTCAGGTGGTGACGCGCCCGGTCGTCAGGGCGGTGCGTTTCATCACGCCCCGCTTCATTCTCGACCGTCACATCCCGTTGGTGAGTTTTTTCCTGTTGCTCTGGCTGTGGCTTGCGCTGGCGTTCGCCAAACGCTTTCTGTGCACCCTGCATGGCTTGAACTGCTAGCCGGGATATACCGCCGCCAGTTCCGTGCCTTCGATGCGGTCGTAGTAGCGAGCCCGGTACAGCAGCCGGTGGCATTCTCCGTCGTCGCTGAATGCGCTGCGGTCATGCAGTACGTTGTTGCAGATCAGACCCATGCCAGGCTCAAGGCGACCGTGGAAGATGTAAGGCGAGTCGCTGTTCAATAACTGCTCCAGGAATGCGACGGCAGCCTCCAGCACGGGGTCTTTTTTCCAGCGAATGCTGCGCGTGCGGGCGGGATAGC
>JBDKRR010000409.1:0-6353 GCA_039683315.1 Sulfuricella sp.
GATTACATCGAGTGTTTCTATAACCGAAACCGGATTCATCAGTCGCTCGGTTACAGAACGCCAGACGAGATGGAGAGGTTGTACCATGGTGATTAATTCAACTGTCCGGGAAACCGGGGTTAGCTCAGACTCGATTGATCGTAAAGCCTCGCAGGGCCGGTGAATTCAAACGTTGGGCGTCACGACAGGAAAATCATGCACATTCGCATAGCTACAACCGACGTTGAGATTGCCGACTGTTTTCCCGTAATGAGGGAACTCCGCCCCAACGTTGAGGAGAACCAATTTCTTTCCCGAATCCGGAACCAGATGAACTCAGGCTATCGGCTGGCCTTTGTGCAGGACGCAGATGGAGTGGTTGCCGTCGCGGGTTTCCGTGTCGGTGAAAACCTCGCGTGGGGTCGTTTCCTGTACGTCGACGATCTTGTGACCCTTTCCGCGCATCGTTCCATGGGTTTTGGCGCAAAGTTGCTCCTGTGGCTCACGGAACTCGCCGCAACGGAAGGTTGCCAACAAATGCACCTGGATTCAGGAATCCAAAGAAAGGACGCCCACCGGTTTTATGAGCGGGAAGGCATGACCATGGCGAGTTTTCATTTCGTCGAAAACGTAGCGCCCCGGGGCTGAAAATGACGCGGGCGTTTGCGCACTATGCATTGTGAGCGGCGCCTTGACATAACGCCCAAGCAGGATGGTCGTTATCATGACCGCCCCTTAGCGCCGCCACTTTAGCGCCATTAGCTGCGATATTCGGCGTTGATCTTCACGTAGTCGTAGGAAAAATCGCAGGTCCACACTGTGGCGGCTGCCGCTCCCCGCCCTAGCAGCACGCGCACGGTGATTTCCGGCTCTTTCATCACGCGCTGGCCGTCCTGCTCCCGGTAGCTGGCGGCACGGCCGCCGTTTTCCGCCACCAGCACGTCGCCCAGGTAGAGCCTGATCCTGTCCACGTCCAAATCGGCGATGCCGGCATAGCCGATGGCCGCGAGAATGCGACCCAGGTTGGGGTCGGAGGCGAAGAAGGCGGTTTTCACCAGCGGCGAATGGGCGATGGCGTAGCCCACCAGGCGGCATTCCGCCTCGCTGGCGCCGCCTTCGACGGCGATCGTCATGAACTTGGTCGCGCCCTCGCCGTCCCGCACGATGGCTTGCGCCAGCACCTGTGACAGCTCCGTGACGGCATCGCGCAGCGCGAGGTATTCGGCGCTCGCCGCATCAATGATTTCCGGCAGGCCCGCTTCGCCGCTGGCGATCAGCATGAAGGAGTCGTTGGTGGAGGTATCGCCGTCCACCGTGATGCAGTTGAAGGACCGGTCGGCGGCATGCTTGACCAGAGTTTCCAGCAGCGCCTGGCTCACCGCCGCGTCGGTGGCGACATAGCCGAGCATGGTCGCCAGGTTGGGGTGGATCATGCCGGAGCCCTTGGCGATGCCGGTGATCGTCACCGTCTTGCCGCCCAGGCTGATCTGCCGGGAGGCTGCCTTGGGCAGGATGTCGGTGGTCATGATGGCGTGCGCGGCGTCGAACCAGTTGCTCTCCTTGAGGTTCGCCACGGCTGCGGGCAGGCCGGCGACGATCTTGTCCACCGGCAGTGGCTCCAGGATCACCCCGGTGGAAAAAGGCAGCACCTGGTCTGCGTCGCAAGCCAGCAGGCGCGCCACCTCCACGCACGTCTGGCGCGCCCGGCTCATGCCCTCTTCGCCGGTGCCAGCGTTGGCGTTGCCGGTGTTCACCACCAGCGCGCGGACCGGCTTGCCGGACTGCAGATGCTGCCGGCACAAGGTCACCGGCGCAGCGCAGAAGCGATTCAGGGTGAACACGCCAGCGATGCGCGCCTTTTCCCCCAAGCGCATGACCATCAGGTCCTTGCGCTCGGCTTTCTTGATGCCGGCTTCGGCGATACCGAGGGAGACGCCTTTCACGGGCAGCAGTTGTTCGGCTAGGGGGGGATTCAGGTTCACGGGCATTTCAATCGTCCTGTTGGGTATAGTCTTCGTTATCTGTCGCGTCGTCCGTGCCCGATTCTTCGAGCATCAGCTGACGCAGTTCCTTGAACAGTTCGCGGCTGCTTTTCGGCGGACGGCCTGCGGCCTGTTCCTTGTTCGCATTACGGATCAGGGTGCGCAGCCGCTGTACGTCGGCGCGGGGATGCGCCAGTATCAGCTCGCTGATGACTTTGTCGTCGGCCAGCAACCTGTCGCGCCAGCGCTCCAGCTCGTGGAACTTGGCCGCCTGCTCGCGGCTTTTGCCGTCCCACTCCTGGAATTTCGCCAAAATCGGCGCTGGGTCGACGTTGCGCATGAGCTTGCCGATATATTGCTTCTGGCGGCGGATGGCCCCGTTTGCGGTCAGGCGCTTGGCTTCGCGCACCGCATCGCGCAGGTTGTCCGGGATGTCCAACTGGGCGAGCCGGGAAGCGTTCAAAGTCACCAGGCGCTCCCCTATCTCCTGCAGGGCTTCCACGTCGCGCTTGCGCTGCGAGCGGCTGATCTCTTCGTCTTCCTGCATTTCACTGTCCGGCATGGTTTCGCTTCGCTAATTAAAGTTGTTATCATAACCGCATTTCAGGCCGCTTTCAGCCGCGCCGTTCCTACCAAGCCGTTTCTACCAACTGAGGTCACCGTGCAGGATTCCCGCTTTACCTATACTTTCGACGCCCTCCAGCAGATTTCCCAGGACATTCTGAGCCAGGCCAAGAAATCCGGCGCCAGCGCCTGCGAAGCGGAAGTTTCGCAAGGCTTCGGCCAGAACGTCTCGGTGCGCCAGAACGAAGTGGAGACCATCGAATACAACCGCGACAAGGGCCTCGGCGTAACGGTGTATTTCGGCCAGCGACGCGGCCACGCCAGCACCTCCGACCTGTCGCCTGACGCCATCCGCGACACCGTCAAGGCGGCCTGCAGCATCGCCAGACACACCGCCAGCGATGAATTCGCGGGCCTCGCCGATGAAGCCCTGCTGGCGAAGGAAATCCCCGAACTCGACCTCTACCACCCTTGGGATCTGCCGGTGGAGCAGGCCATCGCTCTGGCCCAGGAATGCGAAAGCGCCGCCATGAGCGTGGACAAGCGCATCAACAATTCGGAAGGGGCGTCGGTTTCCACCCACGAATCCCTGTTCGTGTATGCCAACAGCCTCGGCTTCATCGGCGGCTACCCCACCACGCGCCAGGGCATCAGTTGCGCGGTCGTGGCGGAATCGAAACAAGGCATGCAACGCGCTTACTGGTCCGCCACCGCGCGCGCCGCCGCCGACCTGGACAGTGCCGCCGCCGTGGGGCGCATGGCGGGTGAACGCACGGTGCGCCGCCTCGACGCGCGCAAACTCAAAACCATGCAGGTTCCGGTGCTGTTCGAAGCCCCGCTGGCCTCCAGCCTGCTCGGCAGCTTCGTCGGCGCGGTCAGCGGCGGCAGCCTGTACCGCAAATCCTCGTTTCTGCTCGACAGCCTGGGCAAGGAAATCTTCGCCCCCTTCGTCCAACTGCAGGAACTGCCCCATCTGCCCAAAGGCCTCGCCAGCAGCCCCTTCGACAACGAAGGTGTCGCCACCAGGAGCCGCGACGTAATCAAGGACGGCGTGCTGCAAGGCTACTTCCTCTCCACCTACTCGGCGCGCAAACTCGGCATGGCCAGCACCGGCAACGCCGGCGGCAGCCACAACCTGATCCTGGCCGACACCGGCCACGACTTCGCCGCCCTGCTCAAAACCATGGATCGCGGCCTGCTGGTCACCGAACTGCTGGGACAAGGCATCAACCCCGTCACCGGCGACTATTCGCGCGGCGCGGCGGGTTTCTGGGTGGAAGGCGGAAAAATCCAGTACCCGGTGGAAGAGATCACCATCGCAGGCAACCTCAAGGACATGTTCCGCAACATCGTGGCGGTGGGCAACGACGTGGTGGTACGCGGTGCCCGCCAGTGCGGCTCGATCCTGATCGGGCAGATGACGGTGGCGGGGGAATAAGCCCTTACGGCAATCTGCCTGCCGCGACCATGCGGCTGAAGAGGATGTTGGGGGAGAGCCAAGTCACGAGGTCGTCGAATTCGCCGGCCGTTGATCCAATGCCACTTGGGGTTCTACTGACGTACTTTGTGCAAGTATTATCCCCCGGTATGGCCGTACAATCGCCGTGTACATTCCCATTCTCCAACTCAAAAGGACTGCTTCTTGTCGCATCGGGAGCGGTTGGATAATTAGCGGGGAGGTCCATTCGATAAAAGTTGCTGTTTATTGCATAAAATCCATTATTTCCATGAGAAATGATTACTGCCGGCACCTGAGTTGCCGTTGCTACAGTGCCTGTACATGCGGCACCAACAACATTTTCACATACGAATATATTCGTAGTAATAGGGCTAGAGCCCAAAGTTATCCCCGCACTGCTGTTTGAATACTGAGCAGCCACGCGGTACGTAAAGTAATTTCCCCACGCATCACTCTTGGAAACGCCTAAATCTGCCCACGGGACATTCCCTTCCAATGCTTGGCAGTCCCCGGCCGGATTTCTATCTTCGTGGCCATCGTTATTATCTGTAACAGCCGCTGCTCCTGTTCTTCTATCCGGGCAGGGTAAATATGGATGGTTGCTAATATCGACGTGGGTTGCGGCGTACCCAATCAACGCCTCCTTGACCTCCTCCATCGCCTTTTGCGTTTCCCGTATTTTCTGCTGCTCGATCTGCGTCGTCAGCGGCACCAACAACCCGCCCAAGAGCAAGGCCACCACCACCAACACAATGGCCAACTCTATCAGGCTGAAGCCGGTTGGTCTTTTCATAAAATATCTTCCCATAATGTCATTATTATGGCGCGAATGATGTTGCGTCGTTGAAGGTTGAGGTTGGCGAGCTTCGTTCAAACACATCATCCGGCAACGTAGCATTCTGGCCTTCCAAATAATTGGCGATGGTGCCCTTGTCCGCAGAAGAGGTGCGCGGTTGCCCCACCGCGACACCAGAAAGGCGTCGGCCCCCTACAAAAACGACTACCTGCTTGTTTGCTGAGGCAGAGGGCAGATTGACGGTAAGGCATGTCCCTGTCACGCCACACCCCGGCGCTGGAACAGGGGACACGTCCAAATTAACAGGCTTGTAAGCGTCGGCCACGGCGAAGAACACGATCTCTTCCCAGTTGGGCCACCAACTACCGGAGTTTATGTTGCAGTTGCCCGTCCAACTGCTGTCCATCGGGTGGAGGGTGCCGCTGCTGGTCACCGTGCTGTCAAAACCGCCCCCGAAGGTATCAGGTATTCGCCCGTAGCGGCTGCCCGACACACCGGAGTAGCTTGGGCTCACTGACGGATTCAACGGTGCTGCCCAAGGGTAGCGGCCTTGATTTTGTGGTTTCGCGGCGTATTCGGTAAGGCAATTCAACGCTTCGCCTGCGACCCTTTTTTCAAGGACTGGCATTAAATCACTTGGCGTGATTATGATTAACCTGTCGTTCACAATTGTTGTGCCGGCAGCGTTGATAGGCCCCTGAATGAACCCATCGGCATTGCCGTCCTGGAAGTTTGCGTTGTCTTCGCCGCCATTGGCAATATCCAGATAATTTTTCGGGTTGCAGCGTGGCGTATTGGTTGGGGGAACTGCCGTGCAAACCATTTGCACGTCGCACGGCACGCAAGCGCGATTTTGAACATAACCGTCCTGGCGGATGAGCGACGATGAGGGGGCAAAAATCACAGCGATGGCCCCTGTTGTCCCGGCACCATCAAAAACAACAACGCCATTTGAGTCGAGCACGGTGATGGTGCCGGGTGTGTCACTGTTGAGGATACTAGTGCGAGTATTCCGTTTAAAATTATTTGAAACAGCGTACCAAAGCCTTTCACCATCCCCATCCCTCAAGTCGGGCAGTCCCAACGTTTTCCAGGGCAGGCGGCCTAGCCGCAGATTTTGTCCGGTAGTCCCTGCCGCGTTGCCACAGCCTGTTTCCGCGACACCATCGTCGTTGGTGTCTGGGCACGGCAAATCACCGGGACGTGGCCCTGGCGATGCCAATGAAACGCTGGCCGCATAACCTATCAGCGCCGCCTTCGCCTGCGCCAGCGCCTCGCTGGTAATCCGGTCCCGCTCCTGTTGCTGCGCGGCACGGTTCGCTCCGGTCACGAACACTGCCAGCACCCCCACGACAATCAGCAGCAGTAGCAGCAACAACGCCGCTCCACGCTGCCCTGTCGCGGACACTGCTCGGACTGACAGTCGGGACGGCATGGCGCGCGACCTAGTGGTCTGCTTCGCAAATGCCGGAACATGAAAACGCGTCTTCCGGCCTGTGGCGGCGTTGCTCATCCTCGCAATAGGCGCGGCTATTGCTGTGGTTCGCGCCTTGCCACAGACCGGAATCCATCG
>JBDKRR010000410.1:0-11497 GCA_039683315.1 Sulfuricella sp.
CTGGCGAAAAGCGAGGAAGACGTCCTGACCTACGCCATGGTCCCCGAACTGGGCCGCAACTTTCTGCAGGAACGCGCCGCCGATGGGCTCAAGCCGGAACAGCTTTTGCCAGTGGGCACCAACACGGCCTGCGGTCCGTTCTACGCCGCCAACGAGTTCAATGTCACGCTGCATGGCGAGACCTACCACATTCACGTCACCGGATCCGGACGTCCTGGAGAAGATGCGCGTCCGTTCTACGTTTCCGTTGATGGCGTACCGGAAGAAGTGCTGGTGGAAACCCTGGCCGAAATCGAGGTCTACGGCGGCCCCGGGGGCGTCGCCACGGGCAGCGGCAAGACCAAGAGCACCAGCGACAAGAAATCCGCTGCCGGCAAACGGCCAAGACCCTCTCATCAGGGCCACGTCACCACCGCCATGCCCGGCACCATCGTCGACGTGCTGGTAAAAACCGGGCAGAAGGTCAAAGCCGGCGACGCTGTTCTGGTTATCGAAGCGATGAAGATGGAAAACGAAGTCCAGGCCTCCATCAGCGGGACGGTTATTGGCGTGTTTGTAGCCAAGGGCGATGCCGTCACGCCCGATGAGGCCCTGATCGAAATTCAGCCCGAATAATAATTTAGAGGTCGGTGGGTTACGGCTTACGCCTAACCCACCCTACGCACTATGCAACTAATACTAGCGTCAACATCCCCATACCGGCGTGAACTGCTTGAGCGGCTGAAAATCCCGTTTACCGTGTTTGCGCCGGAAGTGGACGAAACGCCGCTGCCCGACGAATCACCCGAACAAACCGCAACACGCCTGGCCGAAGCCAAGGCGCGCGTCGGTGCGGCACTCTTCCCGGAAGCGCTGATTATCGGCTCAGATCAAGTGGCAACGCTTGATGGCATGCAACTCGGCAAGCCCCACACCCACGAGAATGCCACCAGACAACTGCGCATGATGCGCGGCAAAAGTGTCGTATTCAATACCGCCTTGTGCCTGTACAACAGCCAAAGCGGCAGCGTGCAAAACCGTTTGGTGCCGTTCACCGTGACCTTCCGCGACCTCACCGATGCACAGATCGAGCATTACCTTGTCAAGGAACAACCATACAACTGCGCCGGCAGCGCGAAATCAGAGGGGCTTGGTATTGCGCTCATTGCCCGGATGGAAGGCGACGATCCGAATGCACTGATCGGCCTGCCTCTGATCGCCCTGATCGATATGCTGCAGAATGAGGGCTTTGCGGTCATCTAGCCCATGGGAACCGGTTCGCTCTACCTCATCCCCGTCCCCCTTGGCGAAGGAGGCGATCTAAACGCCGTCATACCTGAACAGGCAAAGCGCTTGGCCGCCTCGCTGCATACCTTTGTAGTCGAACATCCCAAAACAGCGCGCCAGTTCCTCAAGCAGACCGGTACGGCCATTCCATTGCAGGAAATCCGCATGCTTACGCTGGACGAGCATACACGTCCCGAAGATCTCGAAGACCTGCTGCAACCCTTGCTGGCGGGCGAAGATGTAGGCCTCATATCGGAAGCGGGCTGCCCGGCAGTAGCCGATCCGGGCGCAAACCTTGTGCGCCTCGCTCACAGCCGCAATATTCGCGTTATACCACTGGTGGGCCCCTCCTCCATTCTCCTCGCCTTGATGGCATCCGGGCTCAACGGCCAGAGCTTTGCCTTCCTCGGCTATCTGCCGGCAGAAAAAACGGAACGGGTAAAAAAGATCACTGAAATCGAACTGACGTCGCAACGACTGAACCAGACGCAGATTTTCATCGAGACGCCCTACCGGAATAACCAGTTGCTTCAGGATATGGTGGCAACCTGCAGTGCGGAAACAGAGCTATGCGTCGCCTCGGATCTGACCCTGGCATCCGAATATGTGATGACGAAACACATCAGCGAGTGGAAGAAGAACCAGCCGGATTGCAACAAACGGCCTACGGTATTTCTGCTTTACCGCCGTCCCTCCAAAGCTAAGATCGCCGCGCCTCGGCAAAAGAGATAATAGCGTCGAGCCGGATTTCAGCTACCACCTCGTCATCCAGCTTCTTGAATTTCAGCCATTCCGCCCCGTTTCGGGTTGCCACATCCAGTGGCAGAACGGAATGGCGAAACTTCTCTGCGCCTTCGCGATATTCAAGCAACAGAGGGATTTTGCGCAGCACGCTGAATTCCAGACGTTCATGCTGCGCGCAGGAAATGGGCTGATACTCAACCACGGGCGACTTAAAGAAAAATCACCGCCGGAAATACCGCTGCAGCCAGCACCAGTACCAGCCACTCTATATTGTGCCGTGCCAGCCAGCCGGTGAAATGCGCGACCAGAATTGCGATAGCAACAATATAGAATGCGATGAAAGCCATGCTTGGTACCCTTAATTAATGATTTTGGCTAAGCATAGACCAATTCATGACTATACGGCTATAGGGGAAACCCCTATAGCCATTAATGAAGCTGCTGGCTCTGGTCCGCCGGCAGGCCGCTGACGATCTCGTCCATAGTGGCATCGCGAATATGTTCCACGACGACCACAAAATTAACGGTCTGCCCAGCCAGGGGGTGATTGGCATCAACGGTGAGTTTGCCGTCTGCAATCCGGCTAACCCGAAACTGCATGCTCTCGCCACGCTCGTTCTGAAACTCGACTTCAGCACCAAGACGGCGGTACTCTGGCGGAACATTGTCGATGTCGTCGGTAAAACTCAACTCGGGATCATGTTCGCCGAATCCTTCTTGCGGATTGAGAGACACCTCGACCCGATCCCCTATCTTATGGCCTTCCAGCGCCGCTTCGATTTTCTCGAACAGCGGGCTGTTGCCGCCATGAATATAGCCAATCGGCATATCGTATTGTTCATACACCAGTCCGGACTGGTCGATGATCGAGTAGGTGACGTATACCGCCTTGTTCCTGGCTACTTTCTGTTCACTCATGGCGTGCGCTTCATTCCGAAAAAGGTGAGATTGTAGCCTGAGAAGCACTAGGCACCAAGATTGCTCACCTCGATATCCACCGTCAGGTCTTTCGTCTGGCGCGACAGGGGCCAGGTCAGGATCAAAGTCACGGCCTGCATGATTTTCTCGAAGCCCGCTTCGGATTGAGACACGGTGAAATGTGGCCGACTCTGTATTTGGGCTGGCGCGCTCAGATGCAAGGACAAAGCCCCTCCCAGCACTTCGTCCTGTAATTCCAGCTTTTTTACCGCCTCGAATTCCAGCATCTGGCCAAAACCGCCGGGAATCTGGTTGTTGTAAATAAAGCGTCCCGCAGGCCCGTCGCAACTGGGCATCGCGAGATTGATCTCGGTCCGGAACTTGCCATCCGTCGCGCCATTGAAATGATAGGTCACCCGCAAGCGCGAACCGGAGACGGCAACACGCTTGTCGATCAACAATTTGCCCTGCTCGCAACTGTAGCTGACGTGGGCGGCCTTGTCCTCGCCCGAACGCAGCACATAGCCGCGCAACGGAATATCGCAATCAGCGTTCAGCAGGCTATCCAGGAATAACATGCGCGGACCAACATCCAGTTCCATATCCGCCGGTGTAATTTCGTGCTTGAAACTTACCCGCTCATGAGGGTTGGCAATCCCTTTTCCTTCATGCTGCGAATGCTGGTTGAGGTGGATTTTACGGTGATAGTGCTCGGCCTGACGTGCCAGCGTATCGCCGAAATTATGCTGCAGGCCATACGTATCGAACTCGCACACGGCGGCGCTGCCATCCTGACGCACCACTGCCTGAATTTCATCGTTATGGAGAAAGATTTCAGCCTTGCCGTCAAGGTCCAGGTCTTCAACGATCTTGGCAGGACGTTCCACAACCTTGTCCAGCATGCTTTCCAGCGCCACGATGGCATGGTAAACGGCACGCCGCAGGTGCGGCAGATACAGGCCACCGAACAAGCCGTGCCAGTACGCGTCGTTTGCCTGCGCCTCGTACAGCATTTCGCGCATTGCCTTGGTTTTTTTTCTCTCCGGAAGTGCCTCATAACGCTGCGACAATTGCAGCATGCGCTTGTGCATCCAGTTCGATTCGGGATAGCGGGTAAGGAAATTTTTCCAGATGCCCCCGCGCAGAAATGCCTTGTCGCGCTCGAAGCGTCCCTGCGCTTTCGATGCCTGGATCAGGTCCGCATAATCGTTGGCCGGTTGCGCAGGCAACGTCCATTCGTTCATTTCGATATAGGACGTGGTGGGCAGGTACACGATACCGCGCGTGTGCGCCTGGGCATGGTAATCGCAGTATTTCATTGGCTTGATCAGGGGCGAGGCGAGTACGCCGCGAATAAAGTCTTCCAGCCAGCCCTTTTCGTAAACCCATTCATAAGTTTCCGGCCAAATGCCGAACTTCTCGATATCGTCGAAGTAGACTGCCGCTTCTTCCCCCTCTCCTGCCAGGCTTTCCAGATACTGCACGGCTTCGGCCGCAGGTGAAAACGGAAAACGGTAGCGCAAACCCTCAGAAATCGGAAACAGATCGAGCTGCCTACCATCTTCTTCGGTAGTGTAAAAACCGTTCAGGTCGCCGACCTTTTTCCCGCTACAGAGAAAATGGTAATCGTCCACGGTTACGTAGCGGATACCGGCATCCGCCAGCGCGGGCACCACGGTGGCCTCCCACACCCGCTCGGTAAGCCACGCCCCCAATGGGCGCTGACCGAGCTTCTTTTCGAGCTTATCGGATAATGTGAGCACTTGGCCGATACGATCACGGTTCGGGATAATCGCCAGTACCGGCTCGGTGTCTCCTGCACCAACCAGTTCCACCTGGCCGCGCTGCACCATTTCCTTGAGCATCGCCATATCTTCGGGGTAATGCTGAAGCATGTAATCCAGCAACCAGCCGGAAAAATGCACCGCAAATGGAAACTCGGGGTAGCGGTAAAGGGTATGGATAAATGGCCGGTAACAGCGCAGATGCGCATCGTGCAACACTTCTGCAAAGTTGCCGACGGGTTGATGGGCGTGAACGCCTAGTAGTAATGCAATTTGTTTGGTCATATTCCGGTAACTCTAAAATTTAGGTATTTCTTCTCATCGCGCCCCCGGCTTCTGCATACCCCCCTCCCTGACTGAGCGGAATTTCCAGTTCATGCGGAGGATCCAGCATCAGCAAGCGGTACAGATCGGCCAGATTTTCCCGGTACAACTTATCAAAGCTTCTCACGCTATCGCCCGGGTTATAGTCACCGAACCACCAGAACCAGTCCGAACCCTCGCACAGTGCCAGTTGGCGCTCCGCCTTGTCCTTTTGCACGGGGCTGAGGCGCCCGCCTTCCATGACGATATCATAGCCCTGTTTGGCTTGGCACAGCAGGTCCCAGGCGCGATTCTTTTCCTGGCAACCGATCCAGGTACTGAAATTTCCATATACCCAGCTACCTGCCACGAGGTGCGGCAAATCGCGCATCGCCGCACAAGCGTTAGAAGGTTGCTTAGGGTGCCGCGCTTCATCGCGGCAGCCGTCGAGGTAATCCTCAAAGGTCGTAAACTCGATGTAAGGATGGTCTTGCAGCATCGCATACATTTCCGAGAGGAAGTAATAGCCATTATAGGGATAGTATTCCCAAGCGTTTTCGCCATCGAGTATGACGCTCACCACCGGATCCTCATGGCCGCTGCTCTGCTGCCAGATTTCCTCCAGGGAATGCACGAAATTAAGCACGGCGTCGCGCCCGAACCACTTGGCGTACTCGAAGCCAATTTTGTCAGCAAGACGATCATCGCGGAAGAAGCAGGCGATTTCGTTTTTGCCATCGCTGACTCGATATGGCCGATACAAGTAATTTAGCGGGTCTGCGAGAGATCCCCCTTGAGCCGCATTATGCAGACTATTGCTCAGTACTTTCTGCCCGGTGGCAATCCAGCGGCAGCCGTTTTGTGCCAGCTGCATTGCTGCAGCCTGCGACACGCCTCCTTCTGCAGGCCACATCCCCTGCGGCCTGGCGCCGAAATGCCGTTCATGCAACTTTATCGCTTCGGTTATGTGAAACGACAAGCGCGCCCTCCCACCGGGATAGCGCGGTGACGCCGGCAGATCGACCTCGGGAAGGCTTTCGCGCGCACTCTCGAAATCGAG
Source organism: Sulfuricella sp. (assembly GCA_039683315.1). Classification (GTDB taxonomy): domain Bacteria; phylum Pseudomonadota; class Gammaproteobacteria; order Burkholderiales; family Sulfuricellaceae; genus Sulfurimicrobium. Next base: position 6,076 of record JBDKRR010000410.1, read on the forward strand.
CAACAGCGGCGCAATAGGATGGTAATAGGGCGTCGAGGAAAGCTCGATTTGGCCGTCTTCCGCCAGCTTGCGGTAGCGCGGGATAATGCCGGCAATCAGTTCCCCGATAAGGGCAAAGAGTTTCAGACGCTCCTTGTAGGTAAACAAGCACCCCTTTGACATCATGGAAACCACCAGTTCGTGCTCGCGACGCACGCTTTCGCCGGTCCAGGCCAAGTGGTACCACACCAGCAAATCCGCCAGGTACTGGCTCGAGAGGTAGTGCAGATGTTCCGGCCCCTGCCCCTCATGCAACTTGAACAGATCATAAAGGCGCTTGTAGGCAGGATAGGGCTCGATCATCTTGCTGTGGTGACTGCGGAAACAGCTGTCAAGCACCAGCTTGCGCTGTTCCAGCGTCAAATGTTCCAGATCCTTGGCTGCCAGCAGGCGCAACAGCGGATCGCGCATCTTGCCGCTACGATACTGCTCGGTATAGTCTTCCAGTTGGTCGAGCAAAATGGGCACGAAATTCACCACCGCCCGCGCCTGGGGCGATTGCTCCAGGTGGTATGCCATGTCGGTGTAATCCTTGATGGCATGGAGATAGGTCCATGGCAGCGCAAATTCTCCGGTGACATGATGGCGGTAATCCGGCTGGTGCATATGCCAGCAAAGGATCAGCTTGAGCTTTTTTTGGGGATTCATGAAGATTCAGGGAGTGACGTTCCCGGACCGGATGGACCCGGGAACATTGATTTGTAGTGGCAACTACCGCACTTGATGAATGCGTTGCCCGAGCATTTCAGGAGTAACAAGAGTAATACCTTTCTCGGTGACGCAAAAACGCTTGGCATCTTCCACGGGATCCACGCCGATCGCCATGCCTTCCGGGATGATGCAGCCCTTGTCGAGCACCACTTTCTTCAGCGTAACGTAACGTCCGATCTCAACGTTCGGCAGGATGACGGAATCCTCGATGTCGGCATAACTGTGCACATGCACATTGGAGAACAGAAGAGAACGACGAACCGCTGCACCACTGATAATGCATCCTCCGGACACCAGAGAGTCCACCGCCATGCCGCGCCGTGACTCGTCGTCAAAGACAAACTTGGCTGGCGGCAACTGTTCCTGATACGTCCAGATCGGCCATTCTTCATCGTATAAATTGAGGTAAGGCGTGATCTTGGTCATCTCCATGTTCGCCTCCCAGTAGGCATCGATCGTTCCCACGTCACGCCAATAAGGCTCCACGCCCTCCCTGCCGCCGACACAGCTTGCCTCGAAGGGATGCGCGAATACGCGATAGCGTTCGACCAGATAGGGGATGATGTCCTTGCCGAAATCATGAGACGAGTGGGAATCGTCCGAATCGCGGATCAATTGCTCATAGAGAAATGCCGAGTTGAAAACATAGATTCCCATGCTCACCATGACGCGCCCTGGCTTGCCGGGAATTTCATCCGGCACATCCGGTTTCTCGGTAAATTTCACCACGCGCTGGTGCTCATCAATCGTCATGACGCCAAATGCCGATGCCTCTTCAACTGGCACTTCCATGCACGCCACGGTCAAGTCGGCGGCATGCGCGGAATGGAACGCCAGCATCTCGCCGTAATCCTGCTTGTAAATATGGTCGCCCCCGAGGATCAGCACGTACTCGGATTTATAGCCGCGCAAAATGTCCAGGTTCTGGAACACCGCATCCGCGGTGCCCTTGTACCAGCTCTCCTGAACGCGCTGTTGGGCAGGCAGCAACTCGACGAACTCGTTGAATTCGCCGCGCAAGAAGCTCCAGCCGCGATGCAGGTGCTGCAACAGGCTATGAGCCTTGTACTGGGTCACGACGCCGATGCGGCGAATACCGGAATTGACGCAGTTTGAAAGAGGGAAATCGATAATGCGGAATTTTCCGCCGAAAGGTACTGCGGGCTTGGCACGCCAATCCGTCAGGTCCTTCAGCCGGCTTCCGCGGCCTCCGGCGAGAATCAGGGCTACAGTGTTCTTGGTCAATAAACTAATAAAGCGAGGGGTGGTAGACGAGCGCAAGTAGTTCTCCCGGACTGACTAAAAACAGTTTTCGAAATTATACCCCTTGGAACAGCAGTGAGTTTGCCTAAAGCCGCCTTCTGGCATATTCTTGGCACATCTCAATGCTGCAGTGATGCCTCTATGAAACCCAACCTCAGCGCCAAAGTCAATACAAATTTGAAAGCGCTGCTCAAGGCCCGGCACCACGATCCGTTCTCTTTTCTGGGACTGCATCTGGAAGGTGAAGAATGGTCGGTTCGGTTGTTTTTGCCTTTCGAGCAACAAGCCGAAATCCAGCTGGACAGCGGCTGGGTTGCACTGGAAAGGATCCATGCTGATGGCGTATTTTTATGGCATAGCGCGAGCAAACCGCCGCTGCCATACCGACTGAGAGTCGCGCGAGGCGCCGCATACCACGAATTTTTCGATCCCTATGCGTTCCCGAGCCTGATCAGCGACCTGGATTTGCACCTGTTCGGCGAAGGACGTCTCTACCAGGGATACCGCATGCTGGGCGCGCAACCCGCCGAAAACATGGGGGCAAAGGGCGTCCGCTTTGCCGTCTGGGCGCCCAACGCCGAGCGCGTCAGCGTGGTAGGCGACTTCAACCGCTGGGATGGAAGAGCGCACCCCATGCGCAGCCTGGGTTCGAGTGGGGTATGGGAACTGTTCATACCGGAATTTTCGGCTGGCAACCTGTACAAATTTGAACTGCGCAACCGCCATAGCGGCCAGATCGTGGTCAAAACAGACCCCTATGCCCAGGCATACGAATTGCGTCCCGGGACCGCAGCAAAAGTAACCGTGCCGCAGCAGCACGTCTGGGGCGATCAGGCATGGATGGAGCAGCGCGGCAAACTCGACTGGCTGCACGCCCCTTTCAACATCTATGAAATTCACCCCGGCTCCTGGCGGCGACATCCCGACAACCGTGTTTACAACTGGCGCGAACTGGCCGAAAACCTGGTGCCCTACGTGGTGGACTTGGCCTACACCCACATCGAACTGATGCCGGTATCCGAGCACCCCCTGGACGAGTCCTGGGGATACCAGGCCACCGGTTATTTTGCGCCGACTTCACGCTTCGGTACACCGGACGATTTCCGCTTCTTCGTGGATGCCTGCCATCAAGCTGGCATCGGTGTCATTCTCGACTGGGTTCCTGCGCACTTTCCCCAGGATGCCTGGGCACTCGCAAAATTCGACGGCACCGCCTTGTACGAGCACGAGGACCCGCGCATGGGTTTCCACCAGGACTGGGGCACGCACATCTTCAACTATGGGCGCCATGAGGTGCAGAGTTTCCTGCTCTCCAGCGCCCATATCTGGCTCCACGAGTTTCACCTCGACGGGCTGCGCGTAGATGCCGTGGCATCCATGCTGTATCTCGATTACTCGCGCAAAGAAGGCGAGTGGATACCCAATAAATATGGCGGTCGCGAAAATCTCGACGCCATCGAGTTCCTGCGCAGTCTCAACATCATGGTTCATGACGAATTCCCCGGCGCCCTAACGTTTGCCGAGGAATCCACTTCATGGCCCATGGTTTCCAGACCTGTCTACCTTGGCGGACTGGGTTTTTCCATGAAGTGGAACATGGGCTGGATGAACGACACCCTCGAATACATCCGTCACGAGCCGATCCACCGCCGCTTCCATCATAACGAACTGACTTTCGGCCAACTTTATGCCTACACCGAAAACTTCGTCCTACCTTTCTCCCATGACGAAGTAGTACATGGCAAAGGATCACTGCTCGACAAGATGCCCGGCGACGCCTGGCAGAAATTCGCCAATCTGAGAGCGCTCCTTACCTACCAGATGACATACCCCGGCAAGAAGCTTAATTTCATGGGCAATGAAATCGGCCAGGGGCGCGAATGGCGTGTAGGCGGAGAACTGGATTGGCAACTGCTGCAAGTGCACTGGCACCAAGGCATGCTGAATCTCAACCGCGACCTTAACCGTCTTTACCGCGAAATGCCGGCCCTGTATCAGCAGGATTTCGAAGTCACGGGATTTTCCTGGGTGGATTGTCACGATGCCGACCAGTCGGTCCTGTCCTATTTGCGCTGGGGGCACGATGGCAGCATGGTGGCGGTCGTGCTGAACTTCACGCCGGTGCCGCGTGAGGGCTACCGCATCGGCGTACCCAAGGCCGGCGCATACAGGGAAATTTTCAACAGCGACTCCGCCTTTTACGGTGGCAGCAATAAAGGTAACGGCTCGGGGATGGTGAGCGAGAACCAGCCCTGGATGGGATTCGAGCAATCCCTTGTCATCACTGTGCCACCTTTGGCTGGGATCATCCTGACTCCGATCAATTAATTTTTTAGCCGAAACATGTCCAACCTCACCCGTTCCGCTTCCTGGCAAGCCCTGCAAGAGCACCAGAAAATCCTCTCGCAACAAAACATGCGAGACCTGTTTCGCAACGACGAGCAGCGCTTTGCCCGCTTCTCCCTCAAGCAAGGCGAGATACTTCTCGATTATTCAAAAAATCTGATCACGTCGGAGACGCTTTCGCTCCTGCTGCAGTTGGCCCGGGAAACAAAACTGGCCGACTGGATCGAAAAAATGTTCACGGGCGAAGCCATCAACTTCACTGAAGGCCGTGCCGTGCTGCACACCGCCCTGCGCAACCGCTCCGGCAAACCGGTATGGGTCGAGGGCAAGGATGTCATGCCCGATGTCAAGCGCGTGTTGGCCCACATGCGCGGCTTCACCGAGCGAGTACGCAACGGCGCATGGCTTGGGTACAGCGGCAAGACGATCACGGATATCGTCAATATCGGCATCGGGGGGTCCGACCTCGGGCCGGTGATGGTTACCGAGGCGCTGAAGCATTACGAAAAACCTGGCCTCAACGTACACTTCATCTCCAACGTGGACGGCACCCATGTCGCGGAAACGCTCAAGCGACTCAATCCGGAATCCACCTTGTTCGTGGTCGCCTCCAAGACTTTCACCACCCAGGAAACGCTGACCAATGCCCGCGCCGCGCGCGAATGGTTATTGCGTTCGGCACAGAATGAAACGGCCATCGCCAAACACTTCGTTGCCGTTTCCACCAACGCCACAGAAGTCACCAAATTCGGCATCGATACCGCAAATATGTTCGAATTCTGGGATTGGGTAGGCGGACGCTATTCGCTGTGGTCGGCAATCGGCCTGTCGATCGCGCTCTACCTCGGCATGGATCACTTCGAGGCGCTGCTCGACGGCGCTTTCGAAATGGATGAACACTTCCGCACCAGCGCTTTAGAAAGCAACATGCCGGTTATCCTCGGCCTGCTCGGGGTGTGGTACAACAATTTCTTCGATGCACAGAGTCACGTCGTGCTGCCCTATGACCAGTACCTTCACCGCCTGCCGGCATACCTGCAGCAACTGGACATGGAAAGCAACG
>JBDKRR010000411.1:0-4528 GCA_039683315.1 Sulfuricella sp.
TAAGATCTACCGAAGGAAGGGTGAACCATGTTCCATACTCGAAACTTGTTGGCCGACCTGACAATTCCCCGAAAAACCTTGCAGCTTTTCCTGGCATTCCTGTTGTGTACGCTGTCGTTTTCCGCCGCGGCGGAACTGGGCCTGCGAGTGCGCGATACGCCCAACGCTGCCGGCGTCGAAGTAACGCAGGTCACGCCGGGCAGCCTCGCCGCCGAGGCGGGACTCAAAGCGGGCGACATCATCCTGCAGGTGGAAAAAAACGCGGTCGCCAGCGCCGCGCAGTTCGCCCAGCGGGTGAGAAGCTTCCCCCAAGGCACGCCATTTGCCATCCGCATCTCGCGCGAAGGCTGGGAGCGCGATCTGCTGCTGAAGCCGGCGGCGGCCGCGGTGTCGACGCCGAAAAAGTTCGGGCTGCGCCTCAGGGATCAGGCGCCCGACCAGCCGCCCGGCCACGGCGCGCAGATCGTCGCGGTGACGCCGTCCAGCAGCGCGGCAAGCGCCGGGCTGAAAGCGGGCGATGTGGTCACCGAGGTCGAAGGGCGCAGGCTGGCCAGCGCGAGCGAGCTAGTCGGGCAACTGCGTGAAGCCTGCGACCAGGACAGGCCGTTGCGCCTGACCATCGCCCGCGAGGGCTGGGAAAAAGCGGTGCTGCTCGCCCCCGCTGCCATGCCTGCGCAGGCTGACCTGGTCGAGTGGCAGAACGCCGACCAGGCATCCGGATCAACGGCGCTGCAGCCTGCCCGCACGGCAGCAGACGCGGGCGCCTGGCGGGCGCCATCGTCCGGCCCGCCCGAATACCCGCAACCCCACGTCGCGACCAACCTGGATGATGCCTCCTACAAGGCATACACGGACGATCTCGAGCATGCCAAAACAAGCTACCAGAACGCCGACTGGCCCGCAGCCGAACGTTACTACAAGCAGGCGATCCAGCGCGTGCCCAACGATCCGGGCACCTGGGGCATGCTGGGCTACGCGCTGGTCATGCAGCAGAAATACAGCGAAGCAGCCAGCGCCTGCAACAAGTCCCTGGCGCTGGGCGTGCCCCAGCCCAGCGTCCTGAACAACCTCGGCTACAGCCAGATGAAACTGGGCGCGATACCCGAGGCCAAGGCCGCCTATCTCAAGGCCATCGAAGTCGCGCCGCAATGGGCGCAGCCCTATGCCGGACTGGGCGCGCTGCACTTCAACCAGGAGGAATGGCCGCTGGCCGAGAGATACTACCGGTTGGCGCTCGAACGCGAACCGGACAACGCGGCGAACCGGCAGGCGCTGGAAGCCACCTTGCGGCAGCAGAGCAAAACGAGCGAACCCGCGCCGCCGCCCGCAGCAAACCGTTCGAGCCCCGGCACATCGGGTGTCCCGGCGGTCATGCCGGCGCCCTTGCCACAGCCGAGAGCAGTGACGGAACGCCCAGCGGAGCAAAGACAAGCCGTGTCAGCCGGGCGAAAAGCCATGGTCGCGGTCGGCGATTTCCAGGTGAAGGCGGCGGGGGCGGCGCCTTTCATCGGCGACGGCATGCGCGAAATGCTGGTCACCACGCTGCACAACAGCGGCAACTACATCGTGGTCGAGCGCATGGATCTGCAGGGCCTGGCGGCCGAGCAGGCGCTGTCGCGCTCGCGCATGGCACGTCCGGGTGCGGCGATTGCCGAGAGCCAGATGGATGTGGCCGAGATCATGGTGTACGCCGCGGTCACCGAGTTCGAGGGCGCAGCAAGCGGGGGAGGCATACAGCTGGGCGTTACCAGGCTGCCGCTCAACCTGGGGCGTCAATCCTCGACGGCGCACATGGCGATCGACGTGCGCGTGGTCGACGTGGCGACGGGCCGCCTGATCGCGGCCCAGCGCCTGACCGGCCAGGCGAAATCGTCGCAAACCACCATCGGGACCAACCTTTCCGCCAGCGGGGACATCCCGCTCAGCCTCGGCGCTTTCAAGAACACGCCGATGGAGCAGGCGATCCGCGAAGTCATACAAAAGGCGACGGCGTACATCACCAGCAATACGCCCCAGCAGTATTTCCGGCACCAGTAAGGAGCAGACAGGAGGCCATGTGAACAGGCACCTCACCTTGACGCGCGCAGCAGTGCTGGCTGGCGCAGGTTGGGCCTGCCTCGCCCTCGCCGAAGCGCCGCCGGCCAGCGAACAGGAAGTGGTCAACATGTTCACGCAGCGCGAGCACCAGCGCAGCGAGCAGTTACTCCTGCGCAGCTATACGGCGCCGCTCATTTCACCTGTTTTCGATGCACACACCCTGGAACGCCAGTTGCGGCAGAGTCAGTGGTGGCTTCAGCACCGCAGCGGGCCCATTCCGTATTGCCAGCCGCCCTACTTCATCCCGTCTTCGCCGTTCGGGCAGTGCCCGAATTTCCCCTTGCACTGAATCCAGGAGAAAGCGAAATGAGAAAACTGCAGATAATTTCCTGGCTGGCGCTCGGCGCCATCCTGACGGGCCTGCTGGGAGCCTGCGCCTCCCTTCCCAGCAAGCAGGAAAGCGCCTACCCGGCCAGCTACGCGATCGGTGTCGACCGGGCCACGCGGCTGGCCGCGCGGGCCATGCAGGAGATGGGCTTCCAGGTGTTCAACCAGAACGAAGCCGCCGGCTATGTTCACGGCCACAAGATCGAAAAGGACCCGATGGGCTTTGCCGTGACTTTCAACCTGGAGGCCAACTTCGTGCGCGACGCCGGGGGCGGCCTGCGCCTCAGCGCGGTTTGCACTGCAGGCAAGGAAGTGGCCCTGTCGACCTATCCGAGCGAGGCCGTGTCCAAGTTCATCCAGACGTTCGACCGCATCATCCAGGCCGAGGCGAGCAAACCGCGCGCGCCGGCTCCCCCGCCTGCGCCAGCCGCGCCGCCCAAGAGCAAGGAGTATGAGCTGTAGTGGCCAGCATGTTTCTCCGGCCGGCATCATGCCGTGACAGGCGCCTGCTGTTCGCCATGCTGCTGTGGTGCACTGCGCTGCATGCCGCGGGCAGCCTGGGAATGAGCGTGGCGGACAGCGCCGATGGCGTGACCGTCACTGCCGTGCATGCGCAAGGCCCGGCGGCCCGCGCCGGGGTGCAGGTGGGCGACGTGATCCTGGCGCTGCAGGCACAGGCCGTCACCAGCGCCGCCCAGCTGGCCATGGCGGTGCGCGCCAGCCCGGCACAGGATGCACTGGAGCTGAAAATATCGCGCGCCGGCTGGACGCGTACCATCCGGCTGCTTCCTGATGGGCCATCGGCGCCTGCCGTACAAGGAACAGCGGCGTCGGCCGAACAGGGCGAATGGGAGCAGCGCGCAGACCGTCACGCCTATGCCGGGCAATTCTCCGACGCCGTGGCTGCCTACCAGAAAGCGCTTGCCGCCGGGCCGCCGCGGGCCAGCATCTATCACGGACTGGGCTGGAATTACTACAACCTGGGACGCTACGAGGAAGCCGACGACGCCTTCCGCCGGGCATTGGAACTGGACCCCGGCAATGCCAACACCCTGCTGACCATGGGCACCACCCAGATGCAACTGGGGCGCACCGAAGCGGCGCAGGATTGCTGGCAAAAAGCCTCCGCGCTGGACCCGCAAGGCGAGATCGGCAACATCGCCCGCACCAATCTGGCCAAGACCGCCTACAACACGCAGCTCAAGGGTGGCGGGGGAAGCGTGGCGGGACGCAGCGATGGGCTGAAAGCCATTGTCGCGGTGGGCGATTTTCAGGTGAAGGCCGCCAAGGCCACGGCGGAGATCGGCGACGGCTTGCGCGAAATGCTGCACACCGCGCTGCACAACAGCGGCTATTTCATCGTGGTGGAACGCATGGACCTGAAGGGGCTGGCGGCGGAACAGACGCTGTCGCACTCCCGCATGGCCCGGCCGGAAAGCGCCCTGCCCGAGAGCCGCATGGACATCGCCGAAATCATGGTTTACGCCGCGGTGACCGAGTTCGAACCGCAAGCCAAGTCTGCCAACTGGGTCAACGTGATGCCCCGGATGCCGCTGGCCATCAGCCAGAACTACAACGAATCGCACATGGCGCTGGACATGCGCGTGGTGGATGTCGCATCGGGGCGGGTGCTGGCAACGCAGCGCATTCCGGGACTGGCCATCGCCATGCGGGCGTCGCTGTCAACGGTCATACCGGGCACCCCCCTGGGGATTCCGGTCGGCCTGAGCATGTACCGCAACACGCCGATGGAACTGGCGATCCGCGACTGCATCCAGAAAGCGGTGATGTACGTGATCAACAACTCGCCGGAGGACTACTTCCGGCATCGCTAGCCGCCTGTCTGACTTGAACCATTGGCACCTTCACCCGACCCCGGGCTCCGTCACCACACGGTTCCGCCCCTCGTGTTTCGCCTGATATAAGCAGGCATCAGCATGATTCAGCAAGGTGGCTGGTTGCTCATCCTGATCAGGGACCATCGAAGCCACGCCGACGCTGACGGTCAGAACCGGCGATGAAACAATTCCGAGATGGGGAATGTTCCTGCTTTCGATGGCAAAGCGAATTTTTTCTGCAACCTCCTTCGCAGTCTGAGCAGTAT
>JBDKRR010000412.1:0-5466 GCA_039683315.1 Sulfuricella sp.
CGGCCTTCTGGTTGGAAGCCGAGAGACCACCGAGCGAAGCATTGAGCGCGCCTGATGAGCCGCCCTTGCTTACATCCATCGCGGCTGATGCGCCGCCTTTGGCTACGGAAGTGGTATCAGCGGAACCTGTCTTGGTCATGTCCGCCGCCATTGATGAACCGCCCTTGGCAGCACTGGTGGAGTCAGAACCAGTAGCCTTCTGGGCGGTGAGGTTCGTGGCGATTCCACCGTAGGCTGTGGCATCGCCACCGTTGGCGCCCGAGGCGTTCTTGGCGTTGCCACCGTTACCGCCATTGCCGGCCGTGGCGCTGCCATTGGTGGCGCTGCCGTTGCTGGCAGCTCCGGCGTTGGCGCTGCCGTTGCTTGCGCTTGCGTTGCCGCCGTTCCCACCGTTACCGCCGCTACCGCCGTTCCCACCGGTGCCGCCGCTACCGCCGTAGGCAGCGCCGCCGTAACCTTTGCCGCCGGCACCACCTGCAGCGCCGTCGGCATTGCCGTTGTTGGTGGCACTGTTTCCGATACCGTAGACCGTGTTGCCGGTCACACTGCCGCTCAGGTCGATCTTGGCAATGGCCTTGCTGGTATTGAAGGCGTTGCTAAAGTTGCTGGTAGCGTTTGATCCATTGTTTGCAGCCGCCGTGCCTGTACCAGCTGCGCCGGCGAGACCCGAGTTGTCACGGTTGTCGCCTGTGCTCTTGTTGTTTCCCTGATCGGAGTTATTGCTCTGATCGTTTCCTTGGTTCGAGTTGTTGGTGGTGGCAGTGCCGCCATTGTTCGCCGAGGCTGCCTGATCCTTCGCCTTGCTGTCTCCATTGTTGTTGGCGGTGAAACTTTTACTGCTGCTGCTGCTGTCGGTATTCGTGGTGTTGGTGGTCTTCGTGCTGCTATCGGTCGCAGTCGAAGCTTCATTCGCTTGTACATTGCCCAAGCCGTCCTGCGTGGAGGCGGCAGTCGCCGTCTGCTGGAAAGCTGCGCCAGCCGAACTCGTATTCGCCGTATCCAGGGCCGAACTCGCCGTAGCCGGGGTCGTTGCCGGTGGCGCATTGAGTGTTGCAGTAGTGGAGTTGTTGGTAGGGTTTGCCAAAGCAGCGGCTGAGCCAAAAGCCAGCGCGATCGCTGTCGCCATGAGTGACTTGTTCATTTGATAATCTCCTGTTCAAGGTCAGACGCCGCCCTATGCCGCGCCCGCCGAGGGTCAAGAGCAACTCCTGTTCCACCCGCAAAAACCGAATACATGTAATTGTTTAATACCGGTTTTTGCAACGCCAGAGGCCAGTCCACCAACGCTGCCAAGGTCTCTTGTGTTAAGTAAATGAAACAACAACCCCGCACAAATCGCTCCTCCCCATCTCGCTTTTCGCCCCAATCCGCAATGAACAGGCACTTGCACACCAGGCGAGACCATGTATCGAAATTGATACACTTCAAATATTCTTCTGTGGCCGTAGCTCACCATTGCAAAGACAGGTGTCACCGCACTTACCGGGCTCCCCCGCCACGTTCATTTGCCAAAAAATCCAGCCATCACGCCTTCAGATACCCGAATACCCTGGGACACTTCTTCGTATCGGGCCAGCACCCCATGCCCTGCAGATATTATTTTTCCGTACGCACTTGACTTGACCGACCGGTCTAGTACCATACGAACCATGAACCCCGATACCGACACCCGCACCCGCATCCTCGCCACTGCCCGCGAAATGTTCCACGGCCGCAGCTACGCGGACGTGGGCATTCAGGAAATCTGCACAGGCGCCAAGGTGCAGAAGGGCAGCTTCTACCACTTCTTCGCCTCCAAGCGCGATCTGGCGATGGCGGTCATCGACGACGTGGCCGAGGAGTGGGCGCACGGCTTCGTGGCCGAGGCATTCGACCAGGACCTGCCGCCGGTCGAGCGCCTGGACTACATGATCGACGCCGCCTACTACTGGCAGAAGGCGTCCTCCGACCCGGAGGGGCGCATGCCCGGCTGTCTGTTCGGCAACCTGGCGCTGGAAATGAGCACCCGCGACGACGTCATGCGCTCCCGGCTGAACGCCGTGTTCGACAAGGCCATGAGCAAATTCCGCGTGACGCTCGACGCGGCGGTGCGCACCGGCGCGCTGGCAGCGATGGATACGGAAGCCACCGCGACCGCCATGCTGGCTTACCTCGAAGGCATCATCCTGCTTGCCAAGGCGCGCAACGATCCCGAGCTGATCCTGGTGCTCGGCCCGGCCATCAAGACGCTGCGCATCGAACTGAGCCACTGAGAGATTTTTGCTAACCGCCCTCGCGGGCTTTTTTTTGAACCACGACTTGACCGACCGGTCATCTAACGCGGCAATGCCGCACCAACCTGAAAGGAGAACCACCATGGAAGCGAATCAAACCCTCGACGCGCGCGGCCTCAACTGCCCCCTGCCCATCCTGCGCACCAAGAAGTCCCTGAACGCCATGCAGTCCGGCGATACCCTGAAGGTCATCTCCACCGACCCCGGCTCGCTCAAGGACATGGTTTCGTTCTGCACCCAGACCGGCAACGCGCTGCTCTCCTCGCAACAGACGGGCGGCGACTTCGAATTCTTCATCCGCAAATCCTGAGGAGACGACCATGAGCATCGCCAAACTGCAACCCGTGGACAGCCACACCGCGGCCATGCCGACCGACCTGGCCAGCCTGGAAACATGGTTCGACCAGCGGCTGGACGAAAAGCTGGCGGAGCGCGAGGCGGCGAAAACGCCCTCGCTCGCCATCATCGCCACCAAGGGCACCATGGACATGGCCTACCCGCCCTTCATCCTCGCCACCACCGCCGCCGCGCTGGGCTGGGACGCCTCGATCTTCTTCACCTTCTACGGCCTGGAGCTGCTGAAGAAGGACCTGCACCTCAAGGTCTCTCCGCTGGGCAACCCCGCCATGCCGATGAAGATGCCGTTCGGCCCGGAATGGCTGCAGCACATCAACGTGCCCATCCCCAACCTCGTCGCCGGCAACCTGCCCGGCTTCGAGAACTTCGCCACCAGCATGATGGAACAGACCGTCAAGGCCAAGGGCGTGCCCAGCATCAAGGAGTTGCGCGACATCAGTATCGAATCCGGCGTCAAGCTGGTCGCCTGCCAGATGACCGTCGACCTGTTCAACTACAGCAAGGACGAGTTCATCCCGGAAATCGCGGACTGGATCGGCGCGACCAGCTATCTGGTCGATGCGAAGAACGCCGACGTCTGCCTGTTTGTTTGAAGCTGGATGATCCATTAACTCGGGAGGGGCGCTCATTCGTCCCTACCCAGTAAACGGCCATCGGTGCGCTTGATCCAGCGGGAAATAAGCATAAACTCCGAGCATGGATGCGCATCAGCGCCTCAAAACCAAAGGGGGAGACCATGAGTTCCTACTTTGATTCCGTATTGGCCGAGGGTGAACGAATCGTCTATCGGGCCTCCATCTCTCATTGGTCGGCAGTCTCTTCGTATTGTCTGCGCTGGGCGCTTACATCGCCACCGAAAACCACGCCGGTGCGGCACTTGCCATGATTGCGATACTGCTGGCGGCCGGCCTCGCCCTGATCTTGTCTGCGGTCATCCGGCGACAAACCACCGAACTGGTCCTGACCGACAGGCGCATTATCACCAAGCGCGGACTCGTATCGCGCGACACAGTCGAGATCAACCTCAACAAGGTGGAGAGCCTGCATGTTAACCAGGGGCTGATGGGCCGCATTCTTAACTATGGCGACGTCACGGTCGTCGGCACGGGTGCGTCCTTGAGCCGTTGCGCGGCATCGCCAGGCCGCTCGACTTGCGCAAAAAGCTCGGCGGCGGCGTGGAAGTTATTGTCCCGAAGAGCGAATAGCTCAAAGCTCAACCTCGCGAGTGAGGCTCTGGTCGCGAAAAGAAAAATGGCCGATGAATGGGCAGGAGGCTGCCTATTAATTAAAGCCGGGGCGGTTCAACTTGGGCTTTCATGTCGCAGTTGCACTTGAGATTTTGCCTGAGCGCGGCATTGACCCGGTCCAGCAATTCCTGACCGCTGAAGGGTTTTTGGATAAAATCGAACACACCTTGCCCAAGCGCGTTTGCTGCCATGAGGTCATCGGAGAGGCCGGTAATGATAATAACCGGCAGGTGACAGCCATTTTCCTTAAGGCGTTCCAGCAGTTCCATGCCACTCATCCCCGGCATGCGCACATCGAGCAGGAGACAGCCCTCCCGCCTCATATCGCAGGTGGCCAGAAAATCATTCGCGGAACTGAATATCCTGGTACGCAGGTTCATCGAGTCGAGCAGCCAGAAGATGGAATCGCGCATGGCTTCGTCGTCTTCCACGACAAAAACCGTTGCTTCCAGGCTGTTCTCACTCATTGCTGACTCCATGACCTGCACCAGATATCTCCAACAACCGCTGCTGCCATCGGCTCATTCGCGGAAGCAAACATGAAACTGTATTCATCTCTGCATCCCCAGTTAAACATTTCGAATGCATTTTAATAACAAGGACTTAATTTAGTTCAGATTAGGCACCCGGAAAATAGGGGCGATCATATTTATGCGTAGGACTTCGCTTACAAGCGGTGGGGCAGAAAATACGGATAACCGGGTGATTATCAGTAGTTCCTTTAATCGCGACTCACGCACTGCGGCAGCCTTCCATTTCACGCAAATTTCACCCCGATTTCCCCTCCCCTTCCCAATCCTTTCAGGCTAATCCGCCAAGCTTTCTCCCGACGCGTCCCATAACGCGCCCGAACAACAAACAAAGGAGATCGCCATGAACTGGTTTCGCAAACTCGCCGCCGTGCTCGCCGCTGCGGCATCGCTGGGCGCACCGCCCGGAGCGTGTGCTGAGAACACGTCCCCGGACAGCAAGACGCTCGCACCATATTTCTTCATCGACAGCTCCGACCCATCCGTGGACCGCCTGCCGCTCAAGTCGACCGATGTGGAAGTGAAGATCGCCGGGGTGATCGCCGACGTGAAGGTGACCCAGCGCTACAAGAACGAGGGCACGCGGCCGATCGAGGCACGCTACGTGTTCCCGGCCTCGACCCGGGCGGCGGTGTACGGCATGCGCATGCGCGTCGGCAGGCGGCTGGTGGAAGCACAGATCCGCGAGAAGCAGCAAGCACGCGCCGAGTACGAAGCAGCGAAGAAGGAAGGCAAGAGCGCCTCGCTGCTGGAGCAGCAACGCCCCAACGTGTTCCAGATGAACGTCGCCAACATCATGCCGGGCGACGACATCGCGGTGGAGCTGAACTACACCGAAACCCTGGTGCCGACCGAGGGCAAGTACCAGTTCGTCTTCCCCACCGTGGTCGGGCCGCGCTACAACGGCAGCCCGACGAGCGGCAGCGGCGTAAAGGAGCAATGGGTCGCCCAGCCCACGCAGCATGCCGGCGAAGCGCCGAAATCCGCTTTCGGCATGAATCTGGCGATCGATTCGCCGATCCCGGTCAAGGAAGTGTCGTCGTCCTCCCACACCATCCG
>JBDKRR010000413.1:0-3440 GCA_039683315.1 Sulfuricella sp.
TCGAACTGCTGGGTGGCCTGGCCGAACAGCGATTGCATGCTCCGCAGCAGCCCGTTGGTGGTCCAGCAGCCCTCGATGGCGCCGCGACTCTTTCTCAGCATTTCCGCCAGCCTGTCGCTGTCCAGGCTGGCCATGAGCGCCCTGCCCTGCTGGGTGATCACGCCGCGGGTGATGTTGAAGCTTTTCACGGTCTGCTCATAGAGCATCTTGTCCGCCTGCACCTTGTCCAGCAGTTTCTTGATAACTTCGCGGTTCTTGCCGGTCAGCGCCGTCAATTCCTTGAGTTCATGGCTTACGGCAGCCAGTTCGCCGCGCACGCTCTGGTGCGACAGCTCCACCATGGCCCCGATGTCATTTTCCACGGCGGCGCGCAGAATCTGCTGCTTGGCCGGGATGACATGGTTCGCCAGCATGCTTTCGACCGCCTGGATGCCGCTCTTCTTCAACAGCAGTTCGTCGCCGCGCACTTTTGCCAGCAGGGCTTTTTGCGCGGAAACGGCGAGCACATTGGAGAGCGGTAGTTCAAGCAGGCGCGCGGTGTCTTCCAGCTGTTTGTTCACGCTGGCCTGAATCACTTCCCAGGGCTTGAGGTCGTCCCACAGGATATCCACCTTGTTGAGCACGGCGAGGCGGTGGGGGACGAATTTCTGGATGTACTTGTGCCAGATGTCCATGTCGGACTTGGTCACGCCGGTGTCCATGGCAAGCAGGAACAGCACCGCATGGGCGTTGGGGATCATGGAGAGGGTCAGTTCCGGCTCGGTGCCGAGGGCGTTCAGACCCGGCGTATCGAGTATCACCAGGCCGCTCTGCAGCAGCGGGTGCGGATAGTTGATGAGGGCGTGGCGCCAGGCGGGGATCTCCACTGTGCCATCGGGATGCACCATGTCCTTGAGGTCGGGGTCGCTATCGTCCCACAGCCCCAGGGCCTTGGCATCGTTCATCGATACGTGCTTTTTCTGCGCCACGCTGTGCATGGCCTTCAGCATTTCGTTCTGGTCGTCCAGGTTGAGGCGGATTTTGCTCCATTCGATCGGCAGGCGTTTCAGCGCGGCGATGCTCTCCTCGCGGTAGCGCGTTTCGATAGGCAGCAGGCGGATGTAGGGCTCTTCGCTGGGGTCGCAAAAGATTTCCGTGGGGCACATGGTGGTGCGGCCGACATCGGAAGGTAACAGGCGCTGCTTGAACTCGGAGAAAAACAGGGCATTGATCAGCTCGGTCTTGCCGCGCGAAAATTCGGCTACGAAGGCCAGTACCAGGCGGTCTTTCTTCAGGCTCTCGACCACGTCGAAAATGCGCAGCGATTGCTGGGCATCCACTTCGCCCGCGCTATCCAGCCACGACTGGTAGGCGCCGATTGCGGCAACGAGTTCGTCGCGCCACCGGCGATAATGTTCGACTTCGGACTGGAGCTGAACGCTCATGTTTTTCCCGTTACCAGTAACTCTTCCGCGTCACGGCTTGAGCCTTGAATTTCCACGACTTTCCGCCTTCCGCTGGTGCCCTGCCTAATTATGACGCGGCTCGCCGGCACGTCAAACGCTTTCTTGAGAAACTCCACCAGCCGGGCGTTGGCCTGGCCTTCCACTGGGGCGGCGCCGATCTTGATTTTAAGCGCGCCGTCGTGGACGCCGGCGACTTCGGTGCGTTTGGCGCCGGGCTGGACGTGCAGCGTCAGAATGATGCTTTCGCCGTCGCGGCGGTGCCAGGTTTTCGGGCTGTCAGACAAGCTGTACCGCGAGCTGTTCGAGCCATGCGATGGGCAGCATCAGGATCAGCTGGCAAATCAGGATCAGCACCAGGGGCGACAGGTCGACGTTGCCGATAGGCGGAATGATGCGCTGCAATGGCCTGAGGAACGGCCACGCCAGGCCGCCGGCAAGACCGTTGAACCAGTGGTGCGGCTGAACCCAGCTCAGCACGGCCGAGATGATGACTGTCCAGATCAGCAGGTTGACGCTCAAGGACAGCAGCTTGACCACGGCCAGAAAGGCCAGCCCCCCCAACGCGGCGGGAAATTCGGCGGCATGGCCCAGCAGCCAGAAGGTCGTGGTGACCAGCAGGATTTCGCTCAGCCACGCCGCCAGCAACGAAGCCATATCCCATCCCAGCAAGCCGGGCACGACGCGGCGCAGCGGCTTGACGGCGAAATCGGTGGCCGCCAGCAGGAACTGCCCGACCGGGTTGCGGAACGGCGCCCGCAACAACTGCATGTAGAAGCGCAGGAGGAACGCACCTGCGACCAGCGACAGCAGCGTGTCGAGCAAAAATAGCAGGGTCTGGCTCAGCATGTTTATTCCTTTCCGAGGGCGTCGCCCAGCTCGCGCGAGCGCTCTGCCGCGGCGTTAATGGCTTGGACGATGGACGCTTTGACGCCGGCAGTTTCCATGGTGCCCAGCGCCCGCTCCGTGGTGCCGCCTTTTGAAGTGACCCGCGCGCGCAGGGTGGCTGCATCCTCGTCGCTCTGTGCGGCAAGCCTGGCGGCGCCGAGGAAGGTTTCCAGGGTAAGCGTGCGTGCCTGCAGGGGCGTGAAGCCGAGCTCCGCGGCGGCCGCCTGCATGGCTTCCATGAAATAGAACACATAGGCCGGGCCGCTGCCGGAAATGGCGGTAACGGCGTCCATCTGGCTTTCTTCTTCCAGCCACAGCGTGCTGCCGACGGCCTGCAGCACGCTTTCGGCCTGCGCGCGCTGGGCCGGGCTCACTTCGCTCAGAGCATACAGCCCGGTCATGCCGGAAGACACCATGGCCGGGGTATTCGGCATGGTGCGCACCAGCTGGCGGTAACCGCCCAGCCAGCGGCTGAGGTCGTTTGCGCGCACCCCGGCCGCAATGGAAATCACCAGTTGCCGCTGCAACAAGGAAGCCAGCGCGGCTGCCACGCCGTGCAGTTGTTGCGGTTTCACCGCCAGAACGATGACATCGCTGGCGGCGGACGTGTTTCCCAGTTCGGCAAAAGTCTGCACCTGATAACGGGTATGCAGGTTTTCCAGATTTTCCGGCGAAATATCCACCACGCGGATGTTCGCCCCTTTGAAGCCCTGTTTGATCAGGCCGCCGATCAGGGCTGAGGCCATGTTGCCGCCGCCGATGAAGGTAATGTCCATAGCTGTCGAGTCCGCTGCGTTAAGATGCCGGAATTATAAAGCGTTCCGTGTGTTCCCTGAAAAACTTCCGGGGACGACGCGCTGGGCATGCGCCGCCTAATGCCCTTCTGTGATAAATTTACTCGCCTAAGGAACCTCTGATTAAGTCAAACGCGGATCGCGTTACATCGAAAACGGGCTTGAGCAAGGCACGCGACGAAGGTCGTAGCCGCGCCTACGACGCCGAGGAGCGCAACGCGGCGCAAGCCCGTTTTCGATGTAACCCGGAGGGACGTGGTTTTGCGGGCGCCATGCGGCGTCGCGAGGCGCTTGTGCAGAATGACTGCACAGCGCG
>JBDKRR010000414.1:0-4603 GCA_039683315.1 Sulfuricella sp.
CGCAGCTGCCCTGGCTGCTCGAGGCGGGGTGCCGCATCCACCGCGTCCCTGCGCCGTTCGACCACAGCAAGCTGTGCGTGGTGGACGGCGCCTGGTGCCTGGTCGGCTCCACCAACTGGGACGCGCGCAGCCTGCGCCTCAACTTCGAGTTCAATGTGGAGGTGTACGACACCGCGCTGTCTACGCGGCTGGAATCCCTTTTTGATGCCGCCCGTGATGCATCGAACGAGATATCGGCCATGGCGTTGCGCGCCCGCCCGCAGGCCATCCGCTTGCGCGACGGGGTGGCCCGTCTGTTCACCCCCATTCTCTAGCGGCACGACTTGCGAGGACCATTGCCCATGGAAAAGAAAGATCAATGGAACATTGGCTACTGGATCGTCGCCGGCCTGTTGCTGCTGACGCTGCAGAACTACTGGCAGGCGGCCAAGACCGTCGAGCCCGTGCCCTACAGCGAATTCGAGAAGGCGCTGGCCGAGGGGCGCGTCGCCGAAGTGCTGGTGTCGGACCGCACGGTCACCGGGCGCCTGAAATCGCCGGACAGCCGGGGCAAGACCACCATCGTGGCCACCCGTGTCGAACCCGACCTGGCCGAGCGGCTGTCCAAGTACGACGTGCCCTATGCGCGGGTGGTGGAAAGCACCTGGCTGCGTGATGTGCTCTCCTGGATTCTGCCGGCGGTGGCCTTCTTCGGCGTCTGGTTCTTCCTGTTCCGCCGCTTCGCCGAGAAGCAGGGCATGGGCGGCTTCCTGAGCATCGGCAAGAGCCGCGCCAAGGTGTTCATGGAGAAGAACACCGGCGTCACCTTTGCCGATGTCGCGGGTGTCGATGAGGCCAAGGCCGAGCTGGTCGAAATCGTCGACTTCCTGAAGAACCCGCAGGATTACGGCCGCCTCGGCGCGCGCATCCCGAAAGGTGTGTTGCTGGTTGGCCCGCCCGGCACGGGCAAGACCCTGCTGGCCAAGGCCGTGGCGGGCGAGGCCGGGGTACCGTTCTTCTCTATCTCCGGCTCGGAGTTCGTCGAAATGTTTGTCGGCGTGGGCGCGGCGCGGGTGCGCGACCTGTTCGAGCAGGCGCGCGGGCAGGCGCCGGCCATCATCTTCATCGACGAGCTCGATGCGCTGGGCCGCGCGCGCGGCGTCGGCGGCCCCATCGGCGGCCACGACGAGCGTGAGCAGACGCTCAACCAGCTGCTCACCGAGATGGACGGCTTCGACAGCTCGGTCGGGCTGATCATCCTCGCCGCCACCAACCGCCCCGAAATCCTCGAGCAGGCGCTGCTGCGCGCCGGTCGCTTCGACCGTCAGGTGCTGGTGGACCGGCCCGACAAGAAGGGACGGCTGGACATCCTGAAAGTCCACGTCAAGAAGGTGACGCTGGCTCAGGATATCGATCTCGAACAGGTGGCTGCGCTGACCACGGGCTTTTCGGGTGCAGACCTCGCGAACCTGGTCAACGAGGCCGCGCTGGCCGCGACCCGGCGCAAAGCGTCCGCCGTGGAGTTGCAGGATTTCACCGCCGCCATCGAGCGCATCGTGGCGGGCCTGGAGAAGAAGAACCGAGTGCTCAATCCCAAGGAGCGGGAAACCGTGGCCTATCACGAGATGGGCCATGCGCTGGTGGCGCTGGCGCTGCCCGGCACCGACCCCGTGCACAAGATCTCGATCATCCCGCGCGGCATCGGCGCGCTGGGCTACACGCTGCAACGCCCCACCGAAGACCGCTTCCTGATGACGCGCGCCGATCTGGAACACAAGATCGCCGTGCTGCTGGGCGGTCGTGCGGCCGAGAAGCTCGTGTTCGGCGAGCTGTCCACCGGGGCTGCCGATGACCTCACACGGGCCACCGACATTGCCCGCGACATGATCACCCGCTTTGGCATGGACGAAGGACTGGGCTACATCGCCTTCGAGGCGCAGCGGCCACGCTTTCTCGATACACCGGAACTGGCCCACGGCGGCTGCCGGGTGGCCGAATCGACCCAGGCGCGCATCGATCAGGCCATCCGCGACATCGTGATGGGCGTGTTCGAGCGCGCCTACCGGATCCTCGACACCAACCGCGCGGTGCTGGAGCGTTGTGCGCGCGAACTGCTGGCGCGGGAAACGCTCGACGAAAGCGATATCCGTCAATTGACTCAAGGACTTGTTCGGAACTGAAAACAGTAGTAGGTGCCATTCAGAGTAAGCCGGCGGCTCTGTTCGGTGCGTCATCCAATTCGCCGGCATTGTTCAAGGAGAACCGATATGACTGCATTGACTCCGTGGGACCCCTTCCGGGAACTGGAAGAATTGCAAAACCGCCTGGCGACGATGTTGGGAGGGACACCCCAGCGACAGGGCGCCCGTACCGGCAACGAAGCCATGACCACGGCGGACTGGGCACCAATGGTGGACATCAGCGAGGATGAGAACGCATTCCTCCTCAAGCTGGATCTGCCGGAGGTCCCCAAGGATGCCGTGCGCGTCAGCGCGGAAAACGGCGTGCTCACCATCAGCGGCGAGCGCAAACTGGAAAAAGAGGAGCAGGGCAAGAAATTCCACCGCATCGAACGTGCGTATGGCCGCTTTGTGCGCAGCTTTGTCTTGCCTGACAACGTTGATCCGACCAAGGTGACGGCTTCCATGAAAGACGGCGTGCTGGAAGTGCGGCTTGTCAAGGCCGAGCAAGCCAAACCGAAACAGATTGAAATCTCAGTCAACTAACTTTAATTAGGAGCCCAAGATCATGAATATCAAACAGCCACAATACACCTTCTCCGCACTTGCCCTGGCGGTCGTCGTCGGACTGAGCGGACCGGCTCTGGCCCAATCGGCGGCAGGTTCTAGCCCAGGTGCTGCAGCACCCTCTGCCGCATCCAAGGCGGCGCAGCCACAGGTAGATGACAAGGCCGCCCGGGAAGCCGATAAAAAGCGTGCCGAGCTCACTCAAGACGCCATCACTGCGCTCACCAAGACCCAGGAGGCTTTGACACTCCTTGATGAAAAGAAGACCAAGGAGGCGCTCGATGCGCTGGAACTGGCCAGCGGAAAGCTGGGACTGGTATTGGCGCGTAAGCCAGAACTTGCTTTGGCGCCGGTCGATGTACGCGTCATCACCCACGATATCCACGCCAACGTGGAATCGGTGAAGAAAGCGGTCAAGTTGTCTCGGGAGTTGTTGGGTGATGGCGAGGTGCAAAAGGCCCGGCCCATCGTCGCCAATCTGGCCAGCGAAATCGTGATCGAAACCGACAACCTGCCGATGGCAACGTACCCGGCAGCGATCAAGTCGGCCGCACGGCTCATCGACAGCGGCAAGATCGACGATGCCAAGGCGGAACTCGCCCGAGCACTGAACACGCTGGTGGTGACCTCGGTCGCCTTTCCTCTGCCCGTGCTACGGGCTGAAGCCGCGATGGCAAAAGCTGAAAAGCTGGCCGAGACCGACAAGCGCGATGCCAAACAGAGCGAGGAGCTCAGCGCCCTGCTGTCGTCCGTGCGCACGGAGATCGAGATGGCGCAGATCCTGGGTTATGGCAAGAAGGCGGATTTCAAACCCATCTTCGATCATGTGAAGTCCATTGAGCAAAAGTCGGCTGGTGGCAAAAGCGGCAAGGGATGGTTCGACGAGTTGAAGACGCGCATCCAAAAGCTGTTTTGAGGTGATGAAGGGGCCGACTGTTCGGTCGGTCAGTCTCGCGATGTTCGCAGTCAGCCCCAATAGATTCGCCTATTTTCACTAACTCACACGAGGCATATCACCATGAATGAGCAAACATCGAATCCCAATGCGACGAACAAAGAAATAAACGAACAGGCCGCGGTAAGCAGCCTTCCTGTCAGTCCAGAGGCCAAGGCTGAAGTCGTCACGGAGGTACAGCCTGAGGTTCAGAAGGAAACGGACTCGCAGGCGGCAGACAAACGTAAACAAGTCCTCGATGAGGCCGTCTCGGCCTTGGCGCTGACCAAATCAGCGCTGGCCGCACTTGACGGCAAGGACGCTGCACGCGCATTGGCAACGCTGGCCGAAGTGACGGGAAAGCTGGAGCTGATCGTTGCGCGCGAACCCACGCTCGCCCTGGCCCCCGTTGATGTGCGCACCATCGTGCACGACTTGTTCGCCAACACGGAAACCATTGAGGCGATGACCGACGAGGCGCTGGATGCCCTCAAACATGGCGAGGTGCAACAGGCACGTCACGTGCTGGCTTTGCTGGCCAGTGAAATCGTGATCGCGGTCACCAACATCCCTCTGGCGTCCTATCCCGCAGCCGTGAAGTCAGTCGTGCCGCTGATCGATCAGGGCAAGATTGAAGAAGCCAAAGCCGCGCTGCAGGCAGCGCTCAGCACGCTGGTCGAGACGCGCAGCGTGCATCCGCTGCCCGCCCTGCGCGCCAGGCTGCTCCTGAAGCGCGCCGAGACCTTGGTAGAAGATGGTCAGCGGAGCGAAGCGTCCAATGAGCGCCTGGAGACATTGTTGAACGAAGCGCGGCAGCAGTTGGAAATGGCAGAACTGCTGGGCTATGGAAAGAAGAAGGACTTTGAGCCCCTGTATGCTGAACTCAAGAAAGTCAAGCAAAAGACGGCTGGGGGAGGCGGCGGAAAAGGCTGGCTCGATGAAA
>JBDKRR010000415.1:0-7486 GCA_039683315.1 Sulfuricella sp.
TTTGGCAATGAAAAAAGCTACGTCGTCAAACAGATGGAAGCCTTCCATTTCCGCTTTATTGAGCAGGATGGCCACGCGCATAACTAGTTCCGGAGGCTCGATCGCAACCGTAAGGCCCCATCCGAAGCGTGAAATCAAGCGATCTTCCATGCCTGAAATTTGTTTGGGATAGGTGTCGCAGGTAATGATCACCTGTTTCTTGCTCTCAATGAGAGCATTGAAAGCATAGAAAAATTCTTCCTGCGTACGAGCTTTTCCACTGAAGAACTGGATGTCGTCAATCAATAACAAATCAAGGGAATGATAGTAGCGTTTGAAATCATCGAAAGCTTTATGTTGGTAAGCCCTCACAACGTCTGAAACATAGCGCTCTGCGTGTAGATAGCTTATTTTTGCATTACTGTTCTGTTCCTGGACGTAATTCCCAATTGCCTGGATAAGGTGAGTTTTTCCCAAACCGACACCACCGTAAACGAACAGCGGGTTATATGCGGTACCCGGGTTTTCGGCCACTTGCAAAGCCGCAGCCCGTGCAAGTTGATTGGCCTTGCCTGTGACGAAATTGGCAAAAGTAAACGAAGGATTGAGCCCTGATTTTTCGCTTCTGCCCGAGCGCGCTACAGGGGTTGGTACGGATTTTACGGGCAATGGTTTGTTTTCTTTAACTTCCTTGTTTTCCGCAACAACCAAAGATAACTGTATCGGTCGTGAGAAGTGGGCCTCCCCCATTTCCTCGAAGCGGCTGAGAAATTTGTCCTTTACCCATTGCACGATAAAACGGTTTGGGGCCTCGATCCTCATGAAATCGGAGCCTGACACAAAGCGGAGGGGTTTAATCCAGTTATTGAATTGCTGCGGGGTAAGCTCTTGCTCAAAACGGCTCAGACAAGCTTGCCAGAAAGTTTCCATTGAATGCCTAGACGCTGAATACAGTTAAAGCCGGCATTTAAAATAATATTAAGCCGGTTAATGACTAGATATTGTAGTCCGAATGGCTGGACTTATCCACAGACTAGGTGATTAATTATGGTTGACAGATGATTAGCCAAAGTGGTCTAATTGTCGGTTCACAGTCTCTGTAAATGCAAGAGGAAGAATCATGAAACGTACTTTTCAGCCGTCCGTTGTCAAACGCAAACGCACCCATGGCTTTCGTGCCAGAATGAAAACGGCAGCTGGTCGAGCCATTATCAATGCTCGCCGCGCAAGTGGCAGGTCGCGTCTGGCTGTCTGATCAAGGTCTTATCTGCGTGAACGGCTTTGGATTTCCCAAGCCAAAGCATTTAGTAAAAACGGATGATATTTCATCCGTTTTTAGTTTCAATTGTCGCTTCTCCAGCGAGCACTTCCAGCTTATTGTCAAACCCGGAAAAAAGGATTTTGCGCGTCTGGCAGTAATTGTCAGTAAAAAAACGGCGCGTCTGGCGACGTCGCGCAATTACATAAAGCGCATAGCGCGGGAAGTATTCCGTTTACAGCAATACGAGTTGAGAGGTCTGGATATTGTCGTGAGAGCACGAAAAAGTTTCACACAGGCCGATTATGCTAGCATTGCACAGGAACTGCGGTTGCAATTTTCGCGTCTGAGAGTGAAATTTCCTGTCCCTCTGTCAGGGGGTGAATCATGACTAGAATTTTGCTGATGGCGATCAAGGCATATCAATATTTAATCAGCCCCATGCTTGGACCTTCTTGCCGTTTTACGCCGTCCTGCTCAGAATATGCGTCCCAAGCTGTCAAAAAATACGGCGCCACCAAGGGCCTGTGGCTGAGTATCAAACGCGTTGGCCGCTGCCACCCCTGGCACGATGGCGGCTATGATCCCTTACCTTAGGTAAACCATGGATACCCAAAGACTTATATTGTTTGTCGTGTTTTCTTTTTCGATCATGATGTTGTGGGATTCGTGGCAAAAGGAACAGCACCCCATTCCCGCTCAACCCGTGCAAACCGCAACGTCTCAGATTGCGTCTACGACACCGGTCCCAAGTACAGCCCTGAGTGCAACACCACCCGCTACCGCTCCTGATTTACTGCCGCAGATGGATAAGGGAGAAAAGCTGCGAGTAAGTACCGATACCTTGAACGTGGTAATCGATACTGCAGGTGGCGACATCCGCCACCTGGAATTGTTGAAGCATCACGACGCGGTCGACAAGAACAAGAACTTTATCCTTTTCGCTGATCAAAAACCCCACATTTACGTGGCTCAATCAGGCCTTCTGGGCAACGGTCTGCCAAGTCACAAAACCCGGTACACGGCCCAAGCGAGCGATTACAGAATGGCAGATGGGGCCCAGGATCTACGCGTAACGCTGACTGCTCCCGAGGTTGCAGGTATCAAGGTGGAAAAGATTTTTACCTTCCACCGGGATAGTTACGTAATCGATGTGGAATATAAAATTCATAACGGCAGTACTGCAGCCATAGCACCTAACGCTTATTACCAGTTGGTGCGGGACGAATCAACGCCGGACGGGGACCCTAGGTTCGTTAAAACCTACACCGGACCGGCTGTTTATACCGACAAGGGAAAATTCCAGAAGGTGAGTTTCTCCGACATCGAAAAAGACAAGGCCAGTTTTGAAAAGCAGAGCAAGGATGGCTGGGTCGCCATGCTGCAGCACTACTTCTTTAGTGCCTGGCTGCCGAAGGATGGTGTGGCGCGCGAGTTCTATACCAAGAAACTGGCGGACAAACTTTTTGCCGCAGGGGTGATTCTGCCAGTAGGCACCATTGCTCCAGGCGCAGATGGGGATGTTTCCGTCCCCTTATATGCCGGCCCACAAGAACAGGAAAAACTCAGCAAGCTCGCTCCCGGTCTGGATCTGACCGTGGACTATGGCTGGCTCACAGTCATAGCCGCTCCACTGTTCTGGGTCCTGTCCATGATTCATAAGGGTGTCAACAACTGGGGTGTTGCCATCATCTTGCTCACGGTGTTGATCAAGCTGGCGTTTTATCCACTTTCCGCAAAAAGCTACCGTTCCATGGCGCACATGCGAGTTCTTGGGCCAAAACTGCAGAAACTGAAAGAGCAATATGGCGATGACCGTCAGCGTCTGCATCAGGCCATGATGGACCTGTACAAGACCGAGAAGGTAAACCCATTAGGCGGTTGCCTGCCTGTTCTGGTGCAGATACCTGTGTTCATTTCATTGTATTGGGTTTTGTTGGCCAGCGTGGAAATGCGTCACGCTCCTTTCGCGCTTTGGATTCAGGATCTTTCGGCCGCCGATCCCTATTACGTTTTGCCCATTATCATGGGTATTACCATGCTGATTCAGACCAAACTTAACCCGACGCCGCCGGATCCTATCCAGGCCAAGGTTATGATGGTGATGCCCTTCGCCTTCAGTATTTTCTTCTTCTTCTTCCCTGCCGGATTGGTGCTTTACTGGGTTGTGAACAACACGCTCTCCATCGCCCAGCAGTGGCAGATCACGCGCAATGCGGAACAGGAACAGGCTGCCAAGGGGCATGGCAAACGCTGATACGATTGCCGCAGTCGCCACCGCCCCCGGGCGAGGTGGTATTGGTGTGGTGCGGGTATCGGGGAAGGGTCTGGATGAATTCGTCCGGGCTCTATTAGGTAAAACTATGCGTGCGCGGTTTGCGACCTTAAGCGATTTCCAAGACGCTGATGGTTCGATCATAGACCAGGGTATCGCGCTGTTTTTCCCCGCGCCGTATTCCTTTACCGGTGAAGACGTGCTTGAATTGCAGGGTCATGGGGGAAACGCCGTGATGCAGCGCCTGCTAAAGCGATGCCTGAACCTCGGCGCGCGCCTGGCCGAACCCGGAGAGTTCACCAAACGCGCCTTTCTCAACGACAAGCTCGATCTGGCACAGGCCGAGAGTGTCGCAGACCTGATCGATGCCAGTAGCGAAGAGGCGGCTAAGAGCGCCATGCGCTCTCTGCAGGGAGAATTCTCCCGCGCCATTCATGAAATCGTGGCGCGCTTGATCGATCTCCGGATGTTGGTGGAAGCCTGCATCGATTTTCCCGACGAAGATATTGATTTTCTTGAAGCAGCGGATGCTCTGGGCAAGCTCGCGCATATCAGGCAGCTGCAACAGCGCCTGTTTGTCAGCGCAAAGCAGGGCAATTTGCTGCGCGAAGGGGTGCATGTGGTGCTAGTCGGCCAGCCGAACGTTGGCAAGTCCAGCCTGCTTAATCAGTTGGCCGGCGATGAAATCGCTATAGTCACTCCGATCGCCGGCACCACCCGCGACACCGTACGCGAAGAAATCGACATACAGGGAGTGCCCTTTCACATCATCGATACCGCGGGCTTGCGCGACACGACCTGCGAGGTCGAGCAGGTCGGTATTTCCCGCACTTGGGATGCGGTGGAAAAAGCCTCGTTAGTGCTGTTATTGCTCGATGCGAGAGAGGGCGAGAGTGAGGCGGATCGTGCGATTCTGGGCCGGTTGCCAGCGCGCCTTCCGCTGCTTAAGGTTTTCAACAAGATCGATCTCTTGCCTGAGCCTGCCGCGATGGGCGCTCGCGAGGACGGCTCGACAGTATTCGTCTCCGCAAAAACTGGGGCGGGCATGGACGAGCTGCGCCAACGACTGCTCGAGCAGGCGGGCTGGGAGCAAACCGGGGAGGGGGCGTTCATGGCACGCGAGCGTCATTTACGCGCCATGAGAAGCGCTCAGGGACATATCGACAATGCCGAAACAAACTGGCGCCAACTGGAATTTTTCGCTGAAGAATTAAAGCTGGCACAGAATTCATTAAGCACCATTACTGGCGAATTTCGCGCGGATGATTTGCTGGGCGAGATATTCAGCCGGTTTTGTATCGGTAAGTAGCTGATAATACATGTGTTCGTTGTTGTTTCACGTGAAACAGCAGCGGGTGGGAAGCGCGAGAGGCTAACGCGCAGCCTTTTTTTGTCGTATCATTCTCTCCCCTGAACCACAGAACTAATTTCCCCATGCGGTTTCCCACAAAATTCGACGTAATCGTGGTCGGCGGCGGCCACGCCGGCACCGAGGCGGCGCTTGCCGCGGCGCGTATGGGGCGCAAAACGCTGCTCTTGAGCCACAATATCGAGACGCTCGGGCAGATGTCATGCAATCCTGCGATAGGCGGGATTGGTAAAGGCCATCTGGTAAAGGAAATCGACGCCTTGGGTGGCGCTATGGCGGCGGCCACCGACGAAGGCGGAATCCAGTTCCGCACGCTGAATTCCAGCAAGGGGCCGGCGGTTCGCGCCACCCGTGCACAGGCCGACCGACTGTTGTATAAGCAGGCGATACGTACGCGACTCGAGAATCAGCCGAATTTATGGCTGTTTCAGCAAGCGGTTGACGACTTTACCTTGCTCGGAGAAAAAATTACCGGTGTCGTTACTCAACTCGGCCTGCGTTTCGAGGCGCCCGCCGTGGTGCTGACAGCGGGAACCTTCCTTGCTGGGCTGGTACATGTGGGGCTGACCAGTTATCAGGCTGGCCGTGCCGGCGACCCGCCTGCTGTCAGCCTGGCGCACCGGTTGCGGGAAATGAAGCTGCCGGTGGGGCGCCTCAAAACCGGGACGCCGCCGCGCATTGACGGACGCAGCCTGGATTACTCGGTCATGACTGAGCAGCCCGGGGACGATCCGGCGCCGGTCTTTTCCTATCTGGGCTCGGTACAACAGCATCCGCGCCAGGTGTCTTGCTGGATTACCAGTACCAACGCGCGTACGCACGAAATCATTCGTGGTGGGTTGGATCGTTCCCCGCTGTACTCCGGTGTGATTGAGGGTGTCGGGCCGCGCTATTGTCCTTCCATCGAAGACAAGATCATGCGTTTTGCCGACAAGGACGCGCACCAGATTTTTGTCGAACCCGAGGGGCTGACGACTCACGAAATTTACCCCAACGGCATCTCCACCAGCCTGCCATTCGACGTGCAGTATGAGCTGGTGCGGTCGATGCGCGGGTTCGAGAATGCCCACATCACCCGTCCCGGCTACGCTATCGAATACGATTACTTCGATCCGCGTGGGTTGACGAGCTCGCTGGAGAACAAGGCAATCCAGGGGCTATTTTTTGCCGGTCAGATCAACGGCACAACGGGATATGAGGAGGCTGCCGCACAGGGTTTGCTGGCGGGAATCAACGCGGCTTTGTCTGCGGCCGGGAAAGAAGCCTGGAGCCCGAGCCGGGACCAGGCCTACCTCGGCGTGATGGTCGATGACCTCATTACGCGCGGCGTTTCCGAGCCGTACCGCATGTTTACCAGTCGTGCCGAGTACCGCTTGTTGTTGAGGGAGGACAACGCCGATCTGCGCTTGACGGAAATCGGGCGCCAGCTTGGGGTGGTGGACGACACTCGCTGGAGCTCCTTCGAGCGTAAGCGCGAAGCGGTGGCGCAGGAAAAGGAACGCCTGAAAAGTACTTGGGTAAATCCAAAAATAATCGATGCGGCCTCGGCGGAGCGGGTGCTCGGTCAGGCCATCGAGCGCGAATATTCGTTGTTCGATCTGCTGCGCCGTCCCCAGGTCGACTATCGTTCCTTGATCTCGTTGCCGGGAGCGGGGGCGGGAGTGGAAGATGCGCAGGTAGCGGAACAGGTTGAGATTCAGGCCAAATACCAAGGGTACATCGAGCGTCAACAAGACGAGATTGAGCGCCACCACCATTACGAGGCGCTGCGTCTGCCGCCGGACATGGATTACAACCGGGTGCATGGGCTGTCGATCGAGGTGAAGCAGAAGTTGGCGCAGTTCCGGCCCGAGACGCTTGGTCAGGCAGCCCGTGTTTCCGGCGTAACGCCGGCGGCGATTTCGCTCCTGCTGGTTTATCTGAAGCGCGTGCAGGGCCGTGCGGAACGGAAAAGTGCATGAGCCTTGATGAACGCCTAGCAGCCGGGCTGGAGCAAATGGGGCTTTCCTTGAGCAAAGCGCAACGGGATCGCCTGCTGAGTTACATTGCCTTGCTGCAGAAATGGAACAAAGTTTATAACCTGACCGCGGTTAGAGATCCGGAAAACATGCTTTACCAGCATCTTCTGGACAGTCTGGCAGTATTGCCCTACGTAGGAGAGGGGCGCTTGCTCGATGTGGGGAGCGGTGCAGGATTGCCGGGCATTCCATTGGCGATTGTCAGGCCGGAATTGCAGATAACCTTGCTGGACAGCAACCACAAGAAAACCACTTTTTTGCGCCAGGCATGCATCGAGCTGGAATTGAGCAAGGTTGAGGTGGAATGTGTGCGCGTCGATACTTACGCGCCACCGCAGCTTTTTGATGCGGTGATATCACGCGCTTTTTCCGATTTGTCCGAGTTCGTTCGCCTGAGTGCGCACCTTTGTCGTCCGGGCGGGACTCTGCTGGCGATGAAAGGCGTATATCCGCACGACGAACTGGCGCAACTGCCGGGCGAATTCCGCCAAGTCGAAGTCGTTTCCCTCAATGTGCCAGGGCTCGAGGCACAGCTGCATTTGGTAATTATCAGGGTGTAACCATGGCAAGAATCATCGCGGTAACCA
>JBDKRR010000416.1:0-4874 GCA_039683315.1 Sulfuricella sp.
CGTGGACTGGCTGCAATGCCAGTCTCACGCAGTGAAACTCCGTCCCTCTCTCCCTCTGGGAGTGAGTTAGGTGAGAGGGCGCCGTTGAGGTGCTCGAGCAGGCGCTTGCGGCGCAGGGCGGCGTAGATGTTGTCGGCGATGAAGGCGCGATCCTGGCCGCCGAGTTCGCGGTTGACGCGGAAGTAGTAATGCAGATTGGCGTCGGCGGGTTCGCGCAGCGTCATGACATTTTTCATGGCGTGGACGAGGTGGCCGAAGCGGGAAACCGGGATGGACGTGGTCGTTCTGGAAGCGGGAGTGGACATGATTATTGAACTTTGATGGCGGTGACGGTTTGTTCCATCACACCGCCTTGTTTGTCGGTGTAACGGATCTTGACCGGGAGGTAATGATACTCTGTTGCCAGCCAGATTTCCGTGTTTTCTTCCCCCTGCTGGCGGGCCTGGCCGATATGCAATGTCTTGATCGGGCCCAGGCCGGTATCCAACGTTTCCTCGCCGAGCGATTGATAGCCGTAGTTGTCCAGCTTGCGCCCGGTAGTAATGTAGAGGCGGGTACTGGCGCCCTGCTGCGGCGGGGCGTAGGCGAGCTGGTACAGAAAGCTGAGCAAGTCCTGTGTGCCGTCCGGCAGCTTCACGGTGCGCGTGTCGTCGCCGGTCCCGAAATTCAGCTGCGAACTTTCCCAGTCGAAACGGGCGCTGTCGGTCTTGTCCGCAGTCTGGCCGCGCTGCACCCAGTAGGACGTGGGTTTTAAACCTTGTGGAGTGATCTCTCCCTGGCTGATCTGCACATGCCGGCCGCTGACGAAAATCGAAACGATTCCGCTGGCCTCGGCGACCTGGTCGATCGCGTAATGGGTGCCGTCACGTTTCCAGGTTTGTTGCACTTTGCCCACCACGAAGCCTTCCCGGCCCTTTATAAGCGCATAGCGGATTGTCGCTTGCTCGGGCAGGGGGATGGCATTATCCGCCGGCGTTTCGGTTACAGCGGGTTCCGCTGCCGGCGGTGCCGTGTTTTCTGCCTTGGCGGGGGCGGTTTCAGGCGCCGGCTCGGGCGCTGGCGGCGCGGCTGGTGGCTGAGGCGCAGAAGGAAACGGCGATGCGTGCTTGCGGGAGGGTTTACGCGTCTTGCTTGCGTGGCTGGGGACTGGTAGCGGCGAGGGCGGTCCGCTCGTAATGGTGGCCTCAAGAACGACGGGGTCGGGGCGATAGTCAGGGACGCTGATGGACGGGCCGAAGGTGACGATGAGGTGGGCCAGCAGCGACAGTCCAAGCGCCCACTTTAAGCGTTTGACTGTTATGCGTGGGATGGCCACCGCTGCTAGTCCATCTTAAACGACAGGCTTTCCAGTTGCTGTTCCAGCCTGCTGCCATTCTTTTCGTCGAATACGATGCGCACCGGGAAATAATGGCTCGATTTTGCCAGCCACAATTCGATGCCATCCTCGTCGGCAGTGCGTTCCTTGCTCAGGTGTATGGTCTGAAAAGTGCCGGCGGACACGGCGGTGGTTTCTTCCTTGATGAAGCGGTAATGGTAGAACGAGAGTTTGCGGCCGGTGCTGATATTGAAGTCCACATCGCGCTTGCCGGGTGCCTGGAACATGAACTGATAGAGCTGGCTGAGACGGTCCTGCGTGCCCGGGAGCAAGGGGGCGGTTTCGACCTTGCCATCGTATTTGTGGCTGACGACGAGTTTTCCCCAGTCGAAGTCGGCGACGATCAGCTTGGCCGGATCGGCGCCGCGATGGTGCTCGAAATGCAGGGGGCGCAGGCCGTCTTTGGTGATTTCGCCGCTGCTCTGGAGGCGGATGGTTCCCCTGGCAAACAGGGCGAAGATGCCCGTGGCGGTAGTGGTGCTTTCAATGCGGTACTGCGGGCCATTGCGTTCGAAGCGCTCGTTTACCTCACCTACCAGCTGGCCGCTCTTGATGACGCGGTACTTGACCGTAACCTGTTGTGGCGGCGCGGCCAGCGCGACGCTGGTCAAAAATGCCGAGAGCAGGAGGAGCAGGCGCAGGCGCATCACGCGTCCCAGGGCGAGCGCAGGGCGGCTGTGTTCGCCCTGCTCATGCGCACGGTGACTTTGCCCTGATCCAGCGAAATGCGGCCTTCGGCGAACCAGCGGATGGTCTGCGGGTAGATCAGGTGTTCCTGCTCCAGTACCCGTGCCTCAAGCGTGTCCGGCGTGTCGTCGTCCAGCACCGGAACGGCGGCCTGAACGATGATCGGTCCGTGGTCCACGGTGGGGGTGACGAAGTGGACCGTGCAGCCGTGGATCCGCACGCCTTCCTGCAGGGCTTTTTCGTGCGTATTGAGGCCGGGAAAGGCCGGCAGCAGGGCTGGGTGAATGTTGATCAGGCGGCCTTGATAATGCGTGACGAATTCCGGTGTGAGGATGCGCATGAAGCCGGCCAGCACCACCAGGTCGGGGGAGAACTCGTCGATCTCCGCCGCCAGCGCGGTGTCGAAGTCAGCGCGGTTGGAATATTGCTTGTGGTATACCACGGCGGTGTTGATGCCGTGGCTGGCTGCCGTTTCGAGTCCCTTGGCATCCGCCTTGTTGCTGATGACGGCAGCGATCTCGACCGGCAGCTTGGCTTCCAGGATCGCCTGCATGTTGCTGCCGCGACCTGAAATGAGGATGACGATACGCTTCAATTTACGACCGTCTGGGGCTGCCCGTCCGCCTTGGTCTCGATGCGCCCGATGCGCCACACCTGCTCGCCGCTGGCGCTGAGCGAAGCCATTGCCGCGTCGGCGTGCTCGGCAGCGACGATGACCACCATGCCGATGCCGCAGTTGAAGGTGCGGTGCATTTCCTTCTCGGCGACGTTGCCTTCCTGCTGCATCCAGGAGAACAGCGGCGGCATGGGCCAGCTGGACTTGTCCAGCACGGCGGTGAGGTGCGGCTGCAGCACGCGCGGGATGTTTTCCAGCAGGCCGCCGCCGGTGATGTGGGCCATGCCCTTGACCGGCAGTTCGCCCATCAGCTTGAGCAGTGGCTTGACGTAGATGCGCGTCGGCGCCAGCACCACGTCGCGCAGGGGGCGGCCGTGGAAATCGCTGTCGAGGTCGATGCCGGTACGTTCGATGATCTTGCGCACCAGGGAGTAGCCGTTGGAGTGGGCGCCGCTGGAAGCCAGTCCCAGTACCACGTCGCCAGCAACGATGGTCTTGCCGGTGATGATCTTATCTTTCTCCACCGCACCCACCGCGAAGCCGGCCAGGTCGTATTCGCCGGCTGGATACATGCCAGGCATTTCCGCCGTTTCGCCGCCGATCAGCGCGCAGCCTGCCTGTTCGCAGCCCGCCGCGATGCCCTTGATGACGTCGGTGGCGGTCGCCACGTCGAGCTTGCCGCAGGCGAAGTAGTCGAGGAAGAACAGCGGTTCCGCGCCCTGCACCAGGATGTCGTTGACGCTCATGGCTACGAGGTCGATGCCCACGGTGTCGTGTTTGCCGGTCATGAAAGCCAGCTTCAGCTTGGTGCCCACGCCGTCGGTGCCGGAAACCAGCACCGGGTTCTGGTATTTCTTGCCGATTTCGAACATCGCACCGAAACCGCCAAGGCCGCCCAGAACTTCTGGGCGCATGGTGCGTTTGGCGAAAGGCTTGATGTTTTCCACCAAGGCGTCACCGGCGTCGAGGTCCACCCCGGCGTCGCGGTAGCTGAGAGAAGTAGGCTGGCTCAAGTTATAATCTCGCTTTCTGGAAGATAAAGTATCTGCTTTTCAACCTGCCATTTTACTTGAATTAGCCGCAAAACGCCCCTAATGAAACAACTCTTGCTCGATATTGCCGCCGATGTGCCGCCCACCCTGGATAATTTCCTCCCGGGGCGCAACGCCGAACTGCTGCACGCCTTGCACACCGTCCTGCAGGGCTGTGTGGGAGAACGTTTCGTCTACATCTGGGGCGAGCCCGGCAGCGGCAAATCGCACCTGCTGCGCGCCTGGATACATGCCGCGCAGCAGCGGGGGCGGCCGGCCGTTTATGTGCCGGGTGAGATTCCGCTTCAATGGGAGGATGGCGGGCTGGTGGCGGTGGACGACGTGGCGCGGCTCGACCAGGACGGACAGATTGCACTTTTTCACCTTTATAACCGTCTAAGAGAAACTGGGGGCGCACTCCTCGTCAGCGGCCCCGTTGCGCCGGGAGGGCTGGATGTGCGCCCCGATCTGCTGACCCGGCTGGGCTGGGGGTTGGTCTACCAGGTGCATAGCCTCAACGACGAGGAAAAGGCCGTGGCGCTGCAAGCGCATGCGCGGGCGCGTGGTTTTTCGCTGCCGCAGGAAGTGCTGGATTACCTGCTGCGCCACTGGAGGCGCGACCTGCCGTCCCTGATGGCGGTGCTGGACGCGCTCGATCGCTATACCCTGGAACAGCAGCGCCCAGTGACGCTGCCGCTGTTGCGCCAACTGCTGCAACTGGAACTGTGATGGATAGAACTATTCCCGATGCCCTGATGTTGCTTGCTCCAGGCTGCCCGCATTGCCCGGCGGTGCTGGAAGGACTGGGCGCGCTGGTGAAGGACAGCGCACTCGGCATGCTCGAAGTGGTGAACATCGCCGTCCACCCCGAACGGGCGGAACAACTCGGCGTGCGCTCGGTGCCATGGGTCAGGATCGGCGAATTCGATCTGGAAGGTGCGCAGACGCCCGCGGAATTGCGCCGCTGGGCAGAACTCGCCGGTTCGCCGCAGGGCATGCCGGCTTATTTTCTCTATCTGCTCAAGAACGGCCGCCGCGCCAAAGTGGAAGAAATGGCGCGCCAGGACCCGCAGCGCCTGCTCGCGCTGATCGAACTTCTGGCGGACGAGGATGCCAGCATGGCGGTGCGCCTGGGGATCGGCGCGGTGCTGGAAGAGCTGCAGGG
>JBDKRR010000417.1:0-2566 GCA_039683315.1 Sulfuricella sp.
GAGCGCACAGGCGAGGATTTCTCCGCGCATGCAGGAACTCATCGACAAGGGACTCTTCGCGCCTTCCCGGGAGAAGACTCAGGCTGGGCTGAGTATTCTCGATGAAAAAGGCCAGGTGCTTTACCAGGCCCATAACGCATCCCCAATCCCGTTGACCTCGCCGAAGCCGTTCACGGCTGCGAGCGGAACAGTATTGAGGTAGCTCACCACGATGGCTTTGCGCGCGGGCAGCGTTTTTTCCCCGTCCAGGTAAGCCCGCACCGAAGCAGAAGCCATCTGCTGCATCTTGTCATGGACAGTCAAAGTCAGGCCGTCGGGCGAATGGCGGAATTTCTCGATCTGTGTGGCGAGCGTGCTGCCGCCCGGCACGTCATGGCCCGGAATGACGGCTTGAATCATCTTGTCGATGACAGCCTGAGCGAGGCGCATCCACTCCACCGCCGGATTTCTCTTGGGGTGATCAGGATCGAGCAGTTCGCGGTTCTCGATGAAGAGCAGGCTGTTCACCAGCAAAGGCGGAACTGCCTCGAAGCGCTCATAAATTCGTGTTGGGAAATGGGCCTGGTAAAGCACCTGGCCTTTTTCATCGAGAATACTCAGCCCAGCCTGAGTCTTCTCCCGGTAAGGCGCGAAGAGTCCCTTGTCGATGAGTTCCTGCATGCGCGGAGAAATCCTCGCCTGTGCGCTCACCTCGAACCCGTTCTGCTCCAACCGTTTGATCATGGAGGGGAAACGGCTGTAGCCGAGGCGCACATCGTAGGGTCCGGCCTGGGAAATGCGCAGTCCGGGATTTGGACCCTTCTTCAACTCATAGTGCAGTTTGCCGGCAAGGCGGCTGAGATAGCGCGCCTGATAGCTGGAGGTTTCCGCTTCCCGGTACGCCAGGATTCCAGTGACAACTAAAGCGAGGACCAGCACGACCGCGAGCGGCAACAAAAAATATTGGCGCAGGTGTTTCCGCAAGAACGCCAGAATGTCGACGATAACGAAAGCGACAAGCAAAACGGCAGTTACGGGGGATAAAAGGTATTTGGGCAAATGTTTTCGTGAGAAAAAGTCGGAAATCCTGGATTGCAATTTAGTGCCCAAATAATGATTAATGACGTTTAGTTTCTCACAAACGGAGTCTAGTTTATTGATGCATCGAATCTATTGGGCTGTTCACCTAGATAAATAGGTAGATTTGACTATCCAGCCCTCGTGCTATGCCACGGCCAATCGATTAGCGCGCCCCGAGCGAAAAATCAACCCGGCTGCGTTTGCTCTTGGCGGCATCTTTTTCCTGCCCGGACTTGGCAGCCAGCCTGGACACGATAAAAATGCGTTCCGGCTCCACCTTGCCATCGTTGATCAGGTATTCCTTGGCTTCCAGAGCCCGGTGATTGGCCAGGTCATGCAGATCATCTTCGTCCACCTGAAAATGAGCGAGCATCAATTTTTCCATGTCAGCTACCGGCAAATCCTTGGCGAATCCGACCAAATTACGCGGCTTATTGGGGATTTTTTCCTGCTTGTAGGCTTTGGCCAGGTACTTTGCATATTCCGCCGGCTCGACCTTGACCTGATCGATCTCGGCAACGTCATTCGCTTTGCCCGGCAGGTCTTTGAATTTCTGCGCCTTGACCTTGTGGTCGAGCATGGCACGCTTCAGTCCTTCGAGATCCAGATCGGGATCCACCTGACCGGCTATCTCCAGCTTGAGGCCTGGGCGGTCGCGCAGCGCCTTGGCAATTTTTTCCAGCTTGCTCTCTCCACCTGCGGGTATTTCGGCCTTGCCGTAATCAAACTCCAGATATGCCAGTTCCTGGCCTCCGCCAAACAGGTTGCCGATCAGGGCGAACGGAGCGGTCACCGCTTTCACGATCAGATTCACGATCACCTTGACGATAATGCCGCCAACGCTGAACTGGGGATCGTCCAGCGAACCCGAGATCGGCAGGCTGACGTCGATATTGCCGTTGCGGTCCTTGAGCAGCGCCACCGCCAGCATCACCGGCAGTTTGGTCGCACTCGGGCTCTCCACCTTGTCGCCGAAAGTCAGTTGATTGAGGAAGAGGTGATTCTCGGCAGTCAGCTTGCGGTTCTCGACCTTGTATTTCACGTCGAAGGACAGCTTGCCCTTCTGGATGCCATAGCCCGCGTACTTGGAGGAATAGGGTGTCAGGGAAGAAAGCTCGAAATCGTTCAGATTGGCCAGCAGATCCAGCGCCAGATTGCCGGACAGGGGGTTGATCGTACCCGTGATATTCAGCCGCCCCTGGTTATCCACCCTGCCCTTGAGCGCCACTTCGGCGAGCGTACTGGCGTCCGACGAGAGCCCCTTGACATCGCCTCCCACCCCGGTCAGGTGAGCCGAGTAATTTGGCTGGATAAAGTGGTCTGAAAAATCCACATGGCCGCCCTTCAGGGTGAGTTTCGAAATCGTGATGCGCGGCTTATCTGCCGCCGCAACGGCCCGTTTGGGGGGCGTGCCGGCAGTACGCGCTGCCGAGCCTTTTGCTGCCGTCCCGGGCTTTTGCTCTTTCATGATGTGTTGCAGGTTCAGGCTGCCGTCAGGATGGATGAT
>JBDKRR010000418.1:0-5994 GCA_039683315.1 Sulfuricella sp.
CGCCGACCCCGGAGGAGTTGTACAAGCGTGCCGAGTTCGCCAAGGAAATCGGCGCACCGATCATCATGCTCGACTACCTCACCGGCGGTCTGACGGCCAACACGGGTCTGGCCAACTGGTGCCGCAACAACGGCATGCTACTGCACATTCACCGCGCCATGCACGCCGTGCTGGACCGCAACCCGCACCACGGCATCCACTTCCGCGTGCTGACCAAGGTACTGCGCCTGTCCGGTGGCGATCACCTGCACTCCGGCACCGTGGTGGGCAAGCTGGAAGGCGACCGCGAAGCGACGCTGGGCTGGATCGACACCATGCGCGACGAGTTCATCAAGGA
Organism: Sulfuricella sp.; assembly: GCA_039683315.1. GTDB lineage: Bacteria > Pseudomonadota > Gammaproteobacteria > Burkholderiales > Sulfuricellaceae > Sulfurimicrobium. The sequence goes on from JBDKRR010000418.1 coordinate 338, forward strand.
AGACCGCAGCCGCGGCCTGTTCTTCGACCAGGACTGGGGCTCCATGCCCGGCGTGATGCCGGTTGCCTCCGGCGGTATCCACGTGTGGCACATGCCAGCACTGGTGAATATCTTCGGCGACGACTCTGTGCTGCAGTTCGGCGGCGGCACGCTGGGCCATCCCTGGGGCAACGCAGCCGGCGCAGCAGCCAACCGCGTTGCGCTGGAAGCCTGCGTGGCAGCGCGTAACCAGGGTGTTGCCATCGAGAAGGAAGGCAAGGACATCCTGACCAAGGCCGCAGCCAGCAGCCCGGAACTGAAGATCGCCATGGAAACCTGGAAAGAGATCAAGTTCGAGTTCGACACCGTCGACAAGCTGGACGTGGCGCATAAATAAATTCGTGAGGCGTGAGGGGGTAGGGGTGAGGCGAAATACCTCCCCTCACCCCTCCCGCCTCACCCCTCACCTGAATAAAGGAGTTATGAAATGAGTGAAGTGATGGATTACAAATCGCGCGTCAGCGATCCAGCCAGCCGCAAGTTCGAGACCTTCTCCTACCTGCCGGCCTTGACCGCGGACGAGATCAAGAAGCAGGTGGAATACCTGGTATCCAAAGGCTGGAACCCGGCCATCGAGCATACCGAGCCGGAATACCTGATGGATTCCTACTGGTACATGTGGAAGCTGCCGATGTTCGGCGAAACCGACGTGAACAAGGTGCTGGCGGAAGCCGAAGCCTGTCACAAGGCCAACCCCGACAACCACGTGCGCCTGATCGGTTACAACAACTTCAACCAGTCGCAGGGCGCGGCCATGGTGATTTTCCGCGGCAAGACCGTTTGATATTTTGATATTTCCCGCTGCAGCCTCATCACCTGCGGCGGGAAATTTTTTGACACATGGACGAAAGCGGCTGCCGCAAGGCAAATGATATAGAGCGCGGCTTTTTTCGCCCCTGTGTTTAGCGCCAGATGGAGACGATCATGAACGACATCCAGCAATACCGAATCGAAAAAGAACCCTATTACCGCCCCGTCTCGGACGAGGTGGAACTGTACGAGGCCGCCTACAGCGTGCGCATGCCGATGATGCTCAAAGGCCCGACCGGCTGCGGCAAGACCCGCTTCGTCGAGCACATGGCCTGGAAACTGGGCAGGCCGCTGATCACCGTGGCGTGCAACGAAGACATGACTGCCTCCGACCTGGTCGGACGCTTCCTGCTCGACGCCAGCGGCACGCGCTGGCAGGACGGCCCGCTGGCCATCGCCGCGCGTCACGGCGCGATCTGCTACCTGGACGAAGTGGTGGAAGCGCGGCAGGACACCACCGTGGTGATCCACCCGTTGACCGACAACCGTCGCGTGCTGCCGCTGGAAAAGAAGGGAGAGCTGGTGCACGCCCACCCCGACTTCCAGCTGGTGATTTCCTACAACCCCGGCTACCAGAGCCTGATGAAGGACTTGAAACAGTCCACCAAGCAGCGTTTCGGCGGGCTCGACTTCAACTATCCCGAACACGCCATCGAAACCGAAATCGTCGCCCACGAGACCGGCGTCAACGCGGAAGTGGCCGGCAAGCTGGTTTCCATCGCCGAACGCGCCCGCAACCTCAAGGGACACGGCCTGGACGAGGGCATCTCGACGCGCATGCTGACCTACGCCGGCAGCCTCATCGCCACCGGCGTCGATCCGGTCAAAGCCTGTCGCGTCGCCCTGGTGCGCCCGATCACCGACGATCCGGACATGCGCGATGCGCTGGATGCAGCGGTGACAACCTTCTTTTGAGTGAGGAGATAGGAGTGAGGGGTGAGGAGTAAAAGCGGGTTTTTCCCCTCACTCCTCACCCCTCACTCCTCACCAGATTATGTCCATCAATCTAGAAGACTACCGGGAACTGACCAGCTCGCTTTCCCCCGAGCTGCAGGAAAGCCTGCAGGCCGCGTGGCTGGAAGCGGGCAAGGTATTCAGTGCGCGCGGCCTGGACAACTACCTCAAAGGCGCTGCCGCGCTGAAGAGCCTGGGCAAGGGTGACGAGCTGATCGCCACCTGGATCGACCATGCGCCGCTGGTGGCCAAGGAAATCGGCGAGGACGCCGTGCCGGACCTGGTGCAGACTGCGCTTTCGTTCGCCTCCAAGACCTCGGGGGCGGTGATCGAACTGGTGCTCAGCACCGCGCCCACGGCGGCCAGCCGCCTCGGCGACGAGGTGCTGTTCCGCGCCTATCTGCAATTCCTCAATACGCTGCTGTCCCAGGCGCCGCGCGGTGTGCGCCCGATGCTGGAAAACCTGGAGACGCTGTTCAGCCAGCTCACCCTGGGTGGTTTGCGCCGCTGGGCGCTGTGGGGGGCGCACGCCCATCGTACCGACTACCCGGAGCAGGCCAACTACTTCAGCCTGCAATCCAGGGAATCCCAGGCCATGCTGCAGAAGGAGCGCAAGGGCACGCTGTTCGTCGACGTGCAGCGCCGCATCAACATGTATTTGCGCGCCCTGTGGGCACGGGATTTCTTCATGAAGCCGACTTCCGGCGACTTCGAGACGCGCGAAGGCTACCGGCCTTTTGTGGAAGGCTATTTCATTCACCTGCCCGATGCCTATGATGATTTTTCTCTCCCCTCCCCCGCAAGCGGGGGAGGGGCTGGGGGAGAGGGTAACAAGCTGCCAGGCCTGGAAATGTACCGCGCCGCCGCGGCCCACAGTGCCGCCCATCTCGTCCATACCCGCGAGCCGATCTCGGCCGAGGCGCTCAACCCTTGGCAGATGGCGGTGATCAGCGTGATCGAGGACGCCCGCGTGGAAACCCTGGCTATTCGCAAATTTCCCGGCTTGAAACTACTGTGGGCTCAGCTGCACACGATAGAAGCGGATCAGGGTAACTCGGCGGGGGATTACCTCAACCGCCTGGCGCGCGCCCTGCTGGATGAGCGCTACCGGGACGACGACCCGTGGATCGCCCAGGGACGGGTATTGTTCAAGCAGGCTGGGGAGCGCCTCGACAGCAACCAGGCGTCCTGGGATATCGGCGTGCAGCTCGCGCATGAGTTTATGGCCAAGCGCATTCCGTTCAATCCGCGCAGCGACCTGCTCAGCGCGCCTTATCGCGATGACAACCGCTATTTCTGGGAATTCGAGGAATTCGATTTCGAACAGGCCATGGCGGCGGGTTACGAAGCGCCCAGGCAGGTGCGCAAGCACGTCAGCCTGATGGAGCTCGCCAACGAAATCGAGGTCGAAACCGCCGGCGACGACGCGGAAGAAATCTGGGTGCTGGGTACCGAACTCTTCCCTTACGAGGACATGGGCAAGTCCTTCAACGAGCTGGAAGGCAAGGAGCCGGTTTCCGAGCCCTACCATTACCCGGAGTGGGATTACCAGATCCAGCTCGAACGCCCGGCCTGGGCCACGGTGTTGGAAAAGCGTCCGAAGGGCGGCGACCTGCAGCTGATCGACGATATCGCCGCACAGCACAAGCGCACCATCGGCCGCCTCAAGTTCCTGCTCGACGCCCTGCAGCCCCAGGGCGTGACGCGCATCCGCAAGCTCGAGGATGGCGACGAGGTGGACGTCAACGCAGCCATCCGCGCCATGATCGACATCCGCATGGGGCAGCAGCCCGACCCGCGCATCATGATGCGCTCGGTGCGCAAGGTGCGCGACATTTCGGTGATGGTGCTGCTGGACCTGTCGGAATCTACCAACGAGAAGGTGAGCGGGCAGGACTACAGCGTGCTCGACCTGCAGCGCCAGGCCACTGTGTTGCTGGCGGACGCCATCCACAAGATCGGCGACCCCTTCGCGATTCACGGTTTCTGCTCGGACGGGCGCCACAACGTCGAATACTTCCGCTACAAGGATTTCGACCAGCCCTACAGCGAACTGCCGAAGTCCCGCCTGGCGGGCATGAGCGGCCAGCTCTCCACGCGCATGGGCGCGGCCATCCGCCATGCTGGGCATTACCTGAAGCTGCAGAAATCAGCCAAAAAGCTGCTGCTGGTGATCACCGATGGCGAGCCGGCCGACATCGACGTGCGCGACCCGCAGTACCTGCGTTACGATACCAAGAAAGCGGTGGAGGAGATGGCGCGTAGCGGCGTGACCACTTTCTGCATGTCGCTCGACCCGAAGGCTGATCAATACGTTTCCCGGATTTTCGGGGCCCGGAACTACATGGTCGTGGACCATGTGGAGCGTTTGCCTGAAAAGCTGCCAGTTCTCTACGCCGGATTAACGCGATGACGAAAGAACTTGGCAAACTGATTCTTGAATCCCGGCGCAGCAGCCGAAGCCAAAAACTACTACTACTTCATGCAGGACTGACACGATGACACAGCAAACTTATGTCGGTATCGACCAGGATACCAATGCCGGCCTGACCCACCTCGGGCGCATGGTGCGCGATGCCTGGGTATTCGGCATCCTGCCCGAAGCGGAAACCTGCGCGGGCTGGGATTCCGCGCGCATGCAGAACCTGTACGAGCAGGTTTACGCTGCCTGGGAACCCTACGCGCATTTGCCCAGCCGTCTGCCGCCGGAACTGGGCGAGCGGCACACGCGGTTTTATGCGCAGGCGATCACTGCTGCGCGCGGCGAGGGCTGGGACCCAGAACTGGGCGAGGACGAATAAATCCGCCGAATCAGTTGTGTTCCGGCGCCGGGAACTTGAGTACCCGTGCCGATCCGTCGAAGCGCGCCTTGGCGGCCAGATCCTTCAGGGCGCGCGGCAGTTCCGCTTGCAGGCGTGTCATGAGCTGTTCCGCATCGGCGCGGTAATATACCGCCTGATAGGGAACCGGTTCATCGAGCGAGGCGCGCCTTTGCGGACGGAAATCCTGCCAGGCGATGTCGATCCAGCACTTGCGCTCGCCGTCGATGAACACCAGTTCCTCGGCGTCCAGGACCGCCAGGTACTGCATGGCGCGGATCGGGATGAACAGGCAGCCGGAGGGGCTGCGCGACAGCAGCGTATGTGCCAGGTTGTAGGTCGCGGCGGGCAGGAAGCGTGGCTCGCGCGCCGATTCAGGGTCACGATAGCAGGTGATTTCCATGCACGCTCCATGATGGTGGACGGATTGAAATGATTATCCCTGCTTTACGCGGTCCTGAGGAGATGAACGTTGAAACATCAAGTTCAGGAAGAATCGAACATGAACCACATTGAAAAACTTGTCGAAGGTTTCAAGCGCTTCCGCAGCCACAATTACGAGGAAAATTGCGCCTTGTTCGACCGTCTCACCAGGCAGGGACAGTCGCCCAAGACGATTGTGGTGGGATGTTGCGATTCCCGGGTCGATCCCGCCATCGTGACGGATAGCGACCCGGGAGATTTGTTCATTATTCGCAATGTCGCAAACCTGGTGCCGCCATTCGAGACCAGCGGCAATTATCACGGCACCAGCGCCGCCCTGGAATTCGGGGTGCGCCACCTGGAAGTGGAAAACATCGTGGTGCTGGGGCATGCCCACTGCGGCGGCATCAGGGCGTTGCTGAACGAGGCACCGGGGGACAAACCCGGGGAAGGGTTCATTGCGGGGTGGATGAAAGTTGCCAGCAATGCGCGCAACCGCGTGTTGTCGCGGATGCATGAAGCGCCTCTGGAACAGCAGGCACGCGCCTGCGAGCAGGAAGCCATCCTGGTGTCGCTGGACAACCTGCTGACTTTCCCCTGGATACTGGAACG
>JBDKRR010000419.1:0-4751 GCA_039683315.1 Sulfuricella sp.
ACTCCATGCCATCCGCAGCGACGAATCTCTGAGCGAAGACGAGAAGACCGCGAGAATTTCCGCACTCAAGGCGGAATGGCAGAAGGTACACGACCAGGTATTGAGCAGCGGCGGGCTGCACATCATCGGCACCGAACGCCACGAATCGCGCCGCGTGGACAACCAGCTGCGCGGGCGTGCCGGACGCCAGGGCGACCCCGGCTCCAGCCGTTTTTACCTGTCGCTGGAAGACCCCTTGCTGCGCATTTTCGCCTCCGACCGCGTCGCCGCCATCATGGAACGCCTCAAGATGCCGGAGGGTGAGGCAATCGAGCACCCATGGGTCACGCGGGCCATCGAGAATGCACAACGCAAGGTGGAGGCACGCAACTTCGACATGCGCAAGCAGTTGCTGGAATACGACGACGTGTCGAACGACCAGCGCAAGGTCATCTACGCGCAACGCAATGAACTGCTCGAGACCGAAGATATTTCCGACACCACCCGCGCCATGCGCGAAGACGTCATCGGTCAGACTTTCAGCCAGTACATTCCCCACCAGAGCATGGAAGAGCAATGGGATGTGCCCGGATTGGAGAAGGCACTATTCGCGGAACTGCAATTGCAGCTGCCACTGACCCAATGGCTGGAAGAAGACGCCAAGCTGGGCGAGGAAGGCTTGCTGCGCCGCATCATCGAAGCCGCGCACGGACAGTATCAGTCCAAGCAGGAACAGGTGGGTACCGAAGTGCTGCATCACTTCGAGCGCGCCGTCATGCTGCAGAGCATGGACACCCACTGGCGCGAGCACCTCGCGGCGCTGGATCATCTGCGCCAGGGCATCCACCTGCGCGGCTATGCACAAAAGAATCCGAAGCAGGAATACAAGCGCGAAGCGTTCGAACTTTTCTCCGCCTTGCTGGAACGCATCAAGGCCGAAGTCACGCAGATCACCATGACGGTGCAGGTAAAGAGCGAGGATGACGTGACCGCTGTGGAAGATCAGCTCGCTCCCGCCGACAACATCCAGTACCACCATGCCGACTACGCCGAGGCACTGGGACAGGACGACGAAATCGAGAGCGAAGACGAAGAAGACAAGCATGAGCCCTTCGTCCGCGGCGGCGACAAGGTTGGCCGTAACGACCCTTGCCCGTGCGGCTCCGGCAAGAAATACAAGCAATGTCACGGAAAGCTGAGCTAGGCTGAAATCCACATGACAGCAGCGTCACAAAGCGCGGCAAAAATCGGGTTGGTCACGGTGAGTGACCGCGCGTATCAGGGGATATATGAAGATCAGGGTATTCCCGCCCTGCAGGCCTGGCTGGAGACGACACTGTCCACCACCTGGCAGGCACTGACACGTTTGGTCCCTGACGAACAGGAACTGATCGAAGCTGCGCTGAAGGAACTTGTGGACGAGCAAGGATGTTGCCTGGTGCTCACCACCGGCGGCACCGGACCGGCGCCACGCGACGTTACTCCGGAAGCCACCCTGGCGGTAGCGGACCGGGTGCTTGATGGCTTCGGCGAACAAATGCGCGCGGTAAGCCTGAAATACGTGCCGACAGCCATTCTCTCGCGCCAGATGGGTGTGGTTCGCAAACAGGCGTTGATCCTCAACCTCCCCGGCCAACCCAAGGCCATCAAGGAAACGCTGGATGGCGTTTTTTCCGCTGTGCCCTATTGCATCGACCTGATCGGCGGCCCTTACCTGGAGACCAAGCCGGATACGGTGCAGGTATTCCGCCCGAAATCCGCTTTGCGCCCATGAGGACGATGCTGCAAGGGGAAAAATAATGTTTGATTTCAAGGGACTGATTAACGCCCTGTTGCGCAGGAAACACGACGATCCGGTCGGAGACCTGAAATCCGCCACGATCTGGGTGCAGGAATTGCCGCAGAACGACATCCACCAGGCGCAGCAGGAAATCATCAAAGCCCTCGACAGCCTCAACAAGAATTCCGACACTTCACTCAAGGAACGCATTCGCGTTCTGCTCTATCTGGACGAAAAAGCTCGCTCCCTGCAAGAAACCCTGTGCCGCGAATATCTCGCCGCACTAGACGACCCCACCTCCCCCACACGCAAGCTGCTACCCACCATATTGCTGTTCTGGGAGGAAATGGCAACCGCCTACCAGTCGTGCCTGCGTATTTATGCAAGACACCCCGGCAGCGCCAGAATACGCGAGCAAATCCCGCTGCTGACAGCCAAGGCGCTGCATTTCCATGCCATGCAGGCGAAGTGGAACCATATCTGCTACCTGCCGGTGGAACACCAAACATGGCGCCATCTGCACCGCCTCTATCTGTTCGCGGAACTCGAGAATTTCGACCGGGTGCCGGTGCAGCTCTACCCGCAGCACGACGACACCAGTTGCGCCAGCGAATACATGCAAGCGATGATGCTCCACCTGGCCAACCCCGCCAGCCTCACTCCCGCGCAGATCGAAATGGTGGACACCTGGCTCGACAGCTGGGCCAGAAGCCTGGTAATCGAGGCAGACTTCCGCCCGCAACGCCAGGTGTACGCCGTCAATCTCGGCGACATGAAACCCGCCAGAAAACTGCGCCGCAACATGCTGGGAGAGAAATACCGCTACTGGGGCATCGAACTGATGCTGGTCACCATCAACAAAACTGTCGAGCGGCTCAAGCAGGGCGAACTGCCTGCGCGCCTGAATCTCGGCGAGGACTTCCGCCTACCCGCCGGACTCGAACTGATCGAAGAAATCGCCCAGCGCTGGTCTGGGACAAGCACCACGCGCAAGCATGAAAGAGTGGCGGCGGAAAAGTCTTTGCTGGTGACGACCAACTTCGCCAATATCGTCACCTTTCTGCAGGGCGACCAGAAGACCATCAGGAAAACCGGCATGGCAGCCGTCTACAGCGTGTCGGAAGACAACGACGCTGCGCAAGCGTCCAATCCCGTGCCAAGCGGCGGACCGGAATTGTTCGAGCCCAATGCTCAGCAATGGCATGTGGAGAACGAATCGCTGAGCGGCTACGGCGTCACCTTTACCCGCAACACCGCCAGCCAGTTGCGGATCGGCACCCTGGTGGGACTCAAGGCAGCGCAAGGCAAAGGGTTTGGCATCGGCCTTGTACGCCGCATTAGCAACGAACCGCCACGCAAGGTGGAGGCGGGAATCCAGACACTGAGCCAGACTCCGCTGCTGGTAGAGCTGCACCCGCTGCCGGGCGAGAACGGCGAGCCGACGGCAGCCGTGTATCTGCCCGAGCTAAGCAAACTTCAGTTGGGACGCAGCCTTTTGTTACCATGTGAAACCTATGCGCAAGGCAAGCTGGTACAGCTCAAGGCGCAGGGAAAATCCTACACCATTCGCTTGCAACCCGCGCTGGAGCGGGGAGCTGATTATGTTCGGGCTGGATTCGACGTAGTGGCAAAAGGCTGATGAACGCGCTTGAAATCACCACGAGCGATTCACCGGATAGCGCCGTCATCTGGCTCCACGGCCTGGGCGCCGACGGCCACGACTTCGCCCCTATCGTGCCGGAACTAGGTCTGCCGGCGAGCGCAAAAATTCGCTTCATCTTCCCCCATGCCCCATCTCTGCCGGTCACCATCAATGGCGGCTACGTCATGCCCGCCTGGTATGACGTGAAAAGTCTCGACCTGGGCCAGGAAGAAGACGCGGCGGGAATCCGCAATTCACAGCACCGGCTCGAGGCACTGATCCACCGGGAACGCGAACGCGGCATCGCTTCCACGCGCATCGTTCTTGCCGGATTTTCCCAGGGCGGTGCCATTGCGCTCCACACCGGGCTGCGCTACGACGCCCCCTTGGCTGGAGTGCTGGCGCTTTCCACCTACCTGCCGCTGCCCCACTCGCTGGCGGCAGAAGCCAGTTCCGCCAACACCAGTCTCCCGATGTTTATGGCTCACGGCACGGCGGACAGCGTGATACCGCTCGATCATGGCGCGGCATCGCGGGATTTGCTGCGGCAGCAGGGCTACGCGGTGGAATGGCACGAATACTCCATGTCCCATTCCGTATGCGCTGAAGAAATTGCCGATATAGGGGCGTGGCTGACCCGGATTTTTACGGCCTGAGGCATCCCACGAGTTTCATGGCTGCCGCAACAGTTCCGCCACCGCATCAAGCACGCGTTCCACTGAAATCGCACCAAGACATTCGCTAATTTTTCCGCCGCCGCAGCCGTCATTACCGCACGGACGACAGGTATGACTCGAAACCAGCACCCGCTGCGGTACCTGCCACGGGCCCCACTCTTTTTCGCCGCTTGGTCCGAACAGGACCACCACCGGCGTTTTCATCGCCGCAGCAATATGCATAGGCGCGGAGTCCATGCCGATAAAGAGTTGTGCCATGGCGCTCAGGGCGGCCAGTTGCTTCAGGTTTAACTGGCCTGATAAATCCACCACGCCCTGTTCCAACGGGGCCAGTATGTCCCGGACCATTTTCAGCTCGGCATCGTCAGGGGCTGCAGTGACGACTATGCGATAACCCTGATTTTGCAGACTTTGTATCAGCGCAGTCATCTGGCCGGCCGGCCAGCACTTGAATAACCAGCGCGAGGCAGGATGAATATGGATAAAACCCTTCTCCGCCACGCCTTCCTGCGCCAGTCGCCGCTTCATCTCAGTCGCAACTGCATCCCCCGGCACCAGAGTCAGTTCGCGCTCGCTTTCATTCGGATAGACGCCGATACGGCGCAGTGCGTCCAGATTGACTTCCACCGTATGGCGCGGATTACCCCGCGGCATGGGATGAAAATGGCTAAAG
>JBDKRR010000420.1:0-3952 GCA_039683315.1 Sulfuricella sp.
TCGTGTTCAACGCCAGCTACCTGGTGATGGGCCTGGGCGACGTGTACCTCGGCGCGCCGGTGGCCACGCCGCTGGACCCGCGCAACCGGCTGGTGACCACCAAGTACAACCCGGCGCGCACCTGGACGCCGGAGAACGCGGTCGGCATCGGCGGTGCCTACATGTGCGTGTACGGCATGGAAGGCCCCGGCGGCTACCAGTTCGTCGGCCGCACCATCCAGATGTGGAACCGCTACAAGCAGACCGCCAATTTCACGGACGGCAAGCCCTGGCTGCTGCGCTTCTTCGACCAGATTCGCTTCTACCCGGTGTCCGAGGCGGAACTGCTGAAGCTGCGCGAGGACTTCGTTGCCGGGCGCTTCCAGCTCAAGGTCGAGGAAACGACTTTCAGCCTCAGGGAATACAACCAGTTCCTGGAAGCCAACGCGGATTCCATCGCCGCCTTCAAGACCACCCAGCAGGCCGCCTTCGACGCCGAACGCGAGCGCTGGGAAGCCAGCGGCCAGGCCGACTACGCCTCCGACGCCTCGGTGGCGGAAGCCGCAACCGACAGCGAGCTGGACCTGCCGCCCAACAGCCGCGCCGTGGCCAGCCACGTGGCGGGCAACATCTGGAAAATCGAGGTGGCGGAAGGCGACACGGTGCAGGCAGGGGATACCCTGCTGATCGTCGAATCCATGAAGATGGAGATCAACGTCACCGCCCCGGCGTCCGGCAAGGTGCTGCGCCTGTTCTGCAAGGAAGGCAGCCAGGTGGCGGCGGGACAGGATCTGCTGGTGCTGCAGGGAGAATAGCCATGGACGACTTTTCCCTCGATATCGCCAGCCTGCGCCGCATGTATCTGGGTGGCCAGCTCACCCCGCGCCAACTGGTGGAAAAGCTGCTGGCGCGGCCCGACGACGGCAACCCGGTGTGGATTCACCGCATCTCGCCTGAAGAACTGTACCGCTACGCCGATGCCCTGGCAGGCAAGGACCCGGCGGCCCTGCCCCTGTACGGCATCCCCTTCGCCATCAAGGACAACATCGACCTGGCCGGCGCGCCCACCACGGCGGCCTGCCCGGAATTCGCCTACCTGCCGGAACACAGCGCCGCGGTGGTGCAGCGCCTGATCGACGCGGGCGCGATTCCGCTCGGCAAGACCAACCTCGACCAGTTCGCCACCGGACTCAATGGCACGCGCTCGCCCTACGGCGCCTGCCGCAACGCCGTCGACCCGGCCTACATCTCCGGCGGATCGAGCTCGGGCTCGGCGGTGGCGGTGGCCACCGGGCAGGCGAGTTTTTCCCTCGGCACCGACACCGCCGGTTCCGGCCGGGTGCCGGCGGCGTTCAACAATCTCGTCGGCCACAAGCCCACCTGCGTCTGGTTGTCGACCAGCGGCGTGGTGCCGGCCTGCCGCTCCCTCGACAGCGTCTCCATTTTCGCCCTGTCGGCGCAGGATGCCGAGCAGGTGCTGGCCGTGGCGGCCGGGTTCGACGCGTCCGACCCCTATTCCCGCCCGGTGCAGGGCCACGGCTTCGATTTCGGCCGCGCGCAGGCGTTCCGTTTCGGTGTGCCGCACGCCGATCAGCTGCAGTTCTTCGGCAACGCGGAAGCGGAGCGCCTGTTCGGCGAGGCGCTGGCGCGGTTGCAATCGCTCGGCGGCCATCCGGTGGAGATCGATTTCGCGCCCTTCCTGGCAGCCGCGCGCCTGCTCTACGAAGGGCCGTGGGTGGCGGAGCGCTACGCCGCCATCAAGGATTTTTTCGACAGCCAGGCAGACAAGATATTTCCCCCGGTGCGCGACATCATCGCCGGTGCCAGCCGCTTGTCCGCCGCCGACGCTTTCGCCGGGCAATACCGCCTGCGTGCGCTGAAGCGCGAGGCCGACCGGGTATGGGACAGCATCGACTGCCTGGTCACGCCAACCGCCGGCACGATCTACCCCATCGCCGCCATGCAGGCCGACCCGATCCGGCTCAATGCCAACCTGGGTTATTACACCAATTTCATGAATCTGCTGGATTACGCGGCGACCGCCGTGCCGGCAGGGTTTCAGACGGATGGGCTGCCTTTCGGGATTACCTTGGTGGCGCCTGCCCATCAGGATGGTCCGCTGCTGCATCTGGCCGGGCGCATGCAAGCGGCTGTCGCCACGACGCTGGGCGCCACCGGCCTGCCTCAGCCCGAGTCCGCGGCCGTCAGCGACTTGCCGTCCGGTCAGGTACGGGTGGCGGTAGTGGGTGCACACCTCAGTGGTTTGCCGCTCAACTGGCAGCTCACGCAGCGCAGCGGGCGGCTGGTTGCCGGCACTCGCACCGCGCCTTGCTACCGTTTTTATGCGTTGCCGGACGGCAAGCGGCCGGGGCTGGTGCGGGTGGCGGAAGGGGGCGCGGCTATCGAGTGCGAGGTGTGGGAACTGCCGGTCAGCGAATTCGGTTCCTTCGTGGCGGGGATTCCTGCGCCGCTGGGGATCGGGAAGGTGGAGCTGGAGGATGGGGGCACGGTGAATGGGTTTATTTGCGAAGGGATCGGGGTGGCGGATGCGGTGGACATCACTGCGTTTGGCGGGTGGCGCGCCTATCTGCAGCAGCGGGACGGCGCGGGGGCATAAATACGGCGGTGGACGGTTGGTGTAACGCGCTGTTCATTAAAAATTGGCCCGCACTGAGCCGGAGGAAGCTTTCGCTAATTACACGGTTGTGGCGAAAAACAGGTCCCATAAGTCGAAGTCTGGTTTGCTTCTTAGAATGGGATGTCATCGACCTCAAATACAAAAGACCCGGCATAGCGATAAATTTTTTCCAACGCAGATTTTGTTAAAGCGTTGAATTGGGGGTCGCCGTTTAAGAAATCAACCATTTTCCCCTCTAGCTTTAGACCAATAGAAACATGGCTAGCTTCCTTGTCCCAGTGGAACCAGTAACTGTCAATTTCAACCGTAATGTTGAATGTCTGGCGTATGCGCCACACAAGTTCCCAAGAAACTAACTTCTTGAAGTCATCAAGCAGTACGTTATTGCGACGATAGTCCTTCATGATTCCGTTGTAGAAGGAATCGCAAAGTGACCCAAACCATTTGGCGTTCGCTTGGTGAAGGCGCCCATAGTCTTTCAACACATCAGCGAATACATTCGACCGAATAAAACGAATACGGGAGAACGTCTCTTTCTTTTTGACGATGTAGCGGGCAAGGTAATGTTCAGACTCGACCTCTGTTGCTGTTATGTCATCGCCACGGAACATTAACCGTGCCAGTTCAGCGTCTACCACCGACAGTAGATTGAATTGGTAAATCGATGGCGCCTTTTTGCGGAGGGGTAAGGCGCCGAGTTCGTATGCTTGCGCCTTCATCAGGGATGTAACTGCTGAAAAAATGGGCTTGTCATTCTGCGGAGAGCCACTTGACCGATCCATCTCTTGAAACGCAAAGACTTCTACCGAAGGCAGATTAAGAGCCTCCTGAACCCCGAGGGACGCACCCCCTTCGTGATAACGCTTCGCCGCCCCCGGCTCGTCTAATTGGTACAAAAGAGCTTTGTCGTTTGTCCAAGCGTGAAGAGGCCACCAATCCGAGTTCGGGTCGCGCAAGTTTATGTCTCGCGCTAGTAAAGCCCAGACATTCGATTCACTCTTCTTGCAACTAACGACCAGCACTGTATAAACGTCGAAGTGCTGCACCTTCTGAACTTGATAGGCGACGAGATCAATCTCGCGTACGCTCTCTTCAAAATCGTCGACGTAGTACTTGTTACTAATTACGGTCCATCCAGCGGACTTCAGAATCTGCGCAACCTGATTCTCTAGAACGAAACCAGTCTTACGAATTTGTGTTTCGAGTTTCTTTGGTTCCATGGCGGCTGTTGGATATGGCTAACGAATGAAAGGGACTTCCCCGTCCCGAGGCTGCGGCGGAAGCCGCTGTCGGCATCAAGTGCCATGATGGAAGTTCCAACTCTCATCAAAACCA